>CANLLM010000091.1 GCA_947491825.1 Bacteroidota bacterium
CTAAATACATATTACTTTTTTTACTTACTACGAGTATTACGCTACCCGATGCAATTATGCATCAGGTACTAAGACTCCCTGCATTGGCTGCACACTACTATCATCACTTAACAGAGCACGAGTCTATTGGTGCAATTGCCTTCATCCAGCTGCATTACGGTGATACCGAACATATGCAAACCGATGCACATGAACACGAAAACCTACCGGGTACACAAAAGCAACAACACTGCCAACATGCACAGGTTATTCCTTTAGCAGTAACTACGGTGGGTATACATATTCAACTCCCCGAGTTTAATTATCAAACCGAGCATTTTGTTGTTATTAATGAACATGTGCCAAGCAATAATGCCGCATCAATATGGCAACCACCTAAGCTTGTCTAAATAAATATTGTTTATCTGCGCCCATTCTTGCGCATGATTTTCTTATTCAAATTATTTTATTCATAGTAAAACTATGTTAGAAGCTATAATCCGATTTAGTGTTCGGAACAAACTTATTATAGGCCTTTTTACGCTTACATTAGTTATTTGGGGCTTATACTCATTAAGTAAATTACCTATTGATGCGGTGCCTGACATCACCAACAATCAGGTACAAATACTAACTGTAGCGCCAAGCAGCGGTGCCGAAGATATTGAACGATTTGTAACCTTCCCGATTGAACAAACCATGGCAACTATTCCAGGCATACATGAAATACGTTCATTTTCCAGGTTTGGCTTGTCGGTTGTAACCATTGTGTTTGATGATGATGTTGATGTTTATTGGGCCCGCCAACAAGTAAACGAACGGATAGGGAAAGCCAAAGAACAAATTCCTGCAGGTATGGGAAATCCAGAACTTGCTCCGCTTACTACAGGTTTAGGAGAAATTTTTCAGTATGTGATTCACGCCAAACCCGGTTACGAAAAACGATACGATGCCATGGAACTCCGAACCATACAAGATTGGATTGTACGCAGGCAATTATTGGGCACAAAAGGTGTAGCAGATATAAGTAGTTTTGGAGGTAAATTAAAACAGTACGAAATTGCCTTACATACAGAAAAGCTTAAGAGTTTAAACTTAAGTATTAACGAAGTATACCATGCACTTCAAGTAAACAACCAAAATACGGGTGGTGCGTATATTGATAAAAAACCTAACGCATATTTTATTAGAACAGAGGGCCTAATTACCAATAAGGAAGACATTGAAAACATTGTAGTAAAAAATACATCAAACGGAATTCCCATTTTAATAAAAAATGTAGGTGAAGTGAAGTTGGGATCGGCCATTCGTTATGGCGCTATGACACGCAACAACCAGGGAGAAGTGGTTGGTGCAGTGGTAATGATGCTAAAGGGAGAAAACTCCTCACAAGTAATTAAAAATGTAAAAGATAAAATAACACAAATAGAAAAAACTTTACCCGAAGGTGTAATTATTGAGCCGTTTTTAGACCGAACAAAATTAGTGAATAGTGCCATTGGTACAGTGAGCAAAAACCTATTAGAAGGAGCACTTATTGTAATATTTGTTTTAGTATTGATGCTCGGAAACTTCAGAGCAGGATTGGTGGTAGCTTCTGTTATTCCTTTAGCTATGCTGTTTGCAGTAGCCATGATGAATTTGTTTGGTGTATCGGGTAATTTAATGAGTTTAGGCGCTATTGATTTTGGTTTGATAGTAGATGGTGCAGTAATTATTGTTGAATCCACCTTACATTATTTGGGTTTGAGAAGAAGCCGTGCGCCACTTACCCAGCAGCACATGAACAAGGAGGTTGAGCATGCTGCATCAAAAATAATGAAGAGCGCCATATTTGGTCAAATCATCATTTTAATTGTCTACATACCCATTTTAGCATTAGTTGGCATTGAAGGTAAAATGTTTAAACCCATGGCGCAAACAGTAAGCTTCGCTATAATTGGCGCATCTATTTTATCCCTTACTTATGTGCCAATGATGAGTGCTTTGGTGTTGAGCAAAAAGATCAATCAAACGCCTACTTTTTCTGATCGAATGATTTCGAAAATACAGGTAGTTTATCAGCTCATGTTTGTTTGGGTAATACGTAAACAAGCCGTTGTTTTGAGTGCCATTGTTTTCGCTTTTGCCGGAAGTATTGCATTATTTATGACACTTGGTGGCGAGTTTATTCCGCAATTAGATGAAGGTGATTTCGCAGTAGAAACGCGCATTATGACTGGAAGTAGTTTGAGTGAGACGGTTGATGCTGCTCAAAAATCAGCACAAGTATTGCTAGATAATTTTCCAGAAGTAAAAGAAGTAATAGGTAAAATTGGCTCTTCAGAAATTCCAACCGACCCCATGCCTGTTGAGGCATGCGATTTAATGGTTATATTAAGAGAAAAAGACGAATGGACTTCTGCCGAGACACGTGAAGAATTGGCCGAAAAAATGCAGCATAAACTTGAAGAAAACATGGTTGGAATTAGCTACGGTTTTCAGCAACCTATACAAATGCGATTTAACGAGTTAATGACAGGAGCCCGTCAAGACGTAGTGGTAAAAATTTATGGAGAAGACTTGAATCAACTTGCACATTATGCAAAACTAGTTGGAGCAATAGCACAAAAAACAAATGGTGCATCTGATGTTTATGTTGAGCAAGTGGGAGGCCTACCTCAAGTAGTAGTTAATTACAACCGTGAAAAAATTGCATTATTTGGTTTAAACATAAGTGATGTAAATATGGCCATACGGGCTGGATTTGCAGGTGAAAGTGCAGGATTGGTATTTGAAAACGAGAAACGATTTGATATGGTGGTTAGGCTTGATTCCAGCAATAGAGCAGATATTGAAGATGTAAGAAACTTATTTGTAACCAGCCCAAAGGGAGATCAAATTCCAATAAGGCAATTGGCAGATGTGCAACTTAAAGTTGGACCAAACCAAATACAACGAGATGATGCAAAACGTAGAATTGTGGTTGGATTTAATGTGCGTAACAGCGATATCCAAACGGTAGTCGATGATCTCAAAAAATCAATTGAAAAGGAAATTAAGTTTGAGCCAGGCTACTATTCAACTTATGGTGGTGCATTTAAAAACTTAGAAGAGGCACGTAATCGATTGGTTGTTGCTGTTCCAATTGCATTGTTGCTTATTTTTATGCTGCTGTTTTTTACATTCCATTCGTTTAAGCAGGCTACACTAATTTTTACTGCAATACCATTAAGTACCATTGGCGGCATTGCTGCTTTATGGATGCGCGATATGCCATTTAGTATTTCAGCAGGTATCGGTTTTATTGCCTTGTTTGGTGTGGCAGTATTAAATGGTATTGTATTGATTGGAGAGTTTAATCACCTTAAACTAAATAAAGCCAAAAATCCGCTGGAAATTATTTTACGTGGAACATCAAGCAGATTACGCCCTGTGTTAATGACAGCCTTGGTGGCATCATTAGGCTTTTTACCTATGGCGCTGTCTCATGGTAGTGGTGCCGAGGTGCAAAAACCTCTAGCAACGGTTGTTATTGGTGGTTTGGTTTCTGCTACCTTTTTAACCTTGTTTATTTTACCTGTGTTGTATTTGTTGTTTGAAAAAGGTGCTTATTTAAAAAGTAAAAAGTTGACAGTATTTATTCCTTTGTTTTTAGTATTGGGATTAAGTACATATGCTCAATCAACGCAAATTTTAAGCATGCAAGAGGCCGTGCAAAAGGCTTTAAGTAACAATGCAGGCGTTGCTGCAAATGAAACAAACATAACATACCAGGAAGCCATTAAGCGCACTGCCACCGAGTTGCCCAAAACAGATTTTACCTATATGCAAGGGCAGTACAACAGCTTTTATAAAAACGACAATAACCTTACCGTTTCACAAATAATTCCGTTTCCAACTGTATTTATTGCTCAAAATAAATTGGGGAATAACCAAATAAAAGCTGGGAAATATCAACTGCAGCATGTTAAAAATAATTTGGCTTTTGAAATAAGGCAAACCTACACACACTTACAATATTTATATGCGCAGCAAGCGTTGCTGGAAAAAACAGATAGCCTATATCAAACATTTGCAAGTGCAGCAAAATTAAGGTATGATGCAGGCGAGGCCACTTTACTGGAAAAATCTACAGCACAAATGCATTTTATGGAAGCCCAAAATCAACTTAAACAAAATAAATTAGAGATAGGTGCAAGTATGTTTCAAATCATGGCTTTGTTAAACACAAGCAATTCCATCACATTAAAAGAAACCGAATTAAAGCCTGCGCTACTGGAATTAAATATTGATTCAACCCAAATAAAAAACAACCCCATGTTGGCTTATATGCAGCAGCAAATAAGCATTGCCCAACAACAAAAAAATGTAGAGTTAAACAAAACCTTACCCGATTTAAAGGTGGGTTATTTTAACCAAACCTTAATTGGGTCTGTAAATTATAATGATGCCAGCATTGCCACACCTGGCAATCGTTTTCAAGGTTTTTTATTGGGTATTAACATTCCGCTTTGGTATTTTCCAAATGCATCTAGAATAAAGGCAGCAAATATACAATCGCGCACATCGCAACAATATTACCAGCAATATGAAATCGGTTTAAACAATGAACACAAAACGGCCATTGCTGAATACAAGCGTGCCAAAAATAATTTAGATTATTATATAAACAGCGCTTTACCAAACGCAGAACTGGTGCTTAATCAAGCGCAAAAAGCATACAAACAAGGCGATATCAGTTACACCGAATATTTAAACGCCACACGCAATGCTACTTTAATTAAACAAGATTATTTGCTTGCCGTAAAAACCCATAACAACTCCATTTTTAACCTCCAGTTTTTAACTGGAATAAATGAAAAATAACTACATGAAAAACTTAAAATATAACATCATACTTATAGCTGCAACGTTATTTTTTATTGTGGCATGCGGTAGTAAAAACCAAACCAAGGTTACCGATAAATCAACAGATAGCACTGCGGAAGAAATCATTGTTTTAACATCAACTCAATTTAATAATGCGGGTGTTGCGTTAGCAAAACCTGTTAGCCAAAACATCAACCAAAAAATAAAAGTAAATGGTAAATTAGATGTGCCGCCACAAAACTTAGTAAGTATATCTGCGTCTTACGGTGGTTTTTTAAAAACTACCAAGTTGCTACAAGGTATACACGTAAGCAATGGCGAGGTAATTGCACAAATGGAACACCCCGATTACATTCAGCTGCAACAAGATTATTTAGAAAATAAAAGTATGCTTACTTATTTAAAAAACGAACTAGACAGACAACAAGAGTTGGCTAAAGAAGAAGTAAACAGCAGAAAAACGCTACAAAAAGCCAAAACGGATTTTGAAGTGATGCAAGCCCGTGTGAATGGTTTACGGGCTAAGTTAGAGTTGATACAAATTGATGTGGCTAAGTTAGAAAAAGGTAATATTCAAAAAGCGGTAGCACTTACTTCGCCAATTAACGGATACGTAACCAAGGTAAATGTTAATATTGGTGCTTTTGTGACAGCCAATACGGTATTATTTGAAATTGTAGATACCGAACATTTACACGCAGAAATTAGTGTGTTTGAAAAAGACATACACCACATAAAAATCGGTCAGAAAGTAGCATTTACATTGTCCAATGAAAATCAAGAACGTTTTGCCAAAGTGCATTTAATTGGCAGGGAGATTAGTGATGACCGAACCGTTCGCGTGCATTGTCATTTAAACCAAGAAGACAAAGACTTATTACCGGGTATGTATTTAACAGCTTTTATTGATGTAAAGACCTTTACTAACATTACTTTACCCAACAATGCATTTGTTGATTTTGAGGGTAAATCGTATGTGTTTTTGTTGAGTAAAAAACTAAACAACAGTTATACTTTTACCCGTGTTGAGGTAGAGAAACTTGGAGAGGAAAATGGTTTTACAGCCTTTACATCAACCCAAGATTTAAACAACAAAGACATTGTTGCCCAGGGTGCTTATAAGTTGCTTTCAGCTATTCAGGGTGGTGAGGAATAGGAAAGCAAGCGTATTGGATTAACTTCTAAACAAAATATCTTTAATATTCAATTGTAGATTAACGTGCCCATTAAAATGGTTCTCTTCTACCGTGTAACAAATATCAAACGAAATGCCTTGAGATACTTTGTCGTAATGCTCGCCTAAACCAAATGCAATGGCTTTAAAAATACGTCCACCATCTTCTTGGGTAATACTCATTTTTAGGTGGTTATTGCCCACTATCATTACATCGCCAACTTCCCAAACATTTTTACTCATAAACATTGGACTTTGATTTCCTGGGCCAAATGGGGAAAACTGTTTTAGTACATTAAAAAACTTTGGAGAGATGGAACGAAGCGGTATTTCTGCATCGTATTCAATTTCTGGAGTTAAGCTGCGCTCTACTATATTGGATGAGACAATGCGTTCAAATTTTTCTGCAAATGGTTTTACGTTTTCTAACTTTAAGGTTAATCCAGCAGCATGTGTATGGCCTCCGTATTGTTCTAATAAATCACTGCACTCTTCAATGGCACTGTATAAATCAAAACCTTCAACCGAACGCGCGCTGCCTGTTGCAAGCCCGTTACTTTCGGTTAAAATAATGGTTGGGCGATAAAATTTTTCTATTAAACGTGAAGCTACAATTCCAATAACACCTTTGTGCCATGCGTTATTAAACAATACCGTTGATTTGCGGTCGGCAAATTGTTCATCATGTTTAATCATTTCAAAAGCCTGTAAGGTTATATCGCTATCAAATAGTCTACGTTCAGTGTTGTGTTGATTAACCAACTCTGCTATTTCTTTTGCGGTTGCGTAATCGTTTGATGTCATTAATCGAACCGAATCTTTTGCATCGGCAATGCGCCCTGCTGCATTAATACGCGGACCAATAAAAAATACCACATCACTCACGCTATATTCTGGCTTAACAGCATAAGTATCTAATAACGCGCTTAAGCCTTTATTTGGGTTTGATTTTAACTTACGTAAGCCATGATGAACCAATATGCGGTTTTCATCCAAAATTGGAACCAAATCGGCAGAAATACTAATGGCTACTAAATCCATGTATTGTTCAACCTCGGCAAAAGGGATATTATGCTTAGCAGCATATGCTTGTATTAATTTAAACCCTATGCCGCAACCAGAAAGTTCTTTGAACGGATAAGGGCAATTTAATTGTTTTGGATTAAGAATAGCTACTGCATCGGGAATTACCTCGCCTGGTAAATGGTGATCGCAAATAATAAAATCAACACCTTTTTCTTTGGCATAAGCCACACGATCTACAGATTTTATCCCACAATCTAAGGCAATAATTAACGAGAAGTTGTTTTCTGAAGCCCAATCAATCCCTTTAAATGAAATGCCATAACCCTCGATATACCTATCTGGAATATAAAAATCTACGTACGGATAGCGGGCCAATAAAAATGCATAAACAATTGCAACAGATGTTGTACCGTCAACATCATAATCACCATAAATTAAAATTTTCTCATTCGCTGCAATAGCCTGTTCAATTCTAATTATGCCTTTATCCATGCCTAGCATAATAAAGGGGTCGTGTAAATCAGCGTATTGTGGGCGGAAAAACTTTTTAGCGGCCTCAAAAGTAACTATACCCCTTTGAGCCAAAACACCTGAGAGCGTTTTGTTTACGTTGATAGCCGATGAAAGGTTTTCAACGATATCTTTTGAGGGTTCTTCTTTTGGTAACCAGCGTTTAGTCATTTTGAGTGGTACGAACTTAGTTAAAAATAGCCCAAAAGCATAAACTTTATGGCAAATTATGCGCTAGTGGGCCAAGCATAAGCCGAACCATGCGCATTAGTTGGATTAATCCTGTGGCTGCAGTAAAGTAAAGAAATGCACAAATAAAAATACTTAATTATTTCTCTTTAATTATGCTTTAGTGCTTTAAAAAGAATATGCAAAATTTGTTTTAGGCTACTCTACCCAATCGGCAATAAAAACGTTTGTATCGCGGGTTCCACCGTTATTTCTGTTTGAAGAAAAGACTAGTTTTTTGCCATCAGGAGAAAACATAGGAAAGGCATTAAACTTACTTTCAAATGTTATTTGCTCCAACCCTGTTCCATCTGTGTTGACCATAAACAAGTGAAAATCGTAGCCTTTATCGCTTTGGTGGTTTGATGAAAAGATGATTCTATTGCCAATTGGGTGATAATAGGGAGCCCAATTGGCTTTGCCTAGTTTGGTTATTTGTTTCTGGTTGCTGCCATCTACATTCATGGTAAATATTTCCATATTGGTTGGAGCAACCAAACCCTTTTCAAGCAAACTTTTATAATCTATCGTATCTGTGCCTTGCGGACGACTCGCTCTAAAAACAATTGTATTTCCATCTGGAGAAAAAAATGCACCACCATCGTATCCCAACGTATTGGTTAAACGTTTAATATTTTTACCATTAAGGTCCATGATGTACAAATCCAAATCTCCATCACGGGTTGAGGTAAATAATATTTTATCTCCTTTGGGCGATACTACAGATTCGGCATCATAACCTGGTGTTTCGGTTAACTGTTTTAATACTTTTCCTTTTTCATCACCTATAAAAATATCGTAGTTGGGATCTATAGCCCACAAGTAACGTCCGCTAGTTTCTGGGGCAGGTGGACACTCGCTGCCAGCCTTAAAAGTAGATGCGTAAATAATGCGTTTATTATCTGGCAGGTAATAGCTACACGTTGTTCTACCTTCTAGGTTACTTACATTCAAGGGTTGATAGATACGATTATCTGCAGCTTCCTCAATGTCCATCCAAAAAATTTGGTCGCACTTTAATCCCCAAGCTGGGTTGTTGCTTTGAAACGATAGCTTTTTCCCATCAAAACTGAAGTACGCTTCAGCATTATCACCGCCAAAAGTAAGTTGACGTAAATTAGAAAAATGTTTTTCTTGGGTTGACACCTCCACCACTTCATCCTCTTCCGGATGACTCTGGTTGTGTTCGAGTAACGAGATACCAGCTATGTCTTGGGCAAATAAACCAGGAGTGAAGGCTAAGGCCGCAAAAAATGTTTTCACCGTTTTCATGCACGCAAGTAAATGTACATGGACAAAACGTTATCCCCAAACCGTTTTTAAATGTGCACATCATACTTTAAGGTATGATTTTATGT
>CANLLM010000092.1 GCA_947491825.1 Bacteroidota bacterium
ACACATGCCATTGAAATTACCAACGAAGAAGAAACACCTCGTGAAGAAAAAATCATCCTAAAATCTATTGTAAATTTTGGCAACATAAACGTAAAACAGATTATGCGCCAAAGGCCTGATATTACAGCCATTAAATCGGATACGCCATTTAAGCAGTTGTTAATGAAAATTAACGACTGGGGTTACTCGCGTGTGCCAGTTTATACAGATAATTTAGATAACATAAATGGTGTGCTGTACATTAAAGATTTACTGCCTCACATGCACAATGACGATGATTTTAACTGGCTTACTTTAATACGCAAACCTTACTTTGTGCCTGAGAGCAAAAAAATTGACGATTTGTTAAAAGAGTTCCAAAGTAAACGTGTGCATTTGGCAGTGGTGGTTGATGAGTTTGGTGGCACACAAGGTATAGTTACCATGGAAGATATTTTAGAAGAAATATTTGGAGAGATTAACGATGAGTTTGATGAGGACGAAGTATTTTACTCGCGCTTAAATGAGCATACTTTTGTGTTTGAAGCCAAGATAGCCATAAACGACATGTGTAAGTTTATGGAGATTGAAAGTGAAGTATTTGATGATGCCCGACAAGATGCGGATACCCTTGGTGGCATGTTGCTGGAGCTGCAAGAGGAAATGCCAAAACAAGGGGATGAAATTGTGTATGCCGATTTTAAATTTGTAATTGAATCGGCTGATAAAAGAAGAATTAAAAGGGTAAAAGTAGAAATACTTAACCCGCAAAACCACGCCTAAACGTATGAGAATATTATTGCTGTTAACCATAGTTGTTTTAGCTATTGGATGTGGTGAAGAGTACACACCGAAGCCACGCGGATTTCAGCGTTTTGTTTTCCCACAAAAACAATATAAAACCCACCACAACGATTGTGGATTTAGCTGCGAAATACCAGACTATGCAACCGTACTACCCGACTTTAGCATGGAAAACAAAAAGTGTTGGTTTAACATTTACTACCAACCTTACAATGCCACTTTGCACATTAGTTTTGATCAGGTAAAAAACCCGAATGAGTTGGATCAACTTGCCGAAGATGCACGCACCTTGGTATACAAGCATACCGTAAAGGCAGACGAGATTTACGAAACCTACATAGAAAACGACAGGCTGCATGGCATGGTGTATGAACTAAGCGGCAATACAGCAAGTAGTTTTCAGTTTTATGTAACCGATAGTGTAAAAAATTACATGCGAGGTGCCCTATATTTTAATGAACGTACCAATGTAGATAGTGTTTCGCCTGTGCTTACTTATTTAAAAAAGGACATCTTACACATGATAGAATCCTTAAAGTGGGAAAAATAGCAGCATAGATATGGGCTGACAGGTTGAATATTAAAAGCTTATTCGAGCAGGCACAGACCATAGCGTCTGTTGCGCCCCGATTACTCGAAAGGTTGTTTGTGGTTTGCATAAATCGAAACGCAATTCAGCGCAGCTAATTTCGGATTTCTCTTTACCCACCACATCTCCCACACACATTAATATCATTTTTATTTCACTTTATTGTATTTAATATTTGTTTTTTAGCTAACAAATTGCTTATTTGGTTTTGTATTTAAGCCTTAACATTATATGTATACCCCTAGCCCAAATTCCATTCATTTATTTATCAATGGTATAAACGTATTGCCCGTTTATAAGCGAATAAACTTGCACAATAATGCCTGTGCAGACCTTATTATGTATAGGTTTCACGGTTTATAGTATACTAGATATGTAAGTTAGCGGTCATGTTATAACGACCATCCATCAACGAAAGGACATAAAATAAAATTAAAAAAAATATAATGGCAAAACTTCTCTTCTCGCGATACACTATTACATCAGGAGGACAATACAAAGAAAAGTTTGACTTTCTTCTGAATGGTTTGAAGAACGAAGCAAGCGCAACTTATCGCAATTATGTGTATCGTTTTTTTGACACTGAGGTTTTTAAGTATGAAGGCAAGGACTACATCGCTGGACATCTTGTAAAATATAATCCAGAGGACATAGAAGAAGTGGTGGACGAAAGTACAAGGAAATTAAGGGATGAAAACCTTAGAAATAAAGTTGAGGGAAAAGCTCGTTTCATTATTGACCCGAGTTCGAGTATTCTCATGTTTTTCGAAGTATCAAATGTGATTACAAAAAATACTTTCATAGACAAGTTTTGTAAGTTGTTTCAGCAAAATCATGGAAACTATTTTACCCAATTTTACATTTCACCTATCAAAGAGCAGTATTCATTTATTGAGAAAGTTCGTTCCTTTAAGGCAATAAAAAAAATCATGATTACCTTATTTCCATCAAACCCTAATTTTGCAGACAGATGGAAATCCATAGACGAAAGATTACGCAGGAACAACATCAATAAATACAAAGAAATTCAGGAGAATACAAAACCTGAGTCTCAAATTATTGTTGACGAAGAAACAGAAAGTAAATTTTTAATGTCTGAAGACGGTTATGGAAAATCAGATGCGACAGGCATTAACGAGAAAGGCGAGGAAAAAACAATCAGTACAAAAGATAGCGAAAAGATTGTTACGAAACAAATTCCTAATGACCTTGAAAAGGCAGTTGATGTTTTAAGAATTGTATCCGAGACTTTACAAGACATTGTTAACCGAACTAAGTAATGAAATTTAGAAATATTATATTAAGCTGGGATTTTGTAATCTCCATCGTATTGACTTTGACGACAGCAACCTTCTTGCCGACAATGCTTAAAATGAGTTTCTGCATTTCCTTTTATAATACAGGTATTACAGTGCTCTCAGTAGTATTTTCTTTGTTTTTCGCAGCCTTAGCTATCATTATGACATCTTCTGATAATGACTTTATTGAATTTTTAGAAGAGGAAAATGATTTTTCCGCATTACTTGACTCCTTTAAAACCACATTGGTAATGCTATTTGTTAGCTTGATTTATTCAATTGTACTTTTCGTTTCTTCTGACTACTTTGCTAAAAACAACAGCCCTGACTTTGAGCAACACAAAATATTTTTCCTCGTGTTTGAGTTTCAATTCACATACAGTTTATTATCGACAGCATTGAGCGTTAAGGATACAATAAAATTTTCTGACCTTAGGGGAAAGTTTCTGAAAAAGAAGAACTAAAAAGAAAAATATGATCGTAAACTTCAAACGACAAATCCCCGATCACGACCTGATTACTCGGGTTCCCGTCCGTGTGCGTCAAAACCAATGTATTGAATAAGCTTGAAAATGATACTTTATATTTTTAAAACTTGATGATCAACTTTAACCGTTTAATTTAAGCTACACTATGATTGAGTTTATATTTGGTTGTTTTTGAATTTAGGAAAACAAAGCATGGTAAATTTGAATGATAACAATAGGTAATAAATGGATTTATATAACCAAATTAGAGTAAATAACGACACACGGACGAAACGTCCTCGTGAACAGAAGTTTTAAAGTAGACCATCAAGTCTAACTCACCCGTTCATTACCCTAACACAAAAAAGCCGCTGGCGGTTTATTATTACTTCACGCTTTTAAAATCGCTGAGCTTTTTAAGCACACGTCCAAAACTGTAGTTTTGAATGTATACCATATTTTTATCTCCGTTTACAAAAGCAAAATACTTATCTGTATCGTAAGTCAATTCTTTACCTTCATCGTTGTAACGGCTTTTGGTTTTTTTATCAATGCCCTTAATGTGTAATTTTAGCGCTTGGGTTTTACCCGCTTTGTTCTCTACTTTGATGGTGCAAAAGGCATCCCCTTGAAAAATAGAATCGTGCTGAGCTGCAGTAAAATTGTCATCGTAAGCCTCGGCAAATAGTTGCGTAAAACTACCTGCATAATATTTTAAAAAATTGGCATCGGTCTGGACAGCATTGCCTGCCGCATCTTTTAAAACTGGGGTTGCAGCAATGTTATCTAAACTAAAAGATTCCGATGGGGTTAAGATGTAATCAATAGTTACTTTAGCCAACTCATCCAACTTGGTATCAAAAATCAATTTGCTTTTCCATTTAACCGGATTGGTTGGGAAACGTGGTGTTAAGTAACCCACAAACCCAGGAATATGTGTAACAAAAGGTGATTCGGCTCCATCTATCATCATAAATGTGCCCGATTGGTCTAAGGTCATTTGCCCAACATAAATGGTTTTTAATAAATCATTCCCCTCATAAAACTCTACTTTAATACCTGCAGCTGTTAACTCTTTTATTACCGTATTAAATTCGTTTGTTGAAAGTGGGTTGCGCATTTTTATATCGTGTATGGTTTGCAGCAACAGGTTAATCTTGGTTTTATCAGCAGCAACATGGTTGTCTACCAACCAAGATCCGTCTGCTAGTTTGGTAAGCAATACCTTACCACCCCTTGGATCGGCCAAAAATACTTTTGTAATGTTAAATGTATCTGAAATGGCAAAATCGGTACCATTACCTGTGTAGGATTTCCAAGGCTTGCGTACCACTAAAAAATATACTGCCGCAGCAGCTACAATCAATACCAATAATATTTTAATCTGTTTGCTCATGCTTTAAACTACTAAAATTATAACGTGTACTTACGTTTACGAATCAATTTATTTACCAATCCAAATACCAACATGATGACAATAGGAATAAACAAGTTTACCAATTGCCATTTTAAACGTTCGGTTTTAAGTTTACCTTTATCTAACAAGCGTAATTTTATTTCTTTTGCGCGCACTTCAATTATTCCACTGTCATCACACAAATAATCCATGCAGTTTAATAGAAAACGTTTGTTGCCAAATTGTTGGTTGGTATACCTATCATAGCCTAATGGAAAAATTTCTCCAGTACTTTCTTTGCGTTGGTTGCGTATCACATCACCATCAGAAACCACAATCATTTTACCATTTTCAATAAATGGTTTATATGGCAATGCATCGGTTTTGGCACCAGGCCTATATTGAAACAACGAATTAAACTTCCCTTCAAGCAATACAGCCAACGGAACGTTTCCGATGTTAAACATAGTAGGATCAGGTTGTGTGCGGGCCATATTTAAATCAACCTTTACCGGAGCACCAACAGTGCGCGAATATGGCGATGAGGTTAATAAAATGGTTTTCTTAACGTCTTTGTTTGATGTGGTATCAATGCTACTTGCAAACTGAAATAACACAGGGTCAATTCCCTTAACAATAATATGTGGATTTTGCTGCGATGGGGCCGCTACTGGAAAAAACATCCATGGCAACAACTTTTGTTGCGGTGTACCATTACGCAGCATACTTAAAATAGGTATGGCATTACATTGTAAATCTTGAACCATATTTGGGTTAACGCGTACCCCCCATTTAAACAACATGTCGTCCAAGTTTAAATCATAACTGCCTGTCATGAACATGGCATTTCTACCCATGCTATCCATGTCGGCAATTTGCGATTCTAATAACCACATAATTTTACCGCCATGCATCACAAATTGGTCTAATAAAAACTTTTCATACTCACTAAATTGTGTGGTAGGTTTGGCAATAATTAACGCATCGTTTTTCATTAAACTTTGCGGTGTTTGCAAGGCCAATGGAATACGGGTTACCGCATAAAACTCTTTTAATTCTTGCGAAGCATCTGCCACATCCCAACGCCCTAACTCGCCATGGTCGTCAATAAAAGCGACTTGCTTTACTTTGGTTTCCACACATTTTCTGAGCACGTTTGCAATTTCGTACTCCATTAATTCAATCGATTCGTTGATTACCTCTTCGGGACCTTGACCAAATTGTGCTTTTAATAAATTTACGGGATACTCTTTGCCTTTGTAATAAAATACAGCACCCGGTACAATTAACTTTTGGGTTGATTCGTCATCCTTTTTAATTTGCACATTGGTAGGTTGCAAACCCTTTTCACCTAACTCCCTTAAAATGTCATTGGCTTTTTTGGCATCAGCGTTTTCAAACGGATCAATAAATTCGTATTGCATTTTACCATTGGTATATGCAGAAAATTCGTCTAACATTTCTTTGGTTGATTGGCGCAACCTTTTAAAGCCTGCAGGAAAATCACCCTCAAGATACACCTTAACAAACAACACCTCATCCACCTTACCCGCTAATTTTTTGCTGCTTTCCGATAATGAATAACGGTTTTCGGAAGTTAAATCAATCCTAAAAAAGTAATTGGTTAAAATGAGGTTCAACAAAATAAGTAAGCCTAATACTAAACCTAACTCTGTTAACGATTGAAGTTTAAAATTTCTTTTTTTCATGTGTAACGCCCAGCGTTTATATCAAAAAATTACAATACTTTATTTACCACTTACGTGAACCAAATATGGTTTTGGTAGACCATAAAAATGCAGTGATTACACTTAAAAAGTATAATACATCACGGCTATCCAATACACCACGACTCATCGAGTCGTAATGCGCTTTTATACCCAATGATGCTAAAATGCTATCATACGTTCCAAGTAAATTAAAATTGGCCAACATATCAAATAAAGCGTAAAAACAGTAGCACAAAAACATGCTTACTATAAATGATACAATTTGATTATCGGTAATTGCCGATGCAAAAATACCAATGGCCACAAAACTACTTGCTAAAAAAAACAATCCAATGTATGAACCCCAAGTTGCGCCTAAATCAATGTTACCTTTGGGAGCTCCCAATTGGTACACGGTATAAAAATACAAGAGTGTAGGTATAAGTGAAAACAACACCAATACCACTCCGGCAAAATATTTACCTAAAATAATTTGTGTATCGGTTAAGGGTTTTGTGGTGATGATTTCTATGGTTCCACTCTTTTTTTCTTCGCTAAAACTGCGCATGGTAATAGCCGATATCAAAAAGATAAATACCCATGGGGCCATACCAAATAAGGTATCCATATTGGCATAACCCATATCAAAAATATTGTACTCGGGCAGCACCCACATAAATAATCCAATCGCAATTAAAAAGACGGTAATTACCACGTAAGCAATTAGCGAGCTAAGGAACGACCTGATTTCTTTTTTAAGTATTGTAAACATGTAAGCGATTATTTATTGGTCAACTTTTGGAAAACAGATTCTAATGAGTCTTCTTCCAAACTCATTGATAATAAAATCCATCCTTGTTTTGATGATAAGGTAGAAACATGCTCGCGCACATCTATTGAACATTTTAACAAATACTTTTTACCTTTTATTTTTACAGCAGTTACGCCTTCAATATTTTTTAAAGCCAAGTCATCAACTTCCTCTTTAAATTCAACAACAATGGTTAACTCGTTTTTACTGTGTTGCTGCAAGGCAGAAATGCTATCATCAGCAACTATTTTGCCTTGGTTAATAATAATTACACGGTTACACATGCTCTCTACCTCTTGCATAATGTGCGTTGATAACAAGACCGTTTTATCTCTTCCGATTTCTTTAATCAACTCGCGAATTTCTACTACTTGATTGGGGTCTAAACCTGATGTTGGCTCATCCAATATTAATACTTTAGGATTATGTAACATGGCTTGTGCAAGGCCAACACGTTGTTTGTATCCTTTGCTTAATTGACCAATTTTCTTTTTACACTCTAGGCTTAAACCAACCCGATCAATCATCTCATCAATCAGTTTTTTAGCGTTTTTACCTAACCCTTGTACTTCGGCACTAAACATGAGGTATTCTTTCACAAACATATCAGTATACAGGGGATTTAACTCTGGCAAATAACCGATGTGTTTTTTTACCTCCATGGTTTGCGTTGATACATCAAAACCAAAAACTTTGGCTATACCGCTTGTTTGAGGAATGTATCCCGTTAAAATTTTCATGGTGGTTGATTTACCGGCACCGTTCGGACCTAAAAAACCCAATATTTCACCTTGCTTGGCCTCGAACGAAACTTCGTCAAGCGCACGTTGCGTTCCGTAAATTTTGGTAAGTTTCTCTACTTGTATACTCATCGAATAAAATAAAAGTTAGCGAAAATAGGCAAAAGGTTGTTAAGCTACACAAATAAAAAAGGCCTGCATTACAGGCCTTCATGTTAATTAATCAATATTTTATGGTAGGTGTAACCTTCATCCGTTTGTAATCGTAAATAATAAATACCTGGCGAAAAACCATATTTTGGGGGAGACAGGCGGTAACCGTTTGTTTTGGTTTGATTTTTTATGGCAATTGCCAAAAATGACATGGTAAAAAGCAGGTATGACGACAATAAATTTTTCTGGCCAAATGTTGCATTGATTTTATACACGTTATCACTTTCCCATATAATGATATGTAGCTTATTTAATAGATACACATCTTTTAAAACCAATAAAACGGATACAAAACAAGCCGTTGCCATACCATATACTACATATTTAAATTGTATAAAACGATTAGCATATAAAAAATAAGTGGTAACAAAAACTGCTTCCGTTTGATTGGTGGCATTTAATACCGAATACCAGCATGCCTCAGCAATTAACGCAAATGGCATCAAAACCAATACGTGGTAATTTGTTTGAAGATTTTTATGCCTTACAAATAAATAAATTGAAACTGTAAGCACATAAAGGCTCATTAAAGCAAGTCGTGGAATTAAATTAGGGTCTACTCCCGAATCATTGTAAACAAGTGGCATGAAGGCTAAAAGCACCATCAAAAAGTAGTTCATCCATTGAATTGGCAAAGCAGAATTTGTTTTCATTTTTAATACTTATCAAAGCTAAAAAATAATATTTAGCATTCATCCCAAAAACGCCAATGTCGCATTTCCATAAAATTAAATTTTGAATGGTTTGGCTAAAAACATCCAAAAAAAACAAAATTCAACCCACATTCCACCACAAATCATAAATATTTGTATTACAGTTAATTAAGTTAATAATCATGTCGTGTTAAGTAAGAAATTAAGATAACTTTTCCACAAAAGTGGGGGAAAGTGGAGAAAAGTGGATTTTTTAATTTAGTTTAGCGCTGTCTTAAAAAAGAAAATTTTGTCGCAGCTACACGGAGAATATGAATGTAAAC
>CANLLM010000093.1 GCA_947491825.1 Bacteroidota bacterium
TGTGGCGCAACATCAACACCACAATGGCAAATGGAGGATGTACAACAGGCTATTTTGAATTTATGAATATGAAAAAGAAAATACTAATTCTGTCGTCAATTGCGGCACTGGGCATGTTAGCTTACAGCTTTATTTTTAGAATTAAAAGCGCAGTCCATGCGCCCATGGGAAAATCGTTTTACGAATTAAAAATTAAAACCCTTGACGGAAAAGGCAACATTAACTTTGCTGATTATAAGGGGAAGAAGATTTTATGTGTTAATACCGCATCAGCGTGTGGTTACACAAAACAATACGATGGCTTGCAAAAGTTAAGTGAGAAGTATAACGGCAAATTGGTGGTAATTGGATTTCCTTGTAACCAGTTTGCTGGACAAGAATCGGGCAGTGAAGAAGAGATTGGTGCTTTTTGCAAAAAGAACTTTGGTATTACTTTCCCTTTAACCGAAAAAATTGATGTCAAAGGAAAAAACCAACATCCGGTTTATCAATGGTTATGCCAAAAAAGCAATAATAACCTTGCCGACTATGAAGTAAAATGGAACTTCAATAAGTTTTTAATTGATGAAAATGGTAATTTACAATCTTATTTTCCATCATCTGTAAAACCAGAAAGCGAAGAAATGACTGCTGCTATCAATAAATAAATTAAACGTTAGTAAATACACTTTTCAAAAAACCGCGAAACACGGCATGTGTTTCGCGGTTTTTTTATTAATGGTTTTGCTTTTTTATGTTTAGGAATCACACAAAGAGCGTGAAACAAGAATTTTTTATAAATACATTGTTTCCGTTCAATAAAACACAAAAGCAAATAACCATTTAACCAGACACTTGGATACAACTTACCATTTTAGAATAAAAACACTATTTTCGTAAGGTTATAAGCTATGCAAATCAACATCATTAACAAATCGGAGCATCCGTTACCAGCATACGAAACATTGTATTCAGCGGGTATGGATTTACGCGCTAACCTAGAGGCAACAATGCTACTTGCTCCAATGCAACGCAAATTAGTTCCTACTGGGTTATTTATGGAGTTGCCTATTGGTTTCGAAGCGCAAATAAGACCACGAAGCGGTTTAGCATTTAAGCACGGCATTACCGTGCTTAACTCACCAGGAACAATAGATGCAGATTATAGGGGTGAAATAAAAGTGTTGTTGGTTAATTTAGGCAACGAAAGTTTTGAAATAAAACAAGGAGAGCGCATCGCACAGATGATTATAGCCAAACATGAAACGGCTACCTGGCAAGTCGTTAAAGAACTTGGAACAACAGAACGTGGTGCAGGTGGATATGGCAGTACAGGAAGATAACAACAATTGCACTACCTTTTTAATTAGAACTGAAAAGTTAATTGCATTAATAAATGTTACTTGAAAAACCATAATGAGACAACGGTGATGTTGTAATATAATGAAAGTAATATCAGAATAATTAATAAACCTAAACGATAAAAAGTAGCAAAAACTACTAATATAAAATATGAAAATAATAGTACCTATGGCCGGTATGGGCAAGCGAATGAGGCCACATACCCTAACCGTTCCAAAACCATTAATTCCTGTTGCAGGAAAACCAATTGTACAAAAAATTATTGAAGACCTTAAAGACGTTTGTGGAGAAGGTATCGAAGAAGTTGCATACATAATACATCCAAGCTTTGGCAAAGCGGCCGAAGAGCGTTTGATAGAAGTTGCTGCTAAACTTGGCGCAAAGGGATCCATACATTATCAAACCGAAGCATTAGGTACTGCGCATGCTATAATGTGTGCTAAAGAAGCTTTAGATGGCAACGTTTTAATTGTATTTGCAGATACTTTATTTAAGGCTGGGTTTAAATTAGACCGCAGTAAAGACGGTATAATTTGGGTGCAACAAATTGAAGACCCAAGTCAATTTGGTGTTGTGAAATTAGATGCCAGCGGAGTGATTACTGATTTTGTAGAGAAGCCAACCACTTTTGTTAGTAACCTTGCAATTATTGGTATTTACTACTTTGCAGATGGTGCTAATTTGCGAAATGAATTGCAATACCTGTTGGATAATAACATTAAAGAAAAAGGTGAATACCAACTAACCAACGCGCTTGAAAACATGAAAGCAAAGGGCTTAAAGTTTGAACCTGGTAAGGTAGAAGAATGGTTAGATTGTGGGAATAAAAACTCTACAGTTTATACCAACTCACGTGTGTTACAACACATGCATGATGATGGAAAAAAAATGGTTGATGAATCGGCAAATATTTTTAATTCGCAAATTATTCAACCAAGTTTAATTGGTAAAAATGTGGTGATTAAAAATGCTATTGTTGGACCATACGCATCTATTGGCGAGGGTTGTGTAATTGAGAGAAGTGTGGTAGAAAACTGCATCATTCAAAACAATACCAAAATAAAAAATGCTGTGATAAACAATGCCATGTTGGGCAGCCATGTTGAATATCAAGGCGAACTAAAAGACTTAAGCATTGGGGATTACACCACAGTTATTTAAGTACACAAAAAGTGTGCTCCTATTGTTTGTATTGATGTTAACAGCAACAATACAATTTGCTTATGCGCAAAAAGGTAATTCTAAATTGTCGGAAGAGCAGCGAATAAAATTTGATCAGCATTTTATAAATGCCAATAAATTTTTAATGGTTAAACAACCTGATGATGCGCTTAAAGAAATTAAACAAGCAGCATTAATTGATGCAGAGAATAGTGCTTTAAACTATTTAACTGCACAAATTTATTTGCAAAAAACCTTACTGATGGATGCCGAACGATACGCATTAAAGGCGGCAAAGCTAAATCCGGAAAACCCTTGGTACATGAAGTTATTGGGCGAGGTATACAAAACGCAGAAACAGTATAAAAAAGCAGCAGATCTATACGCAGTACTCTATAAGAAAAACCTCATTACGATTTCCTATTTATACGATGCAACATACCTGTATGTAATGGCTCGCGAATTAGACAAAGCATTAAAACTACTTACCGAAGCCGAGAAAACAATTGGGTTGAATGAGGATATAGTTAAACAGAAACAAAGTATTTTTTTAGCGCAAAACAAAGTAGATAAGGCGGTTAAAGAAGCTGAAAAACTAACCGTGGCCTATCCAAAAAACACTAAATACATTGGCCAATTGGCTGATATATATTTATCAAATGGAAAAGAGGAAAAAGCAAATGGACTCTACCGAAAAATATTATCCATTGAACCCAATAACGGTTATGCCCTGCTAGCTTTAGCGGATGATTATAGAAATAAAAAAAACTATACTGAGTGGTTTAACTACACCTTGGCTGCAGCCAAAAGTAGTACGTTAGATGTAAAATCGAAATTGCGCACTTGTGTTGAGGTGATATCTAGCAACCAGTTTGGTAGTGAACAAAAAAGTAAAAACTACCAATTAGCAGAGGCGCTTACACAATCAAATGCTGATGAAACAGCTACATGGATGCTTTTAGGTGATTTATATACAAAAGAAGCAAAATACAAAGAGGCACACGAACAATACGAAAAAGCAGCAAATATAGAACCAGGAAACTATAGCATATGGAGACAAATGGTATTATGCAGCAGCGAGATTCGTGATAACCAACAAATGATAAAAGATTGTGAGCGTGCTATTGAAATGTTTCCTAACGAAGCACTTTTTTACGCATACTATACATTTGCGGCTCAACAATTAAAACAGTATCAAGCAGCAATTGAAATGGCGCGAAGAGGACTTGACTTGAGTGAAGGCCAATCTGCAATTCAAGTTCAATTCTTTGTTTCTATAGGTGATGCGGCACACTTTTTAAATCAATACAACACAAGCGATAGCGCTTTTGAATCCGCCTTGGAAATAGATAAAAACAATACATATGCCTTAAATAATTACGCTTATTTTTTAAGTTTACGCAAAATAAATTTAACAAGGGCAGCAGAAATGAGCTTGCGAACCATTGAACTTGAACCAGAAAATGCATCATATTACGATACCTACGGATGGATTTTATTTATGCAAAAAAAATACAGCGAGGCCAAAGTAAAAATAGAAAAATCTATTGAGCTATCACCGAAAAACGCAGAGGTATTAGACCACTATGGTGATGTGCTATTTTGTTTGGGTGATGTTAACAAGGCCATTGAACAGTGGATGAAGGCACGCGATTATAGGGCGGAGAACAAACTGATTGACAAAAAAATTAAGGATAAAAAGTGGTATGAGTAATAAGCTGTTTTGGGTATTAGGTTTATTGCTAGTAATGGTTGTTACTATTGGCTGTAAAAGTAAAAAAATTACAAGCTACGTGCCTGTTAAAACCAGTTTGCCACAACAAGGGCCAAGCCCTACAGGGGTTGTACTTAATACTATTGACGCCAATGTAAATAACTTTTCGTTTTACCAAAGCAGGGCTAAAACATATTATAAAGACGATAAACAAAAAATTGAGTTAGACATTAACCTGGTGATGGAAAAGGACCAGTATATTTGGATGAGCGTAACTGCTGTATTGGGTATTGAGGTTGCTCGCATTATGATTACTCAAGACAGTGTTAAAATTCTTGACAGGCTTCATCGAAAATACATTGCTACTGATTTTGATTACATACAACGCCTAAGTAATGTACCATTGAAACTCAATAATCTTCAAAATTTAATTATCGGAAATTCTGTTTTTAACAACAGTGTACAAAAAAGTGTAGTAGACACGATATTGGGTGCTATATCGGTATCAACTATCATAAACACACAAAAACAAACCACCTTTTATAACGCTAACTACAAGGTAAACCGCACTTTAATAGAAGAGCAAAACCAATCGCGACAACTTAATATTACCTACCCTACTTACAGTGCATTTGACAAAAATATGTACCCAAACGTCATGAATATTAACATACGGGCAGAAAAAACTTTAGAATGTACCTTTGAACTGAGCAACTTTGTGTTTACTAAAAAGCGCGAAACACAATTTACAGTTCCATCGGGGTATGAAGTGGTTAAACCATAAAACAATATTTTTACTTATTTTAAGCCTATTGGTTGTTTGTGTAAACGGACAACAAGGTAACTATGTTAACCAACGTAAGGCTTTAGAGAATCAGCGCAAGGAACTCGTTAAGAAAATTCAAGAAACCAAAAAGGTTTTAGAAGATACGCGCAAAAAACAGAATAAAACACTTGTCGATTTACAAGTAATTAGCAGGCAAATAGAAAACCGAGAAAAGGTAATTAATACCGTTGCTGATGAAATTGCCATGCTAGAAAAACAAATTATTGAGCAGCAAGTCGTAATAAGCAACCTACGTGATGACATTACACGTCTTAAACAAGATTATGGGAAAAGCTTGTTAGGTGCCTACAAACAACGCAATGTGTATGATAAGGTGATGTTTATTTTTGCAGCACAAAGTTTTAATCAAGCCATTAAACGCATACAATACCTAAATCAATTGGGCGACTTCCGCAAACACCAAGCAGAATTGATACTTCATACCCAACAACAAATTATTCAAGAACTTAATGAAATAATTGCCGCAAAACTTGAAAAACAAGGATTAATCTTATTAAAAGAATCAGAGAAAAAAGAACTTGAAGTTGATAAAAAAGAAGAAAGCGCGGTATTGGTTAAGCTGCAAGTGCGTGAAAAAGAACTTCGAAGAACCTTAGCCGAGAACGAAAGAGCCGCACGTAAATTAAACGATGCCATCGCAGATTTAATTCAGAAAGAAATAGCAGTAGCTCGTAAAAAAGAAGAAGAATCAAGAAAACGAGAAGGAATAACCAAACCCAAAACAACTGCAGGTGGAACAAAACCCAAAACAACTGAGGCCGCTAAGCCCAAAACGGCATCAGGTGATATTTACCTAACACCTGAGGCGCAACGTTTATCTGACGATTTTGAAAACAACAAAAACAACCTGCCTTGGCCTGTAGAAAGTGGCACATTGGCGGAAAAATTTGGCACACACGCCCACCCTACACTTAAAGGTGTAATGATAAATAATAATGGGGTTGATATACAAACCCAGCCGGGAAGCCCTGTAAGAAGTGTGTTTAAAGGAACAGTAAAGTCAATATTCTCAATACCAGGCATGGGAAAAATTGTATTGATTAGCCATGGTAAATATTACACCGCGTACGCTAAACTAGGTTCCGTTAACGTTAAAGAAGGCCAATTGGTTGATACACGAGAAACGATTGGAAATGTACTAACCAATGATGATGACGAAACCGAAGTACACTTTGAGATTTGGAAAGTTCAGGAAAAACAAAATCCTGAATTATGGTTAAAAAATTAATACAATGTGTGCCCGACTTATTAACTTGCACTAGTATGAAAAACCATTCGCTCATGCTTTTCTTTTTATTGCTTTTGGAAGTTGTTCCAATTAAAGCTCAAACGGTTGAGTGGGGCAACCAACAAAAGACCAAAGCCAAGTATAATTACACGCAAGTTTTAGGCGAAAACGCCTCTGGCATTTTTTTGGCCCGGGCACGCAACAGCGATTTTAGACGCGACATTCAAATAGAAAAGTATAAAAACAACCTGGCACTTGAATTCGCCAAAGATTTGCCACAACCAGAAAACGCTTGGGTAGAACGCGTCATTGTTCACGAAGACGGATTGTTTCAGCTTAACACACTAAAAAATATTCCGGGTAAAGTTGAAATACAGCTTCAACTGATTGATAACAATATCAATCTGGTCAGTACAAAAACATTAATATCCATGGAGGGAAGTTTGAGCCCTGATAAAAGAATATTTATCCGTTCATCATCAGACAAAAAAAACTATACCATTTTATTTGTTACGCAAGGCAGCGATAAAAATAAAAGCATCCTCAATATTTTTGGATTTGATCCAACATTTGGAGCTAAATATACGCGCAGATTTGCTTTAGACTATGCAGCGGAAGATGTTTTTGTTAGCCACATGGAATGCGATAATGAGGGAAATGCATTTGCCTTAATAGATTTTCCTAAAGAGGGAAGAAAACCAAGAGATTATAGGCCAAGAAACTACTTTCTGTATGCCTATCTTACAACAAAGGATAACATGTTGGAGTTTGCTATTAACAAAGATTCTGTTTTCGTAAATGAACTTTCTTTGGTGGTAAATAACTATGCTAAAACGGTAAATGTTGCAGGTTTTTACAGCGACAAGTCAGACAACAAGTCATTGGGAACAATTTACTTTAAACTCAATACCGCATTGGCAGAAATGACAGTGAAACGATTTGACCAAATTGATTTAAGCTTTAGCAGCAAAATTGCAGGTACCATGCAAAACGAACGCAAGCCTATTTTAACCGATTTATATGTTAGAAGACTTATACCAAATAGTGATGGTGGCTGCACCATTATTGCCGAAAAATACTACGAAACCAAGCAATCCTACACCTATAATTTGAATGGGTTTCCGCAAACCAGTTATAAAACGGTTTATAATTACGATGAGATTGTGATTATTGCTAAAAATGCCGATGGCAGTGAGCGCTTCCGTCATTTTATTAAAAAAACGCAATCCAGCATGAATGATGGTGGTTACTACTCCTCGTTTTTAACCACCTTAAGCAATGATAAAATTGGCATTGTATACAATGTAGATGTGGTGAATGAAGGTGATGTCATGTTGGCCACCATTGCTTCAAATGGTGAGGTAGAAAGCAAAGTGTTGATTAAATCGATGAGTTATTTTGTAACCATTATGCCACCCGAGTCTCGTCAAGTGTCGGCAAGATCCATTGTTATACCAACATCAAAAGACCATAGGTTTTGTTTAATGAGGTTAAACTTTTAGGTTATACTCGATATTAAATTGGATTAAACTATTGTAATTATAACCGTAAACCCCTTCATGCGCTGCGTTACATTTTTACTATACCATTATGATTAATGATTACATTTAACATATTTTGCAACGTAAATTATAGCGCGTGTTAAACTTATTTAGACAAAAAACTTTATTGGCTGGTGTCATGCTGTTTGTTTTAACCGTGTTACTTCGCGTACCCGCTTTTACAGCAATGCCCAAGTACGATTTTATTCAAAATGCACCTTTTGCACGCCTGGCGTTTGGTTTTATTTCTGCCTTACCCAATGCTTATTTGTGGGGTTTTATAATTGCCACCTTACTGGTTTTCTTACAGGCCATTTTTATTAATTACATTGTTTCGTCACAAAGCATTTTGTATAAAGATACTTTTATGCCTGGCTTGTTTTATATCTTGCTTAACAGCTTGTTTATACAACAAACTGAGTTAACCCCTCAGCTTATATCCAACACCTTTGTTCTATTGTTATTGCAAAGGCTTTGCTACTTATACGAATCCAAAAACCCATTGTTGGTTGTGCTTGATACTGGTTTATACCTTGGTGTTGGTATTCTTTTTAATTACGATTTGTTGTTGTTTTTGCCCTTTATTTTAATTAGCGTAATTATCTTTACCTCATTTAACTTGCGTTATTTGGTCATATCTATTTTGGGTATATGTATGCCACTATACTTTACCGGAATTTACTTTTATGTAACCAATAGGTACGATGAGCTGTTGCTTTATATTGTACAAAGTTTTGAGCACAAACTACTAAAAACAATAGAAACAAATTGGGTAAGGCTATTACCATGGGTTATTGTTTTACCTGTTATTACAATATCTGTTTTTAACCTCCAACAAAACTTTTTTCGCAACAAAGTAAAAACCCGAAGGATTATTCAAAGCATTTATTTGATGCTGTTTTTTGGCATAGCAGGGCTATTTTTTGAAAACGTAAATTATATTTATGCCCTGGTTTATCTTAGCGTTCCGGCCAGCATTATTGTTGCCTATTATTTTATAAGCGATAAACGGTTCTTGCTTAAAGAGTTTTTGTTTTTTACCCTACTTGGCTTAGCGGTATATTACCAGTTGAGCTAGCGGTTGATTAAGGTGAT
>CANLLM010000094.1 GCA_947491825.1 Bacteroidota bacterium
AGGCTAATTAACTTTCATGACAAAATCAAAAAAATCCGAATCTGTTGATTCGATAAACGAAGAAGAATATATCGAAATACTTGGCGCAAGAGAGCATAATCTTAAAAACATTGATGTTCGGATTCCGCGCAATAAATTAGTTACCATCACTGGCATAAGCGGGAGTGGCAAATCATCATTAGCTTTCGATACAATTTTTGCAGAAGGTCAGCGCAGGTATATGGAAAGTTTTAGCGCATATGCACGTCAATTCATTGGTAATATGGAGCGTCCGGATGTAGATAAAATTAACGGCCTATCACCGGTAATATCAATAGAACAGAAAACAGTAAACAAAAACCCACGATCTACAGTTGGCACCATTACCGAAATTTATGATTTTATGCGATTGCTTTATGCAAGAGCAGCAGACGCATACAGTTATGTAAGCGGTGAAAAGATGGTAAAAATGACTGAAGAGCAAATTGTTTCAGGAATTATACAAGAATTTGAAGGTAGCAAAATTGCGATTTTAGCGCCATTAGTAAAAGGAAGAAAAGGACATTACCGAGAACTTTTTGAGCAGATACGCAAGCAAGGTTTTACCAAAGTGAGGCTTGATGGAGAGGTAAAAGATATTACACCCAAGATGCAAGCCGACCGCTATAAAATTCATGATATTGAAGTTTTGATTGATCGGGTTGATGCCAAAAAAGACAATAGATTTAGGATAAACGAGAGCGTAAAGAGTGCGCTTAAAATGGGTAAAGGAACCTTGGTGCTATTGGTTGGAGATGGTAAACAAGAAAAGGCATATCACTTTAGTAAATTTTTGATGGACCCTAAAAGTGGTATTAGTTATGACGAACCTCAACCAAACACTTTTTCGTTTAACTCGCCTTATGGTGCATGCCCCAAATGTGATGGACTGGGAGTGGTTAGTACACTCGATGAAAACAATATTATACCAGATAAAAAACTAAGTATTAATAAAGGTGCAATTACTCCATTGGGTGAGCCAAGAGATAATTGGACATTTATGCAGCTGCGCGAATTAGCTAAAAAACATAAATTTAGTTTTGCAGATCCAATTGAAAAAATATCACGCGAAGCCCTTGATGTAATTTTACATGGCAGCGATGAGCCATTGGTTATTCCTTATCAATACAACAGTGGGTATACCCAAAATTATACTGCAACTTGGGAAGGATTGATTCCATTTATTACAAGACATTATCACGAAAAAAGTAGTGATTCTGTTGTGAAGTGGGCAGAAGAATTTATGACCATAGATGCATGCCCAGATTGTGGTGGGGCAAGGCTAAAAAAAGAATCTCTACATTATAAAATTGGTGGTAAAAACATTAGTGAACTTGCCGCTTTAGAAATAACAGCATTAGGAGATTGGTTTGAAATTATTGAAAAGCACCTTGACAAAAAACAACTAATCATTGCGTCAGAAATTTTAAAAGAAATTCGCAACCGTATAAAATTTTTGTTGGGTGTTGGCATTGATTACTTAACACTAAATTCGCCATCAAGAACCTTAAGCGGTGGAGAGGCTCAACGCATAAGACTGGCAACGCAGATTGGTTCACAATTGGTGGGCGTTTTATATATTTTAGATGAACCAAGTATTGGGCTACACCAAAGAGATAACAGCAGATTAATTAATTCGCTTAAAGAGTTACGTGATGTAGGTAATAGTGTAATTGTGGTTGAGCACGATAAGGATATGATGGCTGAAAGTGATTACATTCTTGACATAGGTTATGGCGCAGGTATTCACGGTGGCCACATTGCTGCGCAGGGAAGTTGGAGTGATATTTTGAAATCTGATTCGCTCACAGCGCAATACCTTAATGGTAAAAAACAAATTGAAGTTCCTAAAACACGCAGAAAAGGAAATGGTAAAACCTTATCATTAAAAGGAGCTACAGGTAATAATCTAAAAACCATTTCTGTTGATTTCCCGCTAGGTACATTTATAGCTGTAACAGGTGTTAGTGGTAGTGGCAAGTCAACATTGATTAACGATACCCTCTATCCAATTTTACGCCAACACTTTTATGGTTCACATCAAAAACCTCTTGCCTATAAAAAAGTTGTTGGCCTTGAGCATGTAGACAAAGTAATTGATATCGATCAAAGCCCTATTGGTCGAACGCCAAGAAGCAATCCTGCAACCTATGTTGAAGTATTTTCTGACATACGTAATCTGTTTGCCAACTTACCTGAATCGAAAATACGAGGCTACAAACCAGGAAGGTTTTCGTTTAATGTTAAAGGTGGAAGATGCGAAACGTGCCAGGGAGCAGGTATGCGCACCATTGAAATGAATTTTTTACCTGATGTATATGTGAAATGCGAAACGTGTAATGGTAAAAGATACAATAGAGAAACACTTGAAGTAAGGTTCAAAGGCAAATCAATTAATGATGTGCTTGATATGAGTATTGAAGAGGCTGTAAAATTCTTTGAGAACACACCCCAAATACTTAGAAGAATTGAAGCATTGAATGATGTAGGATTAGGATATATTACATTAGGGCAACAAAGTACCACACTCAGTGGCGGTGAGGCTCAACGTGTTAAATTAGCTACGGAATTAAGCAAACGAGACACCGGAAACACCTTCTACATTTTAGATGAACCAACAACTGGATTACATTTTGAGGATGTGAAAGTGTTATTAGATGTGCTACAGAAACTAGTTGACAAGGGCAATACCGTATTAGTAATTGAGCATAATTTAGACATGGTTAAAGTTGCAGATTACGTTATTGATATTGGACCAGAAGGTGGTAAATACGGTGGTGAAGTTTTGTGTGTAGGCACACCTGAAGTAATCTGTTTAGAAAAAAGAAGTCATACCGGAATTTATTTAAAAAAAGAACTGAAGGTTACAAAATAAATAGGGTATGTAACATGCACTGAAATTAGTGCAAGGATAAAAACAAATTTTAACTGATTTTCAGAAGCCCGCCCAGGCATCATTAATGATACATTTTTAGTATTGAGCTTATTTTAGAATTTCCACCCTAACGTTACAAAATAGTTTACCTCTGCTGCTGGCATAAATAATGCAACAGCCCCACGTGCACCTGTTTCACTAATTGTATTGGTGCCTGCAGATACACTGCCTGTAGTAGCATATTTTTGATTAGTCATGTTATTCACTCTAAGGCTTAATGTTGGTATGCCCGTTTTAATCCACTTACTTAATTTAAAAGTAGCATTTACATCCACATAATTAAATGCGGGTGCTACTATACTCTTGTCGCCTGTATTATCCAGATACTGTAATCCTACGTACCTATAAATCACATCAAACGCTAACCATTTTGTAACATTGGCTTTTACACCTTGATTAATAATCACATTTGGTGACAATGCCGATGCTACATTTTTGTAACTAATTACCGTATCGGAAACACCGTATGTGGTACTTAAGTGTTGGTTGATTTCCTTAATCTGATTATTACTAAACGATGAGTTGTTGTATAGTGTAATGTTTTTACCCAATTTATAAGCTAACTCTAATTCTACCCCCATTCGTTGGCTTGATTTAACATTAGTCGTAATCGTATATCCAAATGCATTTAACTGACCAAGTCCAATAATCTGATTATTGAATTGCATATGATATGCATTAGCCTTTGCCACTAACCTATCGCTGGTATATTCATAACCCAACTCCATATCAAACACCTCTTCAGGTTTAATGTCTCCTTGTTCGGTATCATTGGTTGCAAAATCATCTTGAAAATAATCAAAACGTGTTGGCTCACGGTGAGAAACACCAACCATAGCATACACACTATGCTTAGCATTTACTGCATATCTGCCGCCCACACGCCAATTTAAAAAAGTCCAATTCATGTCATCAACTTTGTAACCCCAGTTGCGAATAGCCATTTGTTTCTCGCTATAGCTAAATTTGGCATGGCGCAATTGTACATCACCAAATAAATTCAATTTGCTAGTAACAGCGTAGGTAGATTTAGCAAAAGCACTAACCTCACTTTTTATACCGGTATTATTATATACCTGGTGGTTTTGAATAACACCAGAAGGTAATATACTACCCCAATTTATTTCCATAAAATGGTTACTGTTTAATTGGTTGGCATGTATTCCTGTTACCAAATCTAACTTGTTTGTTTTGTAATTGTAATTGGCAAATGCGCCAAGAAAATTTTGGGTTAATCGGTAAGACGTCATCATATCACCAGCGGCATTTAAGGTGTCGTTGCCTATAATGGCATTGGGCATATTGAAGAAATCGTAGTTATATCCCCAAGCACTTGGAAACAGGAATTGAAATTGAGGAGCAGACCCTCGAACATAATAAGCAGACGAGCTAATTGTATGCCTTGTGTTAAAAGTTTTAACGTACTGCAATTGATAAAAATTTTGCATAAACGCATCGCGTTCTCCATTCACAAAAGAATTAAATGTTCTATCTGTTTCTAACGTGCTTTTATCAATACCCAAATACGAGAGCTGATTTTGTGAAAATCCGCCAAACATATTTATTTTTAGGATGGCTTTATGCATTTTGTATCCTGCACTAAAGGCATAAGAACGAATCGTGCTTCCAGCGTTTTTGCGATACCCATACGCACTTAAATGGCTGTATCGGCCATAAAACATAAACCGATTGTGGAGTAAACCGCTTTGTAGCTCTGTAGTGGCACGTTGCGAGTTATAAGATCCAACACCAATATTTACGTTCGCCTCTGCATTTTCTGACAGGTTACGTGTTAAAATATTGATAGAGCCACCAAACGCTGATGTACCATTGGTTGATGTGCCAATTCCTCTCTGGATTTGAATACGCTCTGCACTACTTGCTAAATCTGCAAAATTGTTAAAATAAACACCTTGATTTTCAGCATCGTTAACCGGGATGCCATTGATTGTAGTATTTATACGAGTCTGATCCAGACCCCTTAATCTGAAAGAACTGTAACCAATACCCGTTCCATTATCGCTTTGCATATTAATGGATGGCGTAAATCTAATCAGGTTAGGAATATCAGCGCCATAATAACGTTCAGCAATTTGCTTTGCTTCAATAGTGGTTTGGGTAATTGGCATCATTTGTTTGGCCTTTATACCAGATACAACCACCTCTTGCAAGCCCATTTTAGCAGATTGAATTGCGCTCGAATCTTCTTGAGCTAGTAAACTGTTTGCTGCCATTAATGGCAGTACAAATAGTACTTTTTTAAACATGTTAAATTAATTAAGGTTAAACAAAAACAGCAACCGGGGTAGGCTGCTGAAATCAATTGTTTACCTTCTTGGAATGGATCAATTTATTAGATTGTGCAACATCTAATTTTAACCATGAGTTTGTCTACTCCCTTCGCGAGCATTACCTCGGCAGGTTCCAAGGGTATGATCTCAGGCAATAGGTTTTAAAACCCACTACCACCCCAAAGACAATTACAAATGTATGTTTAGATTTTTGATTTATACAAATTGATTTTAAAAGACATTAGCATCGAAATAAAATATCCATAGTTTTGAAGCATGATATTTACCAATTACCTTGAAATTGCAGGTGCGGGTTTAAGTATATTATATAGCTTGCTTTTAATGCGCGAAAAAACAGTTGGCTGGTGGTTTGGTATTGCATCATCATTAATCGGGATATGGCTTTTTTATCAAACTAAAATATATGCTCAATCTATTGTTAGTTTGTATTACGCTTTAGTTGGTGTATACGGTTTATGGTATTGGAAAAAGGCAGAGCAAAAAAATGAACACATTCATAATTGGCATATTACTACTCACCTAAAATTTATTACCCTTTTTTCGTTGCTAAGTTTGTTATGTGCATTTTTATTTGATAAATACACCGATAGTGCAAGCCCTTACTTAGATAGTTTTATTACTGTTTTTGGTTTGTTGGCATCCGTGAAAGAGGCAAGAAAAATTTTAACCAGCTGGGTATATTGGTTTGCACTAAATGCGTTTAGCGTTTTACTTTACTACCAACAAGAATTATTTTATTATGCAGCGTTAATGGTCGTTTACACGCTTATTTGTGTGGGTGGTTTTATAAGTTGGTATAAAATTTACAAGCAGAATCAGGTAGAAAATAATACAGCTTAAAGGCTATTTTATTTTTATACTGCAGCTCACCATTTTATGGTCGCTAAAATCAAATGCTTTGGCATAATAATTATAAAAAGTAAAGCGGTTGTCGCCCAAAATATAATCTATCCTAAAGCTAGGCATTGCGCCAACATAGGTTCTGCCAAGTCCACTACCAGCTTCGGTAAAAGCATCTTTCATTTCACCTTTAATAGTCCTGTATGCGTAAGATAATGGGGAGTCGTTAAAGTCGCCACAAACAATTAATTTATAAGGACTTTTTTCAATGAAATAGGCAATACTATCTGTTTGTTTGGCACGCATTAAAAAAGCATATTTCAATTTAGAAACAATGCTCTTGTAGGCATCCACTTTCTCAGCGTCATTTTCCAATTTAATGGCTTTTACTGCCTCATAGTCTCTACGTTCAAACTTAATAGATTGCAAGTGGGTTGCTATTATCCTTAAGGTATCGCCATAAGCAACTATATCAGCAAAAATGGTGTAGTTACCGCTACTCAGATCATGTTCAACAACACCTTTATTTACAACAGGAAACTTGGTTAATATGCCAATGTTATCGCATAACCACCTGCCCTTTTGTAGTTTGATGTTTACCCGATTATATTTCTCAAACTTCTTTTTAAAAGCGGTAAAAGCGCTGCTAGAATCTGGAACCGAAATGTTGCTTAACTCCTGCACACACAATAAATCTGGAGCAAGCTTATCTAGTTTCTCCAAAAACATGTCTACATCTTCAGTACCTTTTCCATCAAACAAACCAAAGTAGCGGGCGTTAAATGTGATTATATTTATCGAGTTGTCTTGCTTTTGCTCGAACTTTTTTGCGTTTAACTGCACAAATTTGGTAATATGCCCCCATCCAATTACGATTACTGCTAATGAAAACAGAAACTTCATGTTAAAGAAGATGAGCCAATAGATCATGAATAGCACATTTAACAAAACCACCGCTGGAAAGGCTAGGCCCAAGAAAGCCACAGGCCATAACAAATCAGGGCTAATGTATGGTGCTGCGTAGGTAGCCAATAGCGCTAAAATGGCTATGCTATTTAATACAAATACTATTCGGTTAATAATAAACATAACTAATCATTGCTGGCTTTAAACAAAATTTCTTTTTCACGCTTACTCAAACTTTCGTAACCACTTTTTGATATTTTATCCAATATCAAATCCACATCCTTTTGGGTAACGCGTAAGTATACATTATCACCTTTAAGTACCGTTTTATAGTGTACTTTTAATTTTGACTTTTTACTAAAAAGCCCACCTATTGTATCAAAAAGTTTATCAAAAAAAGTGTTGGTATAAAGGTACTTAATAAATAAAAATCCAAATATGGCTCCACCTATATGTGCGATATGTCCACCTGCGTTTCCATTTGGTATACTTATTAAATCAAGTATTACACTAATTAATGCAATCCACTTTAATTTAACATCGCCCACAAAAAGCAACCGAATTTGGTAATTTGGAAGAAGTGTGGCAGCCGATACTACAATGCTTAAAACTCCAGCTGATGCACCTAATGCATATGCAACATGTTTGGCCTCATTAAAAGCAGGGAAAACATTATAGGCCAACATATACATTAACCCACCAAAAATACCTCCTAAAAAATACGACTGGTAAACGCGTTTGTTTCCTAAATATTCATGTAACAAACCACCCATCCAATGCAACCAAAGCATATTAAATAATAGATGCAAAAAGCCGCTATGTAAAAACATGTATGTAAATAAACTCCAAGGTTTATAGACAAAGGCCGATAGGTTGGCAGGTAAAGTGAAACAACTGGTGAACGATTGAGTTGAAACACCACTATTAAATAAAAACGAAAACACATTTACCACTGCAAGAGCTAAAAAAACGGCAACATTTGCCGCTATGATGCGCTTAACGGCATGATTACTTAGTAGGTATTTTTGTTTTATTTCCTGAAACAGATTCATAAGAATAACGACTAGTTAATAAAACGTATCTCTACGTGTTTTATTCCAATATTTAATTAAGATGAAGCCAAAAAGCATACCACCTAAATGGGCAAAATGTGCCACATTATCACCCGGGTTGTTTGAAATACCCTGATACAACTCGAGCAAGCCATATAGCATAACAAAATATTTAGCTTTAATGGGTACAGGAATAAAAATCATAAACAACAACGTATTTGGAAACAACATGCCAAATGCCAATAACAAACCATAAACAGCACCACTTGCACCAACAGTTGGCACGTTAAGCTTGCGCTGAATTAGTGCTTCTGCAATTTCGCGCGCGTATTGCGTGTATTGAGGATTCGATTTATCTGTGCTCCAGTTTCTTAAAAAATCTTGCAATTGGTCAACATCAAAAAGGCGTGTATCTATTTGTTGAATTTCATAAAACGCCTCGTAACTTGGATTTGCCAAGTAGGCATTAATAACTTCTTTTACTTGGTTAATTTCGTAGGCATTAATACCCAAATGGAGGGCTGCAGCGCCAAAACCTGTTACGAAATAATAGATAAAAAAACGCTTGGGACCCCAATGGTTTTCTAATGCACTGCCAAACATCCACAAACTAAACATATTAAAAAACAAGTGCATAAAACTACCATGCATAAAAATATGTGTAAGGATTTGAAACGGCCTAAACAAAGTAGACTCGGGATAATACAAGCCGAATTTTTGATTCAAGTTGTATCCGAAGCGTTCTTCGAGAACAACACCGATAAGGAATAA
>CANLLM010000095.1 GCA_947491825.1 Bacteroidota bacterium
TTAGCACATCACCTTGCGCACCAAGGTTTTTCAAGTTTTCTTTAAGTATAATTTTCATCTTGATGTTCCTGTTGAAATTATTTTAAACCATCAGCAACGTAAGGTAAAACAGCTAAGTGGCGAGCTTTTTTAACTGCCAATGCAATTTTACGTTGGTATTTCAATGAAGTACCGGTTATTCTACGAGGTAGAATCTTACCTTGCTCATTAACAAACTTCATCAAGAAGTTGGCATCCTTATAGTCAATATACTTAATTCCGTTCTTTTTAAAACGGCAGTATTTTTTCTTTAACGGAGTTTCCGGAGTGGTGTTAAACACCATAGCCGGATTGTGTTGAGTTTTTGGTCTGCTCATAAATTACTTTCCTTCTTGTTGTTTTTCTTTTTTGTTTTGATTGAATTCACCATTGCGTTTACGTTGATTGTAAACTTGTGCATGCTTGTCTAACGATGTTGTTAAGAAACGCATGATTCTTTCATCACGTCTGAAGGCCAATTCAAATTTTGCGACAAACTCAGCTGGTGCTTTGTACTCATAGATAACATAAAAACCTGTAGTTTTTTTATCTATGGCATAAGCCAGCTTTGTTAAGCCCCAATTTTCTTCATGAACCATCTCTCCACCATTGTCCGTAATAAAACTACGGTATTTGGCTACAGCATCTTTCAGCTGCTCTTCAGAGAGCACGGGTGTGAAAATAATCACAGATTCATAGTCGTTTAAGACAACTTGCTCATTTGTTGTTTTTTTAGCTGTCATTCTTGGGTTATTTTTTATATAAAGGACGGCAAAAGTATGAATATTTTATTTAACCACCAAACATTTCCTAAAATCAGCTTAAAAAACATGCGCTAACTTGAATTGGTTAAAATAACATGATTTCTAAATTGCATCAAATTACGCACAAATAGCGTGTTTATGAGCACTCGAACTAATTAATGCTAGTTTGTGTACTAATTTTACACACCCTGTTGAAATTCATTTTACACGTGTACGTTTTCCTAACCTAATTTCGCCCTTCTGTAATATGATAGAACTTATCACTCCATATAGTTGGATACTCCTTTCGGCACTTGGCATTTCGACCGCTGTGCTACTTTATTATTATTTTGCGGTCTTTGGCAAATTTGCCTTTTTTAAACCACAACCTTCATCAATTAATAGGCTAGAACCTGTTTCTGTAATTATAGCTGCTCGAAACGAGTTTGATAACCTGCAAAAAAATCTCATCTCTATTTTAGAGCAAGATTACCCCGAATTTGAGGTGGTGGTAGTAAATGATTGCAGCTGGGATGGCAGCCAGGCATGGTTGGAAGAACTCCAAAGATCTCAACCTCGATTAAAAATTTCACAAATTATTGAGCAAGATAAATACCCTACTGGTAAAAAGTTTGCTGTTACAATGGGTATTAAAGCTGCTAAATACGAATTACTTTTATTTACCGATGCAGATTGCGAACCAGCATCAAACCAATGGATTCTTAATATGCACAGCCGATTTACACCCGGTAAAGATATTGTTCTTGGCTTTTCACCATATCGCAAAACAAAAGGCTTTTTAAACCAATTTATTCGATTCGAAACCCTAATCACTGCGCAGTTTTATTTTTCAATGGCACTGTGTAATAACCCATTTATGGGAGTTGGTCGTAATCTAGCTTACCGTAAAGATTTGTTTTTTAAACACAAAGGATTTGCTAGTCACCAACATATCATGTCGGGTGATGACGATCTTTTCATCAATCAAGCAGCCACAACCACAAATGTGGCCATAGAAATTGATTCCGCTTCTTTTGTATACACCGATGCCAAAACCACGTTCGATTCCTGGAGCAATCAAAAATCGCGTCATATGACTACGGGTAAATACTATAAAAGCGGGCATAAACGTGTTTTAGGTACCTATTACTTGGCCATTTTACTTTATTACACATTTTTAGCTGCTAATTTAATTCTAAACATATACACTTGGCCAATAGTGCTAGGTATCTTCGCAGTTAAACACATTAGTCAAAGTGTGGTATTTTATTTCAGCGGTAAAAAACTTAAATACCAATCGTTGGTGTTTAACCTATTGCTATTAGATGTTGTGTACTTACTTTATATGATTGTTTATGGCACCAAAGGCTTATTTTCCAAAAACAGAAAACAATGGTAAGGTTAACATACCTTCGTAAAAGTTATGATTGATATTATTTTAAAGTACTTCCCGGAAATTACAGAACTTCAAAAACAACAGTTTACAGCATTGTATGATTTATACAAAACCGCAAACGAAAAGGTAAACGTAATTTCGCGCAAGGATATCGACCAACTTTACGAACGTCATATCATGCACTCATTATCTATTGCTGAGTTTGTAAAGTTTATTCCACATACAAAAGTTTTAGATTTAGGCACTGGTGGTGGTTTTCCGGGCATTCCACTTGCTATTATGTTTCCAGAAGTTAATTTTACCTTGTGCGATAGCATCAGCAAGAAAATAGTAGTAGCAGAGAGCGTTGCCGAAGCACTTGAATTGCCCAATACCGATTTTGTGGTAGGGAGGGTTGAAAACCTGAAAGAACAATTTGAGTTTGTAATTAGCCGTGCCGTTGCCCCAATGGATCAACTTTATCGTTGGACTCAAAGTTATGTTGATGAAATTAGCCGTAACAGTAAAATAAATGGTTATTTACTTTTAAAAGGAGGCGATTTAAAAGAAGAAACTAAAGCCATTAAAAGAATGAACCGTAAACTTTTTGTGGATGAATATCCCTTAAAAGATTGGTTTGATGAACCGTTTTTTGAAACGAAAAAGCTTATTTATATTTACAGGTATTAACTACTTTTTACATCCATCTTACCAAAATTCGTGGCCGTTTTTTAAAGCCCTAACTATTGGCTGTGTTTATTTGTCTTTCATGTCACCCCTTAGCGGTGTAAAATAGTTTCACACTTTAATGTTTGAAAGGCTAATTCACCAGCAAATCAGGAAGGGATGGCATTATTATCTATTCAACAATCAGCTTCTTATATCCTACTTTTCCTGTTTGAGTTAATTTAATAAAATATACACCCGCTTGCAGGTTGTGTTGTATGGCATTGGAGGTATAAATGTGATGCTGTTCAAAAACCAATTTACCAGTTATATCAAACACTTGTAATTGCGCGTTTTTTACATCCCCACCAATGTTAAAATTATGGCTAGATGGATTAGGATAAATCTCTATTTCCATTTTTTGTGCATGCTGCTCCATCAACCCAACCGCATTAACGCCACCAGTAACGCTTACAGGTGCGCCTAACGACAATTGGTTGTATTGTCCTGATGCTGAAGTTTCGACAAATAAAGCCCTTACGTGCATGTAATTAACACCCTGAAATATATTACTAATGCTTGCCGAATTGTTATTACTTGTAGCAATGGCATCACCACCATGCATGGCATTTAGCGATCTAAGAACCTGGTAACCCAAAGCTCCCGGAACGGCATCCCAAGTTAGGTTAAACGTGGTTGAATCTGCATTAGGTGTGGCTGTTACATTTTGTGGTATGGCATTATAATACAAACGCAAACTCGGGTCGCCCATCAACGAAACATGCACATAAGAAGGAAAGTAACTGCTAAAGTAACCGCTTAAAGTAACGGGAGTGAGTAACCTGCCATCAACATTATTTTGGGCTAGTTTGGCACAATGCCCAATGGTGTGCCCCATGCTCATGGGGTGTAAATTCCAATGCGGACGGCCACTCCACATGCTGGCTAAACTCATTGGTTTTGAACATAAAGGTGCACGTAAAAAATTATTGCTGTTATCCCAATCGCCAAAATAACTGCCAAACAACATCAGGTATACCACATTAATACTATCCGAAACAAAATTGGATGTGTTACCAATACCCGATGCGCTAGTATATGTACCACCGCCACAACCATAGGCCAATAAATAAGAGGATTGCTTTACTGTACTTAGTAAGTCGGCATCAGTAATGTTCTCTTTTCCTATCATGGTACTAAAACTTCGGTATCCACTGCTTGCAAAAGCCTCACCACCCATTACACCAAAATTATTATCAACCACCGCTTTTCTATTGGGTATAAAAGCCATTGTTTTAAAATCGTGTGCACGGTTTAAATAATTCTTAACCAATTGGGTATCGCTTTGCCCAAATGCAGGCATGTTGGTTAAATCTACCCTGCCAATTTCTAAACTACTGGTATCTGGAAATAAATAATCCACATCAAATTTACCATCACCAGGAATGTTGTGGTTTCTAGCTTGCGTGGCCGAATCTATATTAACAGTATTGTCTGTCCAAATTTGTTCGTTCATTACACCATAGTATACATCAGCAGGCCATGCTCCTTTATGGTCGGGTGTATGTCCATCAGGAAAAATAACTCCAGAATACGGCACAGGAATTCTGCCCAATAAATACAATTGTTGTGGCTTATGTATATCGTTTTTGTAAGTTTTGTACCATGAAGCTATGCGTTGCTTTAACACGTTTACCGATGCATTACGTTGCACATGTAAGGTATCAACAAACCAACCATCGGCTACCAAATCTTTTACCAATTGATTTATTTCGGTTGCTAACGGCTGCACGTAGTTGGCGTCAACCACTAATAACAGTCGGTTTGTGGCTACTGCGTCAGCCACAAATGTAGAGGTTACTATGTATCCATGTCCTCTTTGACCGTTGGTTAAATTACGTTGCACATAATACTCGTAAGTGCCCGATGTACTGTTATCAATATAAAATGTATCGTTTACCGCTTTGGTGGCAATGCTTGCTCCCCAATTTAATTGTCCAGGAGTTCTGCGGTATATGTTATAATTGTTTGTGGTATTATCTTTATCCCAAACCAACTTAATGGGTGTTGATGTTCCCTCGCGTTTTACCATTACAGCGTAGCTTTTAACTGTTTGAGAAAAGCCGCTAACCGATAAACAAATAAATAAAAGTACGCTGGTGTAAAGTTTGTAATTATGTTGCATAATTTGCATTTGAAATATGACCAAATTTATCATTATTAAATGACTAACAAAATAGCCATAGCAGAAAGTTGGAAACTCGTTTTACGAGAAGAAATGGACAAGCCCTATTTTAAAGAGCTGGTTCTTTTTTTAAAACAACAACAAGCAGCGGGTAAAACCACATTTCCGCCTGATCCGCAAATTTTTTCAGCTTTTGATTATACCTCCTTTAATGATACCCGCGTGGTAATCATTGGCCAAGACCCATACCATGGTACAATGCAAGCACATGGTTTGTGTTTTAGTGTTAACAATGGTGACCAAATTTATCATTATTAAATGACTAACCAAATAGCCTTAACAGAAAGTTGGAAACCTGTTTTGCAATCAGAATTAGACAAGCCCTATTTTAAAGAGCTGGTTCTTTTTTTAAAACAACAACAAGCAGCGGGTAAAACCACATTTCCGCCTGATCCGCAAATTTTTTCAGCTTTTGATTATACCTCATTTAATGATACCCGAGTGGTAATTATTGGCCAAGACCCATACCATGGTATAATGCAAGCACATGGTTTGTGTTTTAGTGTTAACAAGGGTGTTAAAGTTCCGCCATCCTTAAAAAATATTTATAAGGAGCTAAAAACAGACATTGAAGGCTTTAATATTCCAGTACACGGTGATTTGTCGCATTGGGCTAAACAAGGTGTGTTGCTATTAAATGCCACATTAACGGTAGAACAAGACAAAGCCGGATCGCACCAGGGTAAAGGTTGGGAAGAATTTACGGATACAGTTATTAAAGCCATATCAAACCAAAAAGAACATGTGGTATTTATACTATGGGGTAAGTTTGCACAAAGCAAGGCTCATTTAATTGATGCCTCAAAACATTTGGTTCTCATAGCTGCTCACCCCTCACCTTTCTCGGCCTACACTGGTTTTTTTGGATGCAAACATTTTAGTCAAACCAACCAATATCTGAAGCAACATCATTTACCTGTTGTTAATTGGTAATTCAATACATTTGTACAATACATGAAACAACTGCGCATCATAGTTAATCAAATTACAGAAAGTACCATTTTTGCTTTTCAGGCATTAAAGGGAAATAAGGTGCGCACCATCCTATCAACCCTAGGTATAACCATTGGCATTTTTAGCATAATCATGGTTTTGGCTCTGGTTGATTCGTTAGAACGAAATGTAAAAAAGAGTATTGATACTTTAGGTAAAGATGCCATCATAGTTGACAAATGGCCTTGGGATTTTAGTGGCGATTACAAGTGGTGGAAATTTATGAATAGGCCCAACCCCACGCTTAACGAATTAAAACAAATTGAACTTAATAGCCAATTGTCTGAGGCAGCTTGTTTGGTTGCCACAGTTGGAGGTGCCACAGTTGAATATGGCAGTAACTCGGCAACAGGCGTTAGTATATCAGGGGTTACGCATGATTATTACCGGGTAAAAAACTTTAATATTATTGATGGACGGTATTTTACCGAAAGTGAAACAAATAATGGTTTACCCGTTCTGGTAATGGGTTATGGATTAGCAAACAATTTATTTCCAAATGGTAATGCTATAGGAAAAGAAATTGTAGTAAAAAAAAATAAATACCGGGTAGTTGGGGTAATAGAAAAACAAGGAGAAAGTTTATTTGGTAACCAGTTTGATAATTTGGTGATTGTGCCTGTTAAATGTCTTGCTAATTATATTCGATTAAACTCAAACCGAAACCAAACCACTATTGAAGTGAAAACAAAAGCGGGTGTTTCTCCAAATTTATTGGAGGAAGAACTACGTGGCATTATGCGTGCGCAGCGTAAACTGCGCCCTGGACAAGAAGAAAACTTTGCCTTAAATAAAACCAGCTTATTTGATGCGCCACTAAAAGCAACCTTCAAAGCAGTTACCATTGCAGGTTGGATTATTGGCGGCTTTGCCATGTTGGTGGGAGGTTTCGGCATTGCCAATATCATGTTTGTTTCGGTTAAAGAACGTACCAACCAAATTGGCATAAAAAAGAGCCTAGGTGCACGCAGCTATTTTATTTTAATTGAGTTTTTGGTTGAAGCCGTGGTATTATGTTTAGCAGGAGGTGCTTTGGGTGTTAGTGTAGTTGGATTATCTGTTCTTGCTGTACAATACTTTTTTGATTTTGAAGTGGTGCTAAGTATACCCAATATATTAACAGGATTTGGCACCTCTGCTTTAGTAGGTATAATGGCAGGTTTAATTCCTGCTGTATCTGCGGCCAAATTAGATCCGGTAACAGCTATGCGAGCTAAGTAAACACAATAAAAATGGAGATAAAAATAGGCAATACAATATAAGCCAGTGGAACGAGTGTTTGAACCCGCTATCAAGCCCACTATTTATAAAACTATAGTTTCATTCAAAGCATCATCAATCACTCAACCATAGATTGTTTAGAAAAAGACATGTATGGACAATTAAACAGTGTTTGTAACCAACTAATTATTGGCTCTCAAAATAATTCCACGATTTTTATCAAGTACAAACCCTTTCTACAGGAATGAAAACTAATGTTATACTTTTCTAGGTTAAGCAACAGTGAATGCTAAGAAAGATTTTTAAAAGTAATGCTGGGTTCAAACAAGCAAATTATTTGCGTAACAGAAAAGTTTAAAAAATTATATTATTCCATTTGTAATTATTTTTTTTGCTGCACAGAGTTTATTATATTACCAAAAGCTTTTAAATTACATATTAAAAATATTGAATCAAAGACATTCAAACTTTAATAAATAAGAAAGATTAATAAACTTGTATAACACATTACAACCCTAAATTGAAACCTACTGCACCAATGAAAACTGTGCTAATAAGTGGCGCAAGAGCTCCAATTGCATTGGAGATGGCACGTAGCTTTAAAGGTGAAAAACACCGCGTAATTATGATTGACTGTCAACACCTAACTATTGCAAGGTGGTCTAATTGTGTTGATAAATATTACACAGTACCTTCTCCAAGATTTAACCCAAAAGCTTTTTTAAAATCGTTACAACAAATTATACGGCATGAGAAAGTTGATCACTTGATACCAACTTGCGAGGAGGCCTTATTCATCTCCGCATACCGCAACGTTTTGCCTTGCACTGTTTGGACTGCTGAGCACGATTTGATGATACAATTGCATAATAAATACGAGTTTGTTAAACGATTTAATCATTTACTGCCCTTCCCTAAGACCATTTTATTAAGTGATTTAACCGATTGGAGCTCGACAAAAAACTGTGTTCTTAAACCAGTATACTCCCGATTTGCTACTTCAGTGCTCATAAAAAAAGAGGTTGAACCGACTTTTTTTAAAGAGGAAGAGAAACAAAAATGGGTGGCCCAAGAGTTTATTGATGGGAAAGAAATTTGCATTTACAGTATTTGGGAGCATGGCGTTTTAAAAGCGTTTGCTGCTTATCATCCTTTATATAGGGCAGGTAAAGGTGCTGGTATATTTTTCGAGCCGGTTCAATATGAAAATGTATTTAACGATGTGAAAAAATTCGGAGAGAGCATTCGCTATCATGGTCAACTTTGTTTTGATGTGATTGTTAACCAACAACAACAGCACTATTTTATCGAGTGTAATCCGAGAGGAACAAGTGGTGCTCATTTATTAAATAAGCAATTGGCTTCCGCCTTTTTGGAAAACACCTTTGTGCAAGTTGACACTATGAAAGAATTTGCAATTAAATATGCCATATTCATGCTTCATCCATTTTCATTGGCAAAAAATAGAGTAATAAAAGCCGATGATACCATATTTAGTTGGCGTGACTTGAAGCC
>CANLLM010000096.1 GCA_947491825.1 Bacteroidota bacterium
AAGCCGGAGCACCTATACAACCTGAAGGAGCTGTTACAGGATTAAGGTTGTTTTTCTCAGGTGTACCCATTATGGGAACCTTAATTGCCATGTGGGTAATGTGGAATTATGACCTTACAGAAAAAAAAGCCAATGAAATAAAGAAACAATTAGCTGACCGTAAAGGAAAAGAAATAACCGGTTAATCTAATTACCTGATTGGTCATCTAAACAGGTTAGTTAAAAGATGAAATTGTTTCCTTATTTGCTACTCAGTTCAATTCAGGTACACATAGATAATATTCCAGTCCTTATGCAGAAATAAGGAGTTGATGAAGTTTATCTAAACAACAAATGGGAAAAAGAATAGCCATTATTACTCCCCATACAGGACGGATTAGCACATTTTCTTGTTCAGGTTGAAACAAATTAGTTCCTAAAATTGCACATTTAAAAAAATAAAAACAATGGTAGGTGCACGGATTAGTCAGGACAAAGAGTATAACCAAATAGAAATAAATTTACTCATGCAAACAGATGGCGATACCCATTTGCTGAATTATAAAATAGCATAATGTTGTTTAATTGAGCCTTTTGGTTCGTGGGCTTTTAATGTTAACGATTTGATAAGTTCTGATTAGAGTTCAAACGAGAAACCTTCTTTTTCAAATTGCCTGTATCGTTTCTCATCGAATTTAAACAGTTTGGCCGGCCTATGAGATACGTTATCCTTCAACTCATTTAGCGGTTTTAGAATGTTCATTTCAAGAATTTTTTTTCTAAAGTTAGATTTATCAAATTTATATCCAAGTAACGCCTCATACAATAGCTGGAGGTCTAAAAGGGTAAACTTACTTGGAAGCAGCTCAAAACCAATAGGTTTATGTCGAACTTCATTTTTTAACGTCTCAATGCCTTTTAATAGAATAGTATGGTGATCAAAAGCTAATTCTGGCAAATCATTAATATTAAACCACTCGGCAGATTTCGCCCAAGAAGAGGCTATAGGATGATAACTTATACTTTTTACCAATGAAAAATAACCAACGGTTACCACCCTACCTAATGGATGCCTGTCTATACTTCCGAATGTAAAAAATTGTTTCATGTATATATTTTTTAACCCCGTAAGTTTTTCCAACACACTATTGCTGGCATCATCCAAGTTTTGTTCTGGTTCAACAAGGTCACCAATTAGAGCCCAATGCCCCCTATATGGCTCTGCTTCTCTCTGTATTAATAGTACTTTAATCTCGCCCTCGTGATACCCAAAAACCACACAATCAACGGATAAGCCAAAAACAAAATATTCCATTAATGGTATTTTATAATCAGAGATGTAGTAAGGATTTGGTATTTTCATCATACGAATATGATGTAGAAAATTCATTTTAAAAAATACTTATAGTATTATTTACTTTAAGTGTTTTTTACGATATTGCAACTACAAACACTAATAAATCAAAACATGAAAAAAATTATTACTATTAGTTTATCCTTACTTACTTTTTGTACAGGGTATTCACAAAACGCACCCATTAACTTTGAAATGGGTGGGCAAGGTGCTAGCTGGACCTGGACAACTTTTGAGAATGACTCAAATCCAACATTGCAAGTTGTAAACAACCCAAGTGCCTTGGCTCCTAACACATCTGCTAAAGTTGCTAAATTCACTGCTTTGCAAGCCGGAAGGCCTTGGGCGGGTTGCGAGTCATTGAAAGGCGATATTGGTAGGTTTACTTTATCTGCATCAAATTCAATTGTAAAAATTATGGTCTACAAATCGGTTATCAGCGATGTTGGAATCAAGTTCGTGACAGATAGTAACGCATCTTCAGGCGAGATTAAAGTGGCCAACACCAAAATAAACGAATGGGAAGAATTAACATTCAATTTCTCTGGAAAAATTGGTGAGCCATCTTCAACAGGTATCAGCCAAATTGCTATTTTCCCAGACTTTAATGCAAGTAGAACAACGAATAATATTTCTTACTTCGATAATATTACGTTCTCTGCAGGCAATGCTTTACCTGAACCAACGGTTGCTGCGCCAACCCCAACTAAACCGGCTGCTGATGTTATCTCATTATTCAGTAATGCCTACACCAATGTTAATATTGATACTTGGAGAACGTCATGGTCAGCAGCTACACTTACTGATATAAAAGTTGCAAATAATGATGTAAAAAAATACTCAGGATTAGATTTTGTTGGAATTGAAATGGTACAAAACCAGATCAATATTAATGCTATGGATCTATTCGAATTTGATGTATGGACACCTAACTCTACTACGTTTAAATTCAAATTAGTTGATTTCGGCCCTAATGGTGTATATGATGGTGGTGATGATAAAAATCACGAACTTACCGTTACTCCTACGTTGAATGGATGGAATCATATTGCAGTGCCAATTGCTAATTTTATTGGTCTTACTTCTAAATCTAACATTGCACAACTTATTTTTGCCAGTGTACCTTCAGGCACTTCTATTGTTTATATTGACAATATCATGTTTAGTAAAGCACCTGTTTATGCTGCGCCAACTGTTGCTGCGCCAAAACCAACCAAATTAGCAGCCGATGTTATTTCAATGTTTAGTAACGCATATACCAATGTTAATGTTGATACTTGGAGAACATCATGGTCGGTAGCTACTCTTAATGATATTCAAATTGATACAAACGATGTAAAAAAATACACCGCATTAGATTATGCCGGAGTAGAAACAGTTACAAACAAGTTAAACGTTACTGCGATGGATACATTTGAGTTTGATTTGTGGACGCCAAACTCTACCACCTTCAAATACAAATTAGTTGATTTCGGTGCTGATGGTGCATTTGGTGGTGGTGATGATAAAGAACACGAACTAACATTAACACCTACCTTAAATACATGGAATCACGTAGCAGTTTCCTTATCTGACTTTACAGGCTTAACCACCAAAGCAAATATTGCACAACTTGTTTTTGCAAGTGTGCCTTCAGGTACTTCTATTGTATACATCGATAATGTATTGTTTAGCAAAAAAATGCAAACAGGTTTAGCTTCGGTTAAATCGGAAAAAGTTGGTGTTTATCCAAATCCAGCAAACAAATCTTTCACGATAACCTCAACCAACGCTATTCAAAATATAACCATATACAATGCTTTAGGTCAAGCGGTATTGAATAGCTTAACAAATTCAAATAATGTAAGTATGGATATTGCCACTTTACCAAACGGCATATACACCATCAAAGTAACTATTAATGGTGTAGATACCTTTAATAAACTTGTAAAAGAATAGTAGCGACAATTTATACGATAAAAAGGGCGGTTAGATTTTCTAATCGCCCTTTTTATTTGTACCAAATAACCATTTTGAAATTACCGGCTTCTTTTGTACTGATTAAAATCAATATAAAACTAAAATCCGCGGAAGGTTTCAAAGCTTCGGAAGTGCATAATGGGTAGCAGTGTAATGAGGACTTGCAGCGATTGCCCGACCGCGAAATGCAATGGAGCGGGAAGGCACAAATAAAATACAAAGAACTAAACAAATAACTGACCTCTTAAATGTCTCTTGATTATTTTGACATAAAAAAACCGCTTGAAATTATTCAAAATCAAGCGGTTCTATTTGTACCCAGAGCCGGAATCGAACCGGCACGATTTCTCGCTAGTGTTTGAGACTAGTGCGTCTACCAGTTCCGCCATCTGGGCATTGTAGTAACGGCTGTTACTAAAGCGGGATGCAAATATATACAAAGTTTATTTTGTGCAAAGTTTTTTATCATGAAGATAGTAATCTTTTAATATTCAACCTAAACAAGGTAAAGAACATTTATAAGTATGCCAATGGATATAAATAGATAGCTGATAAAAGTGTATTATTGTTCACGTTCATGAACAATAATTTAACAGACGGTATCAATTTTTTATCTAAACTAAACAACAAACGTATTTGGAATTACGTCAAGTTGATGGCCAGCTATTATATTTCTAAAACGACCAAAAAGGCATTTATAAATGCCAAACCCACAAGTTTAGAAATTGAACCTACTACGAGTTGCAACTTACGCTGTCCACAATGCCCGAGCGGTTTGAGGGAATTTACACGTAATACGGGAATGTTGGATTTACCACTGTTCAAAAAAATAATTGACGAAACCCACCAAGAGTTAGTTTGGCTAATTTTATACTTTCAAGGTGAACCATTTTTAAATAAACAATTTTTAGCGTTTGTAGAATATGCAGCTCAAAAAAATATTTATACGGCCACAAGCAGTAATGCCCATTATTTTACAGATGATATGGCTAAAGCTACCGTTGAGAGTGGATTAGATAGGTTGATTATTTCTATTGACGGAACAACTCAGGATACCTATGGAAAATACCGTATTGGCGGTAATGTTGAAAAGGTAATTGAGGGAACAGAAAGACTCTTGTTTTGGAAGGAGAAATTAAAAAGTAAAACGCCTCATATCATTTGGCAGTTTATTGTTTTTAAACACAACGAACACCAATTACCCGAGATAAAAAAGTTAGCAAAAAAAGTTGGGGTAAATGAGCTTGGTATTAAAACTGCACAAATTTACGATTACCAAACCAGTGATCATTTTATTCCTGAAAACGAAGATTTGAGCAGGTACGAAAAACGGTCTGATGGAACTTTCCAAATTAAAAACAAATTACTAAACCAATGTTGGCGAATGTGGCGCGGCAGTGTTATAACTTGGGACGGATTGGTGGTGCCTTGTTGTTTTGATAAAGATGCTACGCATAGATTTGGCGATATAAGTTCACAATCTTTTCATGAGGTTTGGCACAGCGATAAATACAATAATTTCAGAAACGCGATATTGAAAAGCAGAAGAGAAATTGACATTTGTACCAACTGTACCGAAGGAACTAAAGTTTGGAATTAGATAGGAGAACTTGGATGTTAGATAAGCTTGCCACTTCGAGTTAGAAGCGGAGCTTATCGAGAAGGGTCTTAATAATAACTAATAGGAAATGGATTTTAATCTTCCTATTCTCGATACTCGCCCACAAAAACATCAAGCCCAAAGCGAACTCGAATTGGCTCAAAATAATCAGCTTATAAAACAACCAATATGAAAAAAGTAATCGGAATAGGCGGCATCTTCTTTAAATCTAAAGACCCGAAAGCACTAAGTACATGGTATGAGAAACATTTAGGTTTAACAAATCCTGGATGGGGAGCTATGTTAAATCCTGATGAAATTAAACATCACTTTCCGGAAAGCTACCAACTTTGGAGCCCGTTTAAAGAAGACACCACTTATTTTGAACCGAGCAAACAATCGTTTATGCTTAATTTAATTGTAGCTGATCTACATGCCCTACTTGCCGAATTGCGCAAACAAGGTGTGGTTGTTATGGAGAAAATGGAAGAAAGCGAATTTGGTAAATTTGGATGGTGCATGGACCCTGATGGGAACAAAATTGAACTTTGGGAACCTCCTCAAAAAAGTTAAAAATTACCTAAACCTGTTACAGGCCATAAAATAATCAAGGCAAAAACAAGGAAAATAATTCCACTAAAAACGTTTAAGCGATGCATGTTTTGTGCCGATAATACATGCCTTAATTTCCCTGCAAAATAAACAATACCAATCATGGTAGTGAGCATTGTAGCCAAAACAACCATAAAGAAGAAGATGGTGTTGTTGTGGTCGAATTTCATAACTGTTTCAGCATAGGTAGTTACCCCCATCCAACTGATTAGCACCATTGGGTTGATGCTGTTTAACATGGAACCTTTTATAAAATACAATATGCTTTTACGCTCAATCGGAGCAACATCATGAGTATGATCAACTTCTTTTTTTATCATTGAACGAATACCTAAAATAACCAGAAAAGCAAAGCCTATAATCCGGATTTCCATGTCAAACTTTTTTATTTCGTCAGCAACAAAAGAAGTTCCCCAAACCGATATTGCAATAAAAAATGCATCACTGAGCAAAACACCTATAGCAATGTATAGTGCTTTTTTGAACCCACGTTTTACACTAGTTTGAATAAGAGAAAAGAATACAGTTCCGAATGTTAATGTAAATAACACTCCAGCTAAAATACCTTTCCAAATAGGGTCTAACATTTGCATGATTGGCAATTATAATAAAATAACGCGGGCTACCCAAAGGTAGCCCGCGTTATTCGTTTAAGTTCAAACAAATCAATTGATTTACAAATTGCCAACCATGTTTTCAGGCTTAACCCAAGCATCAAATTGCTCATTGGTTAAATAACCCAATTCAATAGCTGCCTCACGTAAAGTTTTATGCTCTCTGTGTGCAGTTTTAGCAATTTTTGCTGCCTTTTCGTAACCAATATGCGGATTTAATGCTGTAACCAACATCAAACTATTTTCTAAATGGCGCTTAATGATCTCCTTGTTTGGTTCTATTCCTTCAGCACATTTGTCATTAAAACTTACACAAGCATCTCCAATTAAACGGGCACTTTGTAATACGTTAGCGGCAATCAATGGCTTAAATACGTTTAACTCAAAATGTCCATTGCTACCGCCAATTGAAACTGCTACATCGTTACCCATTACTTGCGCGGCAACCATAGTCATTGCTTCTGGTTGGGTTGGGTTAACTTTACCAGGCATAATTGATGATCCAGGTTCGTTATCAGGAATAACAATTTCGCCAATGCCACTGCGCGGACCAGATGATAACATTCTAATGTCATTTGCAATCTTCATGGAACTTACCGCCACACGCTTTAATGCACCACTCAATTCAACCATGGCATCATGCGCTGCTAGAGCTTCAAACTTATTTGGTGCAGTAATAAAAGGATGACCAGTAAATTCAGCTATTTTTTGCGCTACCAATACGTCATAACCTTTAGGTGCATTTAACCCTGTTCCAACAGCTGTGCCACCCAAAGCCAATTCCTTCACCATTTCTAAGGCATTATTTAAAGCACGCACACCATTATCGAGTTGCTGCACGTATCCACCAAACTCCTGTCCCAAGGTCAACGGTGTAGCATCCATAAAGTGGGTACGACCCGTTTTAACAATATCTTTAAAAGCCTCTGTTTTTCTTGCTAGTGTATTACGTAATTTCATGATTCCGGGAATAGTGGTTTCAACCACCATTTTGTATGCAGCTATATGCATGGCCGTTGGGTAAGTATCATTTGATGATTGAGATTTATTTACATCATCATTTGGATGTAGCACTTTATTTTCATCGGTTAATTTACCACCTGTAGTTACATGTGCGCGATAAGCAATAACCTCATTGGCGTTCATGTTGCTTTGGGTTCCACTTCCAGTTTGCCATATTACCAGTGGAAATTCACCATCTAATTTTCCCGTTAAAATTTCTTCACAAACAGTACTAATTAAATCGCGCTTTTCGGCAGATAAAACACCTAAATCGCAATTAGCATGTGCCGCAGCCTTTTTTAAGTAGGCAAATGCATAAATAATTTCTTTGGGCATACTGGCTTCAGGACCAATTTTAAAATTATTACGTGAACGTTCTGTTTGCGCTCCCCAATATTTGTCGGCAGGTACTTTCACCTCGCCCATGGTGTCGTGTTCAATTCTAAATTCCATGTGTGCTTTTTATTAAGTGGAGCAAAAATATAAGAATTAAGCCCCTATACATAGGATATTTGTCAATTTACTGCTTATCTGTTAATTAACTTTTCCCACCAAACGGAAAATAAAACGTAAAACCCTTGTTTAAAAGGATTCATGGATTTACCTTCAATTACCCTTAATATAAATCTATGACGATATGGCAACAGCAACAATTAAAATATCCCACGATTTGGAGTACAAGCATTGGCTAAGTGAAATTGATTTTTACAATTCGGAGCTAGCTAATATGCAACATCAACTGGCAGATTTTATACCTACATTTTATAAAAAAGATTTTGCAGAAAGTGTATCGCACTTCCAAAACCGTTTTATATACCAGCGTGAAGTGATTAAGATATTAAAGCATAATATGAAGCAACAAGAAAACGACATTCAAAAACTGCAAGCCTATCCTACCGCAAAATTAAGAGATAAAGTGAGCAGTAAGCACTTGAGGCTCCGAAATGATGTAGCTATATTTTTTGATTTGTTTTTAAAACTCAAAAGAGATTTTTCTGATTTCTTGGCCTAGTATCCCTCCTCCTTATCGGCTGTCAATCCAGTAATAATTGGTAAGGGATTATTATAGTAGGTACTCACAAAATCACACCAAGTACATTCATCCTTACCACAACCTTGGCTAAATTCTTTGGCCTTAATTTTACTATAGGTTGATATTATTTGTTGCTTCACAATTTCTACATCATCAAAGGAAATATCAACACGTATTTTAATGTATTCAACACTAGCTTTATCAGGCTCTACAAAATCAAACTCTGCACTTTTCATTTGCCAAGTAGTATTTTTATCGGCATCAATTAATATTTTATAAAACACAGCCTGACGCCAATAATCTCCACCAAATTCATCTTCAAATTTTATTTCCTTATCTTCCAATTTCGATTTTTCAACACGCTCTAAATTAGGCGGACCAA
>CANLLM010000097.1 GCA_947491825.1 Bacteroidota bacterium
CGGTTAATCGGCCATCATCCAACACTTGCAATAAAATGTTAAACACATCGGGGTGTGCTTTTTCAATTTCATCTAACAACACCACCGAATAAGGCCGTCTGCGCACTGCTTCCGTTAACTGTCCACCTTCTTCGTAACCTACGTATCCCGGAGGCGCTCCAATTAAACGACTTACGGTATGTTTCTCTTGGTACTCGCTCATGTCAATACGAATCATGGCGTTATCTTGGTTAAATAAAAACTCAGCCAAGGCTTTAGCCAACTCCGTTTTACCTACACCGGTTGTGCCTAAAAATATAAACGAACCAATTGGTTTCTTGGGATCACTCAACCCTGCTCGGTTTCTGCGAATTGCATCGGCAATGGCTTCTATGGCTTCTTCCTGCCCTACTACACGCTTGTGTAATTCATCTTCCAGGTGCAATAGTTTTTCGCGTTCGCTTTGCAGCATTCTAGTTACAGGTACACCCGTCCAGCGACTTACTACACCAGCTATATCTTCACTATCCACTTCCTCTTTCACCATGGCGCTATCACCTTGCTGTAGCGTAAGTTTTTCTTGGTAATCTTGCAAGCGTGCTTCAGCATCTTTTGATTTGCCATAACGTATCTCGGCTACTTTAGCAAAATCGCCATTACGTTCGGCTATCTCCGCTTCGTGTTTAAGGTTTTCAATTTCTTGTTTGCTTTGTTGAATACCATCAACCACTTGTTTTTCACTTTGCCATTTTGCTTTTAACGAATTCCGTTCGGATTGAAGGTTAGAAATCTCTTCGCTCAATAATTTAATTTTCTCTTCATCACCTTCACGTTTAATGGCTTCGCGTTCAATCTCCAACTGCATAATTCTGCGGTCTAATTGATCTATTTCTTCAGGAACAGAATCAATTTCCAAACGTAACTTTGATGCCGCTTCATCCATCAAATCGATGGCTTTGTCTGGTAAAAAACGATCGCTGATGTAACGTTGCGATAACTCAACAGCAGCAATAATGGCTTCATCTTTTATACGCACTTTATGGTGCACTTCATAACGTTCCTTCAGTCCACGTAAAATGGAGATAGCACTTTCGGCATCGGGCTCTTCAACATATACTTTTTGAAAACGTCTTTCTAATGCTTTATCCTTTTCAATGTATCGTTGGTACTCCGATAAAGTTGTTGCACCAATGGAGCGTAATTCGCCACGTGCCAAAGCTGGTTTTAAAATATTGGCTGCATCCATTGCGCCCTCACCACCTCCACCTGCTCCTACTAAAGTATGTATCTCGTCAATAAATAAAATAATTTCACCTTCACTATCCATCACTTCTTTCACTACTGATTTTAAGCGCTCTTCAAATTCGCCCTTGTATTTTGCACCGGCAATTAATGAGCCCATATCTAATGAAAAAATCCGTTTTGATTTTAAATTTTCCGGCACATCACCATTTACAATACGATGCGCTAAACCTTCGGCTATAGCGGTTTTACCCACACCTGGCTCACCAATTAGTACCGGATTATTTTTTGTTCTGCGCGATAAAATTTGAAGTACGCGCCTAATTTCTTCATCACGACCAATAACAGGATCTAATTTACCCGCCTGTGCCAATTCATTTAAATTTTTTGCAAACTTATTTAAAGAGTTGTATTGCGCCTCGGCACTTTGCGAGGTAACTTTACTACCCCCACGTAATTCCTTAATGGCTAATTTCAAATCCTTTTCATTGATGCCAGAATCTTTTAATAATGCAGATGTATTATCACCCGCTGCAAGTAAACCTAATAAGAGATGCTCAACAGAAACAAATTCATCGCCAAACTCTTTCAAAAAAGATTGTGCTTTGCTTAAAGCTTGGTTTGACCCATTACTTGAATATTGCCCACCATCACCAGATACTTTGGGATAACCTTTTATCATGGCATCCAAAGTTTGCTCAATACGAGCGGGATTGGCGTTTAGTTTTTTGAGTAAGAATGAAATTACATTCTCGTCTGTTTCAATCAAACCTTTTAATAAGTGCCCGGTTTCAATAGATTGATTTCCGGTTGCAGTTGCAATTTGCTGGGCTTGCTGAACAGCCTCCTGCGATTTAATGGTAAAATTATTCAGGTTCATATGGGTTATTGCTCGTGTAAAAACCTCTTATTGTGTGAGGGTACCGCATACCATCAACATCAATTCCAATGTTGTTTTTCAAGCAATTATGGCGCAACCCTGCAATCACAAATGTTATATTGACGTAAAAACCCGAAATCAATTTATTTTAAGGATAGCAATTAGGCCAACTTGGCAACCTATCCAGGTTAATCCAATACAAATAAGTGCAGTGTCTGCGAAACAAAGAAATCGCTTTTTTAAAGGCATGTTAGATTAGTTAGAACAACTTAAATCTCGAATACAATAAATACTATATTCGCATTTAAACTGTATACATATGAATTTAGCGCATCGCGTTGATTATATTAATGAACCACAAACTATTGCCATGGCCAAATTGGGTAGAGAATTATCAGCCCAAGGCTTTGATGTGATTAGTTTAAGTTTAGGTGAACCTGATTTTACTACACCGCAACATATTAAAGATACGGCTAAAGATGCCATAGACAATAACTTTAGTTATTATACCCCAGTAGCAGGTATTCAGGAGTTACGCGAAGCGATTGTAGATAAATTTAAGCGCGACAACAACTTACACTTTAAACCTGAACAAATACTGGTTTCAACAGGTGCCAAACATTGCATCATGAATGCCATGATGGCTCTAGTAAATAGCGGTGATGAAGTCATAATTCCTACTCCTTATTGGGTGAGTTATTCTGAAATGGCAAAGCTGATTGAAGGCGTACCTGTTTTTGTGCATGCAACCATTGAACAACAATACAAAATAAGTGCACAACAGCTAGAGGAAGCCATTACTGCCAAAAGTAAATTGTTTATTTTTTCATCACCATGTAATCCAACCGGCAGTGTATACAGCAAAAATGAATTAGCTGCATTGGTAAGTGTGTTTGAAAAGTATCCCGACATTTACATCATTTCTGATGAAATATATGAATTTATCAACTTTGTTGGCACCCATGAAAGTATTGGTTGTTTTGACAGCATCAAAGACCGCGTAATTACCATCAATGGCTTATCAAAAGGATACGCCATGACAGGCTGGAGACTTGGTTATTTGGCCGCACACCCTACCATTACCAAAGCTTGCGAAAAAATTCAAAGTCAGTTTACTTCTGCAACCAGCAGCATTACCCAAAAAGCTGCTGTTGCAGCGTTAAATGGAGACATGACCAAAAGTAAGGAAATGGTCAATGCATTTAAACGCAGACGCGATTTGATACTAAACGAGATTAAACAAATACCGAATTGGGTGTGTAATAGTCCTGAAGGTGCATTTTATTTATTTCCAGATGTGAGCTATTATTTCGGTAAATCATTTGATGATAAGAACATCAATACGGCAACAGATTTATGCATGTATTTATTACACAACGCGCATGTAAGCATGGTTACAGGCGAGGCCTTTGGTGCGCCTCAGTGCATTCGCATTAGCTACGCCACAAGCGATGACAAAATAATAGAGGCCATGCATAGAATAAAAAAAGCATTAGACATGCTTATTTAATTTACTATTGAAGCAGCAAAAATAATGAAAAATATAATTGAGCAATTTAAAGGTTTAAAAGTTTTAGTAGTGGGTGATGTGATGATTGATGCCTACTATTTTGGTAAAGTAGAACGCATTTCGCCAGAAGCTCCAGTGCCCGTGGTTGCTGTAGAGAAAAAAGAAAATAGACTAGGCGGAGCGGCTAATGTAGCCATGAATCTGGTAGCTCTTGGTGCTAAACCAATTGTTTGCTCAGTAGTGGGTAATGATAAAGATGGAGATGATTTAATTGAGTTATTTCACCAACATGGAGTCGGCACCACAGGTATCGTAAAATCAAAAGACCGGGTAACAACGGTGAAAGTGCGCGTCATATCGCAGGCAACACAAATGTTACGTATTGATACAGAAAATACAGAACCAATATCAGCTGTGGAAAGTTACGAATTGGTAGAACGCATTCACCAATTATTGATAGATGCAGATGTCCTCATTTTTGAAGACTATGACAAGGGTGTATTAACCACTGATAACATTGCTAAAATTACCGAGGAAGCTCACAAAAGAGGAATTCCTGTTGTGGTTGATCCTAAAAAACGCAACTTCAATTTTTACAATAAAGCTGATTTATTTAAGCCCAATTTAAAAGAATTACGCGAGGGCTTACATTTAGATATTGATTTAAATGACCAGTCAGGTTTTGAGGCTGCAGTAAAATCTCTGATGCAAACCATGCAACTTAAACACGCCATGATTACCATGAGCGAAAAAGGTGTTATGATTACTGATGGCAATACGTTTGAATACATACCAGCACATGTTAGAAAAATAGCAGATGTAAGTGGCGCTGGAGATACCGTAATTAGTGTTGCCGCTTTGTGTTTCGCATTAAAGTTAAATATGAAACAGACCGCAGCCATGGCCAATTTAGCAGGCGGTTTAGTTTGTGAAGATGTTGGTGTTGTGCCCATCAACAAAACAAAATTAGAGGCCGAACTAAATGCCCTATCATTTTAATAAAATGTATAACGGCCATAATGGCGAACATAAAAAACGCAAGTAAAAACAAATGAATAAGATATGTTACTTACAACAACCAACAACATTGAGGGCCGGAAAGTAAAACAATACAAAGGTATTGTTACCGGAGAGGTGATTTTAGGAGCTAATTTATTTAAAGATTTTTTCGCTTCCATTCGCGACATTATAGGTGGCCGTTCGGGGTCATATGAAAGGGTATTAAAAGAAGCCCGAGAAAGCGCATTACAGGAACTTGCAGACAAAGCGAATGCCATAGGTGCGAATGCCGTTATAGGTGTTAGCTTTGATTACGAAACATTAGGAGCCAAAGGCAGTATGATTATGGTGAGTACCAATGGTACGGCTGTTATTTTAGAAGATTAATTGTAGCTGCCGAGATGAGGCTTTGTTTACATATAGTATTTGTGTTGTTTTGGTTTGAGCCGATTTTTGCCCAACGCCAAGCTATACCAACTCAACAATTAAGAGAAGCAGATGCTTTATATGCTAAGCGTGTTTGGCGTATCATCGATTTACGCGAACGCCAGAATAAAGTTGCAACTTGGCCACGTAATCCATTGACTAAGGTTTTATATGATGCCGTTTTAGTTGGTAAAATTAACCTTACCATAATGATTCATTAAGACAGTTTTATGATGTAGAACAATTTTTAAAACTTGGAAACGATACCTTCTTGGTTAAAAAATTAATCGACCCAAATGATGACGAAAATTACCGAATAGATACCGTTGTTGATCCATTTAAACCGGAAATTCGTATGAAACAATTGTTGGTTTTAGAAGAGTGGTATTTTGATAAGCGCACATCACAACAACGTGCACAAATAATAGCCATTGCGCCTTTATACCAAAAAAATATAGCTGGCATTGATTTGGGTTTTGTGCCATTATGTTGGTTTAAGTTTTACGATAGGTTTGATAAAGAAGGTGATTGCCGTGACTTATTGGTAAACTCATTGATGTACAACTCAGGCAACCCTTACCAAAAGTTTAGTTACGATGATTGGTTTGAACAACGCAATTTCAGTAGCTTTATCATTAAAGAAAGTAATCCTTATGATATATTTATAATGGATGACCCAGAGGTAAGGCGCAAAGGATTGGAGGCATTAATTGAGGCTGGAAAACTTAAGCAACAAACGATAGAGCAAGAACACGATATGTATGAACATTAGGAATAAAATTTCTGGCATGAAATTTAATTACAATATAAAAAAATGACCATCATGAAAAATTACATATTAATAACCTTAGTAATGACCACCATTTTTACTGCATGTAAAACAAAAATGGAAAACATGAGTGAAGTTAAGACTCCGTTTAGTGGAAACAAATATGAAAGCAATAAACGTTGGTTTAGGGCAGTAGCTAGTGGTGAGAGCATGAATTTAGAAACAAGCAAAGACAAGGCCATGCTGAGTGCCAAAGAGCGTTTAGCCGCATCTATACAAACCCAATTAAAAAGTGTTACTGAAAATTATAAAGGCGAGCGCATAGTTGGCGATAACATGGGCGATTTTAACGAACGTTTCCAACAATTAACCCGCGAAGTAACTAACCAAACACTGGTTGAAGTGCAGTTGATTGAACAAAAGGTATTTCAAAATAACACAAACAAAAATTATGTAACTTGGGTAGCCCTTGAGGCACGTAAACGCATTGTATATAAAAAACTGAAAGAAATTGCCAATACCCGCAGTACATTAAGCGACAAAGACAAAGCATACATCAACCAAATGTTAGATGATGCTATCAAAGAATTAGACGATAACGAATAAATGTCAACCAAAAAAGCCCCGAACAAAATGTTCAGGGCTTTTTTATTCATACTTGTTAAATGTATTATGCCATCTGGCTTTCCAATTTATTTACTAAAACATGCTTTGGCACTGCACCCACTTGTTTATCTACTACTTGTCCGTTTTTAAAGAATAATAAAGCTGGTATACTCATAATACCAAACTCAGTAGCTACTTTAGGGTTGTGATCAACGTTAAGTTTACCTACAACGGCCTTACCTTCATATTCTTTAGCAATTTCTTCCACTACCGGACCAACCATGCGGCAAGGGCCACACCACTCTGCCCAAAAATCTACCAAAACTGGTTTATCACTTTTTAATACCAACTCATCAAAGTTGCTGTCTGTTATTTCTAATGCCATAATTTTATGTATTTATGTTGTTGTTATTTCTACTGCAATATTCAATAATAATTCCGAAGTTTAAAGTTTTTGTCTTTTGGCAGTTAATCTATTTATAAGTAATTATTATTAAGTTGGGTTATCCATTAATCTTATAATCTAATTCCAACTCGTCAAAACGTTTCATCGTATCGTTATCAAAATTAATTTTAAACCTGCGCGAGGCTGCAGATACAACTATTTTTTGTTTCTCGTCTATAATATTCAACTTTAACAAGGCGTTTCCTTTACTGTGGTCGAGCAACTGGAAAAATTCTTGTACAAAATGTTGTTCCACCCTTTCTGTTTTAATATTAACCAAAAGAGAAGTTAACATTTTTTCACGCACATCGGCCAGTAACATCATGCTGTTTACCTTTAACTCAAACTGGTCTTCGCTGTTAAAACGTGGTTTCATCATACCCTTTAAAAATAGCATTTGCCCAATATTAATAAAGTGTCTGTATTTTAAGTAGTCTTCGCTCCACATCATTATTTTGGTAGATCCACTGTAATCTTCAATAGTAAATCCACCATAAGGTTTGTTATTTTTCTGACTTATTTTTTCGTAACAATCAATAACTACACCCGCAATACTTACCTCCACTCCTTTTTTCTCTTCCAGTTCGGCAATGTTGGTATTTACAAAATTGTCAAATTCAATTTTATAATCATCTAAAGGATGACCGCTTAAGTACATACCTACTACTTCTTTTTCTTTATGCAATTTTTTCATCAAACCCCAAGTTTCGCAAGCTGGAATAGTAGGCTCAGCCAATGTAATAGTGGTGGCTCCGCCAAACAGTGATTGTTGATTTGCATTTTCGTTTGCAGCAGCATTATTGGCATAACGTATTGCCTTTTCTAGTAAGTTTGGCTCATCGCCTTCCTCAGGATGGAAATATTGGGCACGATGCACATTCGGGAAGCCATCAAATGCACCGGCAAATGCTAAACCTTCTAATGTTTTTTTACTCACCAATCGTGAGCTTATACGTTTGGTTAAATCGAAAATAGAGGTGAAAGGGCCATTGGCATCGCGCTCGGCAATCAGCTCAATAACGGCAGCTTCACCCACTCCTTTTATCGCACCTAATCCAAAACGTATTTCACCTTTTTTATTTACTGCAAAATTCACTTGCGACTCATTTACATCGGGTCCAAGCACATTTGTGCCCATGCGTTTACACTCCTCCATAAAAAAAGTAACCTTGTCTATATTACTTTGGTTATTAGTTAGCAATGCACTCATATATTCGCCAGGGTAGTGTGCTTTTAAATAACCTGTTTGAAATGCCACAAAAGCATAACAAGTAGAGTGCGATTTATTAAACGCATAAGAAGCAAATGCTTCCCAATCTGTCCATATTTTTTCTAATACTTTAGGATCGTGTCCTTTGGCAGATGCCCCTTCAATAAATTGGGGCTTTAATTTATCAAGCGTTTTACGGTCTTTCTTACCCATGGCTTTGCGCAGCACATCAGCATCCCCTTTGGTAAAGTTAGCTAGCTTTTGCGATAGCAACATCACCTGTTCTTGATACACCGTAATACCATAGGTATCTTTAAGGTGCTCTTCCATATCAGCCACATCATATACCACTTCTTCTTTACCATGTTTACGGTTAATAAAGTTAGGAATATAT
>CANLLM010000098.1 GCA_947491825.1 Bacteroidota bacterium
GCTTTTTTAATTGATGATGCAATTGCTCAACTCAAAGAATTGGCGAGGTTTGAAATACACAGCATAGAACAACCCATTAAAGCCAAACAATGGGATGCCATGCAGGAAATTTGTGCCAAAACGCCTATTCCCATAGCATTAGATGAAGAGTTAATTGGTATTGATGTTTTAGCTGATGGACAACTTTTGTTGCAACACATCAAACCACAACACATCATTTTAAAACCTACTTTATTGGGTGGATTTAAAAATAGTGATGTATGGGTAAAACTTGCACAACACAACAACATAGGCTGGTGGGCCACCAGTGCCTTAGAAAGTAACATTGGCCTTAATTCCATAGCACAATGGACAGCCACCAAAAATTTGCCAGTGCCTCATGGTCTTGGCACGGGCAGTTTGTATACCAACAACATTCCTTCACCATTAGTGGTAAGCAACGGGCAGTTGGTTTATGACAAGAGTAAGAAGTGGGAGTTGGGGGAGGTTATTAGGTAATAAAATGGAGTACTTAAAAACCTTTAAGTTAAATAGGATAAGCTTATTGCGACCTATTTTTAGTTTGATATGAACTTTCCATTCAAATCAATGAATCCTTTTTTGCCATTTAAAACTACCAAAGCCCAATCAGATTTAAACTCACCAAATTGACCAATCTTATCATAAATTGGTTTGATGACTTCTTCCCCTTTATCATTAATAAAACCCAGTTTGTTGCCAAGTTGCACCAAAGCCCAATCGGATTTAAACTCACCAAATTGACCAATCTTGTTGTAAATAGGTTTAATGATTTCTTTCCCATTTTCATCAATGAATCCGATTTTGTTTTCAAGTTGCACCAAAGCCCAATCAGATTTAAATTCACCAAATTGGCCAATCTTGTCATAAATAGGTTTAATGATTTCTTCCCCCTTGTCATTAATAAAACCCAGTTTGTTGTCCAGTTCTATTAAAGCCCAATCGGATTTAAACTCACCAAATTGCCCAATTTTATCATACGTGGGTTTGATGACTTCTTCTCCTTTATCATTAATAAAACCCAGTTTGTTGTCTTGATTTACTAATGCCCAATCCGATTTTAACTCACCGAATTGGCCAATCTTGTTGTAAATAGGTTTAACGATTTCTTTCCCGTTTTTATCAATGAATCCGAGTTTATTTCCAAGTTCTACCAATGCCCAGTCGGATTTAAATTCTCCTAGTTGGCCAATGTAGTTGTACTTAATTTGTGCATTTGCTATAAAGGCTGTTACGGCAAATAATAAAATAATGGTCAGGTGTTTCATGTGTTCATTTTTTTTAGTGCCCAATTGCTTTTATTGAGCGGTTTAACAGGGTTTCCAATAAAATGTGAATTGATATTGTTTTCTATGCAAGTCAATATACAATAAACTTACGGTTGTATGAAAAGGTAGATTCAAGTAGTATTTTTCAAGTATATTTTAAGCACAATTTTTTTAAAAATCACTCGTCTATTATTAAATCCAATGGCACATAATTTATTTTTTTATCATCTGAACTTAATATGAAAGGGGTTGGTGTATTTTTCAGACTTGGTAGGCCTTTGCTCTGTTCATGCTCTGGTTTGAAGTAATAAATATTTTTTACTTTTAAGGACTTCTTAATATTTTTTTCATCAACAAGATGATTCAGTGGCAAGCCTGAATATTCACAAATATAGAATACCTCATAATTGCTATATTCTTTCTTAAGTAGTTGGTAGGCTTTTTTAAAACACGGGGAACAGTTTTTTTTATTCTTTACCAGAATAGCACTCTTTTTCGCAAGTAATTGAGATAAGCTTGTGGTGTCTCCTTTAAGACTAAATAGTGTAAGATTGGAGTCAACATATGATGTAAATTGTAGGTTTGATTTTATCTTTTGATGCTCTGTCTGTGATCTTCCTTGGTTAAATTTCATGACATGTATGAAATAATTTTTACCACCTTTAAGTTTGCCATTTTTAATGTAATTATCAGTTGTAGTATACACTATAGCATTTATAGCTTCGCTAAAAAGTACGGCATTGCCATTATAAGTGAAGTTGGGCTCTGAAATAATTCTTTTGTTGCCTGAATAATCATAATGAAGTTGGATGGTGTTAGTGAACTTTTTATTGGTAAGATCATATACCAGTAGCATGCGCGTTTTAAAGTCATCGATATTTTCAGGTTTAATTATTATACCAAGCTCATTGGTGCTCAATAAATAAATACTTTCAATTCTTTCAATATACTTGTCAATTTTTTTGGAAGCGTAAATGAATTCTTTTTTTGATGTAAATACTTGTTTCAGCGAATCAATTTTGTTAAAAAGTTGGCTGTAGTTCTTACTAATAGGAACAAATACGGTATCTATTATATTCAGTAACTCATCTGAAACGGTAACCATCAATTTTGTTAAAAAGTTGGCTGTAGTTCTTACTAATAGGTACAAATACGGTATCTATTATATTCAGTAACTCATCAGAAACGGTAACCATGTTTTCTGTAGGGTATGCTTTATATATGGTTTTATTTTTTGCTGCAACCAATTGTCCAACAAGGTTTGTAACATATATCCCTGCAAATTTTTCAACCTGGTTTTTCTCGAATGTGCCTGATTCAACATTATAAATACTTGTAATGGTTGGAATGGAATCGTCTAATGGGTGATAATCATTGTTTTTATAAAACAGAATCCTGCTCGGGCTTATTTGATAAATATCACCCTCGTACTGATGAAAGTTATCTATATGGTTAATTTCAGTGTAGGTTGTTTCATCTGTTTTTTTAAGTATTAAAAGTTTGGTTTTAGCATAGTCGAGATTTTGTATGGCATATTCATTTATACATAGAAGGATTAAATTATCACAAATATGTGTTTCCCAATTTCCAATATTTATGTATTCAAATAAAGGATCATTAATTCTAACTTTGATTTGTGTTTTTCTGCCGGTTTTAAGATCATATGCAGGGTAGTTAACTTCGTATAATTGATTTGAACTTTTCTTTGGAGATTTTTGTTCAGAGAATAGGATCAATTTGTTATCGGATATGAGAATTTTAGCATTGCAATCCTCAAATTCGTCATTCTTTAAAATACTTCTCTTTTTTAGTAGGATATCATATCGGTGCTGCCCAATAACGGGTATGGTGTAAATCAGCATCAGTAGTACTGATGCTGATTTTAGAATCAAGTTTGAATTATACATGTTCATTACTGAAAATTACAGTTGGGTGCATCTTCAGTAACAGAATAGGTAGTAGTTCCAGTAGAGGCATCATAAACCCAGCAAAACCAAAGTTTGGTGCCTGCTAAATTACCTTTCCCCGAATAATCTTTTTCGCCAATTCTTTCATCAACAATTTTCTCGATTGCCAGTAATTGTGGACTAGTTACAATGGTAAAACCCTCCATCCATTTACATTCAGCGTATCCTGGATCACTGCATTCAAGCTTATGTGTTCCTCCTGAATGCAATTCCTTTATGTTCTTGTATCCTTTGGGCCCTCCATCTACCTTTTTGATAACTATTTTTTCTTTTGCTTGAACATTAAAGGCTAAAAGAATTAGCATAACGGTTAATGATAAATTAATGGTTTTCATATTATTGTAAGTGAATTTTTTGCCTACTCTATTCCGTTTTCAGCATCCCGTAATAACTAACTTATAAACCCTGCAGTGTTTACTCGTTAATTACCAATTCAAATTTAACCGCACCGATATTTAATATACAAGTTATACTGTTGTATACCATGCAACTAGGGTTGTAAATGATACAACTAATTTTTATATTTGATTAACCTAACCTAAACCCTATGAATAACGCATTAACTAGTCAACAAATTGGCAAGACAGTCAAATTAATCAGAGAACTTCGAAATTACAGCCAAGATTGGGTCGCTAAACAAGCTGGTTACAAAGACAAAACTACTTACTCCCGTTTTGAATCTGGCAAATTGAAGAAATTAGATTTTGACAGATTCCAGAGTATTTGTCACGCGATAAATTGTAATTCTGTTCAAATTATTCTTTTGGCATCTTTAAAATCATTTAATTTCCGAATCAACTCTTGGGATGAGCTTATCGCTTCTTTGAAGAATATGGATCAGGTTGAAAGGCTAGAAATGTTGGTTGTAATAAGAGGGGTTTTCCCAGCTAAATATAATGAAATTTTAAATCAAATAGAGGTCACGAAATAAGCTTTAAATTATTTACTTTCAACACCTATAATTCATTTTAAAAAGCGTTAAGCTGTCTTTGCCTTTCAATACCATATGTTTTGTTCCATGCTGATATTAAGTACATTTTTTATACTTATGCGGATCCTGCTAAGCACTTAGATTATATATTTCGAGTTCCATTCAAAAAAGTACCTGATGTAAACTACTACTTTTGGGCTATTAGTTATGTCACTGTCGCAAAAATCAAACCTTCCACTGCATTATAATTTTAGTTACGCAATCTTTGCTTTGGCTATCTTATTTATTTGAAATGGAAAAATACTAAACTACACCAGTTGAACATATTCCAAACGTCCCTCGGATTATGGCTTGCAGCTGATAGCCGGTCAATCATGTTGGGGATGAGCCAACCGCTTATACCCTAATTAATTTGATATGAGCACAACTGTAAAACTCTTTATCGGTTAAATCGTTTCAATTATGCACTGTACAACCTATTTACTATCTTGCATCGATTTTTCTTGAGAACCTTACATGACGAACAAAGATTATACACTTCGACTTTCAGGATTAGAGCCACTGGTAATATTTGAAGGCTCAAACTTTACAAACGTAGGCGAGCGTACCAACGTAACTGGGTCTAAAAAATTCTTGCGCTTAATAAAAGAGGGTGATTTTGATGGAGCCCTAGAAGTAGCCCTTGAGCAAGTGCAAGGTGGTGCGCAAATAATTGACATTAACATGGATGAAGGAATGATTGATGGCGCAGAAGCCATGACTCGTTTCTTAAACTTGGTGATGGCCGAACCTGATATTTCTCGTGTTCCAATCATGATAGATTCATCAAAATGGGAAATTATTGAAGCGGGGTTAAAATGTGTGCAAGGCAAGTGTGTGGTAAATTCTATTTCGCTAAAAGGTGGTGAAGAAGAATTTATTCGTCAGGCTAAAATTGTGAAGCGTTTTGGTGCAGCTGTTATTGTGATGTTGTTTGATGAAGTTGGACAAGCAGATAATTACCAACGTAGAATTGAAATTGCCGAAAGAGCTTATCGCATCCTTACTGAAAAAGTTCATTTCCCTGCGGGTGATGTCATTTTCGACCCAAATATTTTCCCTGTGGCAACAGGAATGGAAGAGCACCGTAGAAATGCCATCGACTTTTTTAATGCCACCAAATGGATAAAAGAAAACTTACCTGGTGCTAAAATTAGTGGTGGAGTGTCTAATGTTTCATTCTCATTCCGAGGTAACGACAAAGTGCGCGAGGCCATGCATTCGGCATTTTTATATCATGCCATAAAACACGGAATGGATATGGGTATTGTTAACCCAAGCCAGTTAGAAGTGTACGATGAAATTGATAAAGAATTATTGGGGCACGTAGAGGATGTGTTGTTGGATAGAAAAGAGGATGCTACCGAAAAATTACTAGAATATGCCGAGAAAGTAAAAGGTAAAGGCAAAGAAAAAGTAATTGATGAAGAGTGGCGAAAAGGCACTATTGAAGAGCGCTTAAGCCATGCTTTAATAAAAGGTATTGTAGAGTTTATTGAGGTAGATACAGAGGAAGCTTACCAAAAATATGGTAAGCCGCTTAACGTAATTGAAGGCCCGTTAATGGCTGGAATGAATGTAGTGGGCGACTTGTTTGGACAAGGAAAAATGTTTTTACCACAGGTTGTTAAAAGTGCACGTGTAATGAAAAAAGCGGTTGCCGTTTTAACTCCTTACCTCGAGGAAGAAAAACGTTTAGCAGGTGCAGCAGCAGGTGGTGGACAAGGTAAAATATTGTTAGCTACTGTTAAGGGTGATGTGCATGACATAGGAAAAAATATTGTAGGTGTGGTGTTGGCATGTAATAATTTTGAGATTATTGACATGGGAGTGATGGTTCCTGCTGATAAAATATTAGCGCGTGCCCAAGCAGAAAATGTTGATGTAATAGGCTTAAGCGGGTTGATCACACCAAGCTTGGATGAAATGGTTTACGTTGCCAAAGAAATGGAACGTATGGGCATGAATATTCCTTTGCTTATTGGTGGTGCAACAACCTCTCGAGTTCACACTGCAGTTAAAATCGATCAAAATTACAGTGGCCCCGTGGTGCATGTGTTAGATGCCAGTAAGAGTGTACCTGTAGCGCAAAGTTTAATTAGCAAAGAAAACCGACCAATTTTTCAAGCCAATTTAAAGGCAGATTATGCCCAGTTTAGAGAGGATTATAAAAACCGTAAAAGGGATAAAAACTTTGTAACAATAGATAGGGCACGTGCCAATAAAATTAAAGTGGATGTAAAGAATGTTGTGGCTCCCGGTTTTACAGGCGTTAAGGTTTTTGATGATTTCCCATTAATCGAATTACGCAACTACATTGATTGGACTCCGTTTTTTATGACATGGGAATTGGCAGGGCGTTATCCTAAAATTTTGCAAGATGAAATTGTAGGAAAAGAAGCTACTAAGTTATTTGCCGATGCCAATGCCATGTTGGATGAGGTAATTGAAAAAAAATTGCTTCAAGCCAAAGCTGTAATTGGTTTTTGGCCTGCAAATGGGGTAGGTGATGATGTGGAGTTACAAGCTGATGGCAATACATCAACGTTCCATTTCTTACGTCAACAAAGCGAAAAGGCTGATGGACAAACCTACAATTGCTTAGCAGATTTTGTGGTTCCTAAAGAAATCGGTAAAACTGATTACATGGGCGGATTTGCCGTTACTGCAGGTATTGGAATTGAAAAATTAGTGGAGCAATTTGAAAAAGATCATGATGACTACAACAGCATTATGATTAAAGCAATTGCAGATAGATTGGCAGAAGCATTTGCCGAAAAAATGCACGAGTTGGTGCGTAAAGAATTTTGGGGTTATGCCAAAGACGAGGAGCTAACTACCGAAGATTTAATAAAAGAAGAATACCTTGGCATTAGGCCTGCACCGGGCTATCCGGCTTGTCCTGACCATACCGAAAAACGCTTGTTGTTTGATTTATTGCAAGCAGAAAAAAATGCGGGTATTGAATTAACCGAAAATTTTGCCATGTATCCAGCTGCCAGTGTAAGTGGTTTTTATTTCGGACATCCCGAAAGTAAATACTTTGGTATTGGAAAAATTAATATAGACCAAGTTGAAGACTACGCCAAACGTAAGGGCGAAGATGTGGCCTTTATTGAAAAATGGCTTTCACCAAATTTAGGATATGATAATTAAAAAGGTCAGCATGCGTCAATGGCGTCAGTCCTTTAAATCTAAATTATTTAATTAACCGTGTTGACGTGCAATGCGTCTGACGGTTTCGCATCAGCTTAACCTTGCTGAAGCGTGTTGCGTTTAGCGGTTTTACTCTATTCCAAGGTCTTTTATGATCTTTTCTATTTGCCAATCTTCCACAGGATTGTATTCATTTTTTAAATCGTTAGTAAATACCAATGCCAAACCTTGCCAATAAATAGCGGTGAGGTTACCTCGGTATGTTTTAAGTAGGGTATAAGTGTCTTTTCCAGTTTCACGGTGAATTAACTTTATAAGCAGTTTACCTTGCGTTACATTGAGGTTAACTAAGTCGTCCATAAATTGGTCTTTAATGGCCTCTTCGGTTCGTTTAAGGTATGCATTACGTGCTTTATTGGTTGGTAACAGTTGTAAGTTTTGTTCCATTAACTGAAACCTAAAACCAGCCACCTTTGCGTATGGCAGTACCCTTTTTACATCGCGTACCAATTTCTGATAAAGCTTTTCGTATTCAGGGTCGCGTTTGGCTTCGGCAATAAACTGCGGCAAATCAATTGTTTTTAATGTATCGGTAGTTTGCTGTTGCGCTTTAGCCAATAGCACAAACAATAAACTAAATAATAATGCTACGTTTTTCATGATCAAATCAAATAAATAAAAACAATGCCAAAGTTATATCAATTGCACATATACTTTGGTGTAAGCTAAAAATAAGTTTGCAGTGGTTAATACCTGTTCACTTTAAAATGAGGTCATTTGTATAAGCCATAATTAGCCTAATAAAAACAATGCCAAAGTTATATCAATTGCACATATACTTTGGTGTAAGCTAAAAATAAGTTTGCAGTGGTTAATACCTGTTCACTTTAAAATGAGGTCATTTGTATAAGCCATAATTAGCCTATTAATGAAAGTTGTAGGGATTAATTTTTGGTGTAATAATATATTCGATGCGGTTGTTTAAGTTGTATCCTTT
>CANLLM010000099.1 GCA_947491825.1 Bacteroidota bacterium
TTGATGAGAATAGGCTTTGATATTATGGGAGGTGATTTTGCCCCCCTTGAGGCTATTAAAGGAGCTATCCTTGCCCAAAAAGAATTAACTTCTGATATTAGAATTGTGTTGTTTGGTGATGAATCAACAGCAAGACAATTGCTAAATGAAAATGGTGCCAATGAATCAGATTATGATTTCGTGCATACCTCTGAAGTAATTGCAATGGGAGAGCATCCCACAAAAGCAATATCACAAAAGCGTAACTCAAGCATAGCTGTTGGTTTTAGTCAATTAGCTGCCAAACAAATCGATTCTTTTGTGAGTGCAGGTAATACAGGAGCCATGTTGGTTGGAGCAATGTTCTCAGTTAAACCGATTGAAGGGGTTATTCGCCCTTGCATTACTGCCACAGTGCCTAAGCCTAACGGTAAAACCGGATTACTTTTGGATGTGGGTGTAAATGCAGATTGCAAACCCGATGTCCTTTATCAGTTTGCCGTTTTAGGCTCTCTAATGATGAAACATGTGCTAAAAGTTGATGCGCCCCGCGTTGGTTTAATGAGCATTGGTGAAGAGAAAGAAAAGGGTAATTTAGTGACTATCGCAGCCCATCAGTTGCTAGACACCGGAGGTCCGTTTAATTTTATAGGAAACGTGGAAGGCCGTGATTTATTAACTGATAAATGTGATGTGATAGTATGCGAAGGGTTTGTAGGTAATATTATATTAAAGGCATACGAAGCGTTCTATTATGTTGTCAAGAAACGTGGAAGCACTGATGAATATCTTGATCGTTTTAATTACGAAAATTATGGAGGAACGCCAATTCTTGGTGTTAATGCCCCAGTAATTATTGGTCATGGTATTTCAAACGCTAAGGCATTTAAAAACATGATTTTTACAGCCAAAGAAGTATCAGATTCCTGTTTATGCAGCATAATAAGAGAAGAATTTAAAAATCTGGTACTACCTGTAAACTAGAATGAGTAAAATTACAGCAGCAATTACTTGTGTTCATGGATATGTTCCTGAATACAAACTTACCAATGCAGAGTTGGAAAAATTAGTAGATACCTCAGACGATTGGATAACCTCTCGTACGGGCATCAATGAAAGAAGGTTACTCAATACTCCTGGCTTAGCAACTTCCGATATGGGAGTTGAAGCAGTAAATGGGTTGCTTAAAAAGCGTGGAATAACCGCAAACGATATTGAGCTAATCATTTTTGCTACGGTTACGCCAGATATGGTATTTCCGTCAACTGCCTGTATTTTAGCTGATAAAATTGGTGCTAAAAATGCATGGGGTTTTGATTTGGCAGCAGCCTGTTCAGGTTTTTTATTCGCCTTACAAACTGCAGCCTCATTCATAGAATCTGGTAAGCACAAAAATGTGTTGGTAGTTGGAGGAGATAAAATGTCTTCAATTATTGATTATACCGACAGAAACACCTGCATTATTTTTGGTGATGGTTTAGGATGTGTTTTACTTGAGCCAAACGATGAGGGCAATGGAATAATAGATAGTGTGTTGAAAATTGATGGCCAAGGGCGTCATTATTTGCACCAAAAAGCAGGCGGGTCTCTAAGACCACCAACGCATGAAACAATAGATGCACGGGAACATTTTGTATATCAAGATGGAAAGGCAGTATTTAAATTCGCAGTCACCGGCATGGCCGATGTTTCTGCTCAAATAATGGAACGAAACAACCTAACTGCCGAAGACGTTACTTACCTTGTTCCCCACCAAGCCAATTTAAGAATTATTGATGCCACTGCCGAACGCATGGGATTAGATAAAAACAAAGTGATGATTAATATTGACCACTTTGGTAATACAACTAATGGCACTTTACCATTGCTCCTATGGGAGTGGGAAAATAAATTAAAAAAAGGTGACAACCTTGTATTATCTGCTTTTGGTGGAGGGTTCACTTGGGGCTCTATTTTCTTAAAGTGGGCATACAATAGCAGTAATGGTTAATTTTGTATCTTAGTAGTAAACAATTCTAAAAAAAAATTACTTTTGACAGTATTCAAATAACTCCAACATGGAATTAAAAGAAATTAAAGAACTGATAAAATTGGTTTCGGAAACGGGAGTTTCTGAGGTTGAAATTGAACGTGGTGATTTTAAAATTGCCATCAAAAAAATAGAGGAAAAAGTGTTTGTACAAAGCACTGCGCCAGCAATGCCAACACAAATGATTATGGCGGCCCCAGCGGCAACATCTACTCCTTTAACGCCAGTTGCTGAGCATACAAGTAATTTAATTACCATTAAATCGCCAATGATTGGGACATTTTACAAGTCATCAACTCCTGATAAGCCTGCTTTTATTGGCATTGGTGATGAAATAAAACCTGGAAAGGTTCTTTGTATCATTGAAGCAATGAAGTTGTTTAACGAAATAGAATCAGAAATATCAGGTCGTATAGTTAAGGTGCTAGTTGAAAATGCTTCACCTGTTGAGTACGATCAGCCTTTATTTTTGGTGGAACCAATGTAAAATAAATAAGTATAAGAATACCAAAGTCGATAAGTTCTTTTTGTAACTTGTCGACTTTGTTTTTAAAAATCATATCAACATTTAAAACAACGCATGTTTAAAAAGATATTAATTGCCAACCGTGGCGAAATAGCATTAAGAATTATTCGAACTGCTCGCGAAATGGGGATTAAAACAGTTGCCGTTTACTCTACAGCAGATAAAGATAGTTTACATGTAAGATTTGCTGATGAAGCTGTTTGTATTGGCCCTCCGCCATCTCCACAATCATACCTAAACATACCAAATATTATAGCTGCAGCAGAAATAACTAACGCAGATGCTATTCATCCGGGATATGGTTTTTTATCTGAGAATGCGAAGTTTTCAGGGATATGCCGCGATCATGGAATTAAATTTATTGGTGCATCACCAGAAATGATTAATGCCATGGGCGATAAGGCTAGTGCTAAAGATACGATGAAAAAAGCAGGCGTACCAGTAATTCCAGGCAGTGAAGGCTTACTTGCAAGCTCAGATGAAGGTCGTGAGTTAGCCAAAGGAATTGGTTATCCGGTAATCATCAAAGCTACTGCTGGTGGCGGTGGAAGAGGTATGCGTATAATCTGGAATGATGAAGAGTTTGAACGTAATTGGGATAGCGCTCGTCAAGAATCAGCTGCAGCATTTGGTAATGATGGAATTTACATGGAAAAATATGTAGAGGATCCTCGACACATCGAAATTCAGTTAGCAGGTGATCAATATGGAAACGTTTGCCATTTAAGTGAGCGTGATTGTTCGATTCAACGCAGACATCAGAAACTAATCGAAGAGGCCCCATCTCCTTTCATTACCCCGGAGTTGCGCGAAATAATGGGTGATGCAGCAATAAAAGGTGCAAAGTCAATTAACTACGAAGGTTTAGGGACGATTGAGTTTTTGGTTGACAAACACCGAAATTTCTATTTCATGGAAATGAACACAAGGATTCAAGTGGAGCATCCGGTTACTGAAGAAGTAATTAACTACGATTTAGTAAAAGAACAAATATTGATAGCTGCTGGTGTTCCTATTAGTGGTAGAAATTACCTACCAACAAAACACGCCATAGAATGCCGTATTAATGCCGAAGATCCTGAGAATAACTTCCGCCCAACTCCAGGTAAAATAGAATACCTACACAAGCCTGGTGGTCACGGAACGCGTGTTGATACGCACATTTATGCGGGCTACACCATACCGTCTAATTACGATAGTATGATTGCTAAACTAATTGTTAGTGCTCAGACTCGTGAAGAAGCAATTATTAAAATGGAAAGGGCATTGGGAGAATTTATTATTGAAGGTCCTGGCATAAAAACTACCATTCCGCTTCATATTAAATTAATGCAAAACGAAGATTTTAAAAAAGGGAATTTCACTACATCTTTCATGAATACCTTCGATATGAACGCTTAATAAATAAAATTAATATCAAAGCCTGACTTGTTCTATAAGGGAGTCAGGCTTTTTTACGACTTTTTTTGTTTAAAAACTTGTTGATATAAATAAGTTGCCTATCTTTGCACTCCCTTTTAAGAGCCACTTAGTGGTTTGGATGTTAAAGTCTGATGGTTTAAATTATTTTGCAACCCGCTCAGCAAGCAATATTTTAATAAAATTAAAATATTTTTTGTCAGGCACTTGCATAGCATAATAATTACATCTACTTTTGCCTCCCCTTAAAAAATTAAGATAAACTGTTTTTTTAAAGCAAAATATGCCAACTATACAACAGCTTGTAAGAAAAGGTCGTACCGAAATTACTACTAAAAGTAAGTCACCAGCCTTAGATTCATGCCCTCAACGAAGAGGCGTTTGTACCCGTGTGTACACAACAACTCCTAAGAAACCTAACTCAGCAATGCGTAAAGTAGCTCGTGTTCGTCTAACAAACGGAAACGAGGTTAATGCGTATATTCCAGGTGAAGGTCACAATTTACAAGAACATTCTATCGTGTTAGTTCGCGGTGGTCGTGTTAAAGATTTACCAGGTGTTCGTTACCACATCGTTCGTGGTGCATTAGATACCGCAGGTGTTGCCGGACGTAACCAACGCAGATCTAAATACGGTACTAAAAAACCAAAACCAGGTCAAGTAGCGGTTGATCCAAAAGCTAAAAAGAAATAATTAAGATTTAGGGATAGTATACAATGAGAAAATCAAAACCTAAAAAACGCATTTTATTACCAGATCCGAAATTTAACGATATTTTGGTAACCAGGTTTGTAAATAACCTAATGTGGGATGGTAAAAAAAGTACAGCGTATGATGTATTTTACACTGCTCTCGATAAGGTAGAGGCTAAAATTCAGGAACGTGGTATTGACGTTTGGAAAAAAGCACTTAACAATATCATGCCGGCAGTAGAGGTTAAAGCAAGACGTGTTGGTGGAGCTACTTTCCAAATTCCAATGGAAGTTCCTGCGGATAGAAAAGTTGCTGTAGGAATGAAATGGATGATTGACTACTCTCGCAGACGTAACGAAAAATCAATGTCAGATAAACTGGCAGGTGAGATTATCGCTGCTTCCAAAGGCGAAGGTGCTGCAGTTAAAAAACGTGAAGATACACATAGAATGGCTGAAGCTAACAAAGCATTCTCTCACTTTAAAGTTAGCTAATTAATAAAAGTTTAGAGTACATATAAAATGTCAAGAGACTTATCATTAACAAGAAACATTGGAATTGCGGCTCACATTGATGCGGGTAAAACCACTACAACTGAGCGTATTTTATACTATTCTGGTGTTAACCATAAAATTGGTGAAGTGCATGATGGCGCTTCAACAATGGATTGGATGGTACAAGAGGCAGAACGTGGTATAACAATTACTTCGGCTGCAACTACAGTGCCTTGGAAATACCGTGGTCAAAACTATCACATTAATATTATTGATACGCCTGGTCACGTAGATTTTACCGTTGAGGTAAATCGCTCATTGCGTGTACTAGATGGTTTAGTGTTTTTATTCTCTGCTGTTGATGGTGTTGAACCTCAATCAGAAACTAATTGGCGCTTAGCCAATAATTATAACGTTGCTCGTTTAGGCTTCGTTAACAAAATGGATCGTTCTGGTGCAGATTTCTTAAATGTTGTAAAGCAAGTAAGAGAAATGTTAGGTAGCCATGCTGTTCCTTTACAGTTGCCTATTGGTGCTGAAGACGGATTTAAAGGGGTTGTTGATTTAATTAACTTCCGCGGAATGGTTTGGAATGAGCACGATAAAGGTATGACTTTTCAAGAGATTGATATTCCAGCTGATATGATGGAAGAATCTTTAGAGTGGAGAGAGAAATTATTGGAAGCGGTTTCAGAATATGACGACTCTTTGATGGAGAAATTCTTTGAAGATCCAAAATCAATTACTGAGCGTGAAATCTTGGATGCATTGCGCAAAGCTGTTGTTGATATGAAAATCGTTCCTATGTTGTGCGGTTCATCATTCAAGAACAAGGGTGTGCAAACCATGCTAGATTTAGTAATGGAATTGTTACCTAGCCCGATGGATAAAGAAAGTATTTTTGGTATTAATCCGGATACTGGAGTTGAAGTTAGCCGTAAGCCTTCTTATAATGAGCCATTTGCTGCCCTAGCATTCAAAATTGCAACTGATCCTTTTGTAGGTCGTTTAGCTTTTATGCGTGCATATTCAGGTAAGTTGGATGCTGGTTCATATGTTTTAAATACACGTAGCGGTAATAAAGAGCGTATCTCACGTATCTTCCAAATGCATGCTAATAAACAAAATCCAATTGATAGTTTGGGTGCAGGTGATATTGGTGCAGCTGTTGGTTTTAAAGATATAAAAACTGGAGATACGCTTTGTGATGAGAAACATCCTATTGTATTAGAAGCGATGAATTTCCCTGAGCCTGTTATTGGATTAGCTATTGAGCCCAAGACACAAGCAGACGTAGATAAGTTAGGAATGAGTTTAGCTAAGTTAGCTGAAGAAGATCCAACATTCCGTGTTCACACAGACGAAGACACAGGTCAAACTGTTATTTCTGGTATGGGTGAATTACACCTAGAAATCATTGTAGATCGTTTGAAGCGGGAGTTCAAGGTAGAATGTAATCAAGGTGCACCTCAGGTGTCTTATAAAGAAAATATTCAGAAACCAACTATTCACCGCGAGGTATACAAAAAACAATCGGGTGGTAGAGGTAAATTTGCCGATATCCAGTTTGAAATTATACCTGGTTCTACAGATAAACCTGGTTTAGAATTTGTAAATGAAATTGTTGGTGGTTCAATACCTAAAGAATTCATTCCTTCAGTTGAAAAAGGTTTCAAAGCGGCCATGCAAAACGGTGTTCTTGCTGGTTATGCAATCGAAAGTTTAAAGGTTCGCTTATTTGATGGTTCATTTCATGCGGTAGATTCGGATGCATTATCTTTCGAATTAGCAGCTAAAATGGGCTTTAAAGAAGCAGCCCGCAAAGCAAGTCCTGTGTTGCTAGAGCCAATTATGAAAATAGAGGTTCTAACACCGGAAGAAAATATGGGTGACGTTATCGGTGACTTAAACAAGCGCAGAGGCCAACTTGAAGGGATGGATACTCGCGCTGGTTCACAAGTTATTAAAGCAAAAGTGCCATTGGCAGAAATGTTTGGATACGTGACTCAACTACGTACCTTGTCTTCAGGTCGTGCAACTTCTACAATGGAGTTCGATCATTACGCTGAAGCACCTCGTAATGTACAAGAAGAAGTTTTAGCAAAAGTAAACGGTAAAGCAAAAGCCTAATATCATGGTTAACCAAAGAATAAGAATCAAGCTTAAGTCATTTGACTACAATCTGGTTGACAAGTCGGCAGAGAAGATTGTAAAGACGGTAAAATCTACCGGAGCTGTAGTGAATGGTCCAATTCCACTTCCTACTAAAAAGAAAATTTACACAGTTCTTCGCTCTCCGCATGTTAACAAGAAAGCCAGAGAACAATTCCAGTTATGTTCTTACAAAAGAATTCTGGACATTTACAGTTCAACCGCAAAAACTGTTGATGCACTAATGAAATTAGAATTACCAAGCGGTGTTGATGTTGAAATTAAAGTTTGATCATAGAAAATTATGTCAGGACTGATAGGAAAAAAAGTTGGGATGACCAGCATTTACGATAAAAACGGTAAGAATGTAGCTTGCACGATTATCGAAGCGGGCCCTTGTGTGGTAACGCAAGTTAAAACCACCGAAAAGGATGGCTACACTGCTGTTCAGCTAGCGTATGGAGATCGTAAGGAAAAAAACACTCCCGCTGCGCAAATAGGTATATTCAAAAAGGCTAATACCACACCTAAACGTAAGTTGGTAGAATTTAAAGGCTTTTTACAAACACTAGAACTAGGACAAACAATTTCTGTTGACCTATTTGCCGAGGGAGAATTTGTTGACGTTGTCGGCACTTCTAAAGGTAAAGGTTTTCAAGGTGTTGTTAAACGTCATGGCTTTAGCGGTGTTGGTATGCAAACGCATGGTCAACATAACCGTCTAAGAGCTCCAGGTTCATTAGGTGCTTCATCGGATCCATCTCGCGTATTTAAAGGTATGCGTATGGCTGGAAGAACTGGTGGTGACCGCGTGAAAAAGACCAACCTAGAAATTTTAAAAGTTGTGAAGGACCAAAACTTGCTAGTTATTAAAGGTAGCATACCAGGTTCTAAGGGCTCAATCGTATTTATCGAGAAATAACATGGAATTAGCAGTATTGAACATAAACGGTACAGAAACCGGTAAGAAAGTAACTCTTTCTGCAGATACTTTCGGTATAGAACCAAATAACCATGCTATTTATTTAGATGTGAA
>CANLLM010000100.1 GCA_947491825.1 Bacteroidota bacterium
GTCAAGAGGCTGTAGATTATGTAAAACAAAAGTTTGGTTACGAAGTTAAAAACGAAAGCGAACTTGATTTACTACCCGAACAAGGTTATGATGTTATAACACAATGGCATGTATTAGAGCATGTACATGCTTTAAACGAGCGCTTGTTGCAATTAAAACGTTTGTTAAAATCTACTGGAACAATGTTTATTGCCGTGCCAAATAGTAATAGTTGGGATGCAAAACACTATAAAGAGTTTTGGGATGGATATGATGTACCAAGACACCTATACCATTTTAATCAAAAGAGTTTTAACCTATTGATGGAAAAGCATGGCTTTAAAGTTATTGAAACTAAAAGTATGCCCTTTGATGCACCATACATAAGCATGAGAAGCGAAGTACACCAAGGTAATACCTTTGAATTTATACGTGGTGCTATTTCTGGTATTCGATCTACAGTAAGCGCATGGAATAAAAACGACCATAGCAGTTTATTATTTGTAGTAAAACATGCGTAATTTATTAATTGTATTTATTCTTTTTGGGGGGTTGATACTGGTATCATGTGCTCAAATAGTCAATCCTAATGGGGGTGAACGCGATTTAACAGCACCTCAATTATTAAATGTATCACCCAAAAACCTAAGTACTAATTTTGCAAAAAATAGTATTCAATTTAAGTTTAACGAGTTTATTCAAATTAATAACTCTGGAGAGCAAATTATCATTTCGCCTCCTTTAGAAAATAAGCCTGAGTTTATAAATAAAGGTCGTTTATTAGAAATAAGGTTTAAAGAACTTTTGCTTCCAAACACCACCTACACCATTAATTTTGGCAATGCTATTGGCGATAATAAGGAAAATAATATAGTGAAAGATTTTGTTTATGTTTTGTCTACAGGTAACATTATTGATTCGAATTATATTACTGGAAAAGTAGAAAACGCTTTTACAAATAAACCAGAAAATGATATTACTGTGGGGCTCTATTATACAGAAGGGTTTAATGATTCAACGATTATTAAATATAAGCCTATTTATATGGCAAAAACCAATGAAAATGGGTTGTTTAATATTAAAAATTTACCCGGCAATAACTTTAAAATTATTGCATTTAAAGACGAAAATAAAAACCTTAAAAAAGAAATAAATGAGCCTGTAGCTTTTTTAAATAACACCATAAACTCTATAGATAGTAATCATAAAAACCTAACACTAAAACTATTTAAACCAAACTTATATAAACCGGGTAGGCTTATTGATACTTTTAACCGTGAGCCTGATAAATTTGTATTTGTTATTTATAAGCCAAGCTATGTAAATATTACACCTGATAATACAAATAAATCGTATATGAAACATATTAAAGGTAACCAAGATATTGATACATTTTATCTATTTACATCAACCATAAGAACCGATAGTTTACTTAAATTTAATGCTTTAATAAATAACAATACCCGTGAACTTATTATAAAGCAAAAGGTTATAAATAAGTTAAATAAACCAACTTTTACGGTAACTAAACAGTTAGAGTTAAATGATACGATTAAAATTAATTTCGTTAATCCAATAGTAAAAATAGATACCACTCGAATTAAATTAATGAAAGATTCAATTAATCTAGCCTATAAATTACTTCAAATTAATAATTTCGAATTATACGTTACATATCCAAAAGAAGAAAGTAGTATATATAAACTTACATTAAATGACAGTGCTTTTATAGATTATTACAATCAATACAGTAAACAGGAAAAGGTTGTTTATATTATGAAAGCTAAAAAAGAATATGCTAATTTAATTTTACATGTTAAAGTGCCTAAAAGTAGTACTCATCCTTTCTTGTTACAACTATTAAGTAATGATGAAAAATTAGTTAATTATCAGTTTAATATTACTAATAACCTAGATATTAACATAGATAATGTAGTACCTGGAATATATAAAGTAAAATACATTTATGATGCCAATAGTAATGGGATTTGGGATACTGGTGATATAAACACAGATAAGCAACCTGAAAAAGTGAAGTATTTAGATCAAACAATCACTTTAAAAGCATACTGGGACTTGGAACAGAGTGTGTTAATAGAGTAATTAACATGCAATGTGGATTGCGACATATTATCCTACTAAAACAGGTTGATAACTATTTATTACAGACCATCAACCTAATAAGTGCGACATTGTAAACACACTAACCCAATCTTATACCCATTTATTAGTGATTAATCTTATCACGAACGATATGTTAGTTAAGCTATCCACAGCTGTTAATAAACTATAAAATAGATAAGAATAACAGGTAGTTAGTGTGTTAATTTAATGTTAACGGAATAAGGATAACTACAAAACCTAATTATTAAAATTTAGTTATACGCCAAATTCACACCTTAATAATAATAACAACCTTTATATATAAGTAATATAAGATTAAACGAATGTGAATAGTACTTTAAATTGAATTGCTTAGTTTTGGACTTGAGTTATGATTGAAAAATTAAAAGCCTTAGAAAAAGAATTAGAAAGTATTGTTTTAAACAATGCTGATGAAACCGAGCAGTTTAGATTAAAATATTTAAGCCGAAAAGGTTTATTAAACGAATTATTTGAAGAATTTAAAACCATAGCAAACGACCAGAAAAAAGAAGTTGGCAAGTTAATGAACCTGATTAAGCAAGCTGCACAAGTGAAGTTTGATGAGGCGCAAGTAAAGTTTGAAGAAACTACCGAAGATAGTGTAACAAATCAGGATTTAACTTTACCACCAGAACCTGCAAAATTAGGCTCACGTCACCCATTGGTTTTGGTTGAAAAACAAATTGCAGATATATTTTCAAAATTAGGATTCAGTTTATCATATGGGCCAGAAATAGAGGATGATTGGCATAATTTTTCAGGATTAAATTTCCCTGAAAACCATCCTGCAAGAGACATGCAAGACACATTTTTTATTGATAAAGAAATTGCTTTGCGCACCCATACTTCTAGTGTTCAGGTTAGGTTAATGGAAAATCAAAAACCGCCTTTACGCGCCATAATGCCTGGACGTGTTTATCGCAATGAGGCAATATCTGCTAGGGCACATTGTTTTTTTCACCAAGTTGAAGGAATTTATATTGATAAAAATGTATCCTTTGCCGATTTAAAACAAACACTTTACCATTTTGTAACAGAAATGTTTGGTAAAGAGTTTAAAATACGCTTTAGACCGAGTTACTTCCCTTTTACAGAACCTAGTGCCGAAATGGATATTTCATGCATTATATGCAAAGGAAAAGGCTGTAATGTATGTAAACATACCGGTTGGGTTGAGATATTAGGCTGTGGTATGATAGATCCTAATGTAATGCAGTCGAATGGGATAAATCCCGATGAGTTTAGTGGATTCGCATTTGGTATGGGTATAGAACGCATAACCATGTTAAAATATAATGTAAAAGATTTACGTGTATTTTCTACTAATGATATTAGGTTTTTACAACAATTTGAAAGCGAATAAATAAATATTTTCCCGCTTCGCGGTTAATAATAAAGATAGGTTCGAGTACTTTTTAAAAGTACTCGAACCTATCTTTTTATACGAACACATAATAACCCTCAACTACCTTTCTTTTTATCTGCAGTTTGTGTTAAAGCGGATGCGACAACCGTTTTAAATCTCCAGGTGTTTTGGGATTTTCCAACAATTAACACCTTTTTATATTTTCTCGTTTTCGGATATGTTAAAATACGTAATTGGTAATTAATAAGCACTCCAACCGCCATCTACAACAAGTACAGCCCCGTTAATAAAACTGGCATCATCGCTTGCTAAAAATAGCGCAGCAGCGGCAATTTCGTTTGGTTCACCTATTCGTGGATTTAACGCCATTCCTGTCATTATTCTGTCTTGAACCATAGGCGTTATTTTAGTGATGTCAATGGTTTCGCCAATACTTGTTGCCACCGCTCCTGGAGCAATTGCATTACACCTAATTCCCGTTTTGGCGTACACGTGTCCTGTGTTTTTAGTTAAACCAATAAGCGCATGCTTACTTGTTGTATATGCAGCCCCAGCTACGCCACCCTTTAATCCACCTATTGAAGCAATATTAATGATGTTACCATTTCCGTTTTCCATAAATATCTTGATAGCCCTACGCATGGCTTTAAAAGGGCCATCCACATTAACTTTCATCACATGATCCCAAGTTTCATTATCAACCTCGCCCACTGGCTGAAAATTATCCATTACTCCAGCATTATTTACTAATATGTGTAGTGTTCCATAGGTGGTTTTGGCTATATTTATCATGGCACCAACATCAACTTCATTAGCCATATCGGCTTTAATGGTAGTAATAATGCCACCCAATTTTTTTACCTCAGCATCTAAGGTGTTTAAACGGTCTTGATTAATATCCGCAGCAATTACTTTGCCCATACCCGCGCCCGCGCCTGTAATTATGGCCACCTTATTTTCAAGTTTTTTCATCGTTTTCTGTATTAATATCTAAACTAAGATAGGCTTATTAATGGGTGTAAAAAATGACTTTTGTAAGTGAAATAAGGTACTATATAGAAATATAATATTGGTTATTTATCGACAGATATATTGTCTTTCAAATTGTAAAACATTAATTTGTAAGGGTAATGCAAAGAAGGACTTTTATTGCTTTAGGTTTCGGAGTAACATCACTTGGTGCGGCATCTTGCTTACCAGATAAGAAGGTAATTCATAAACTAGCCGCTATCCAACAAAATCCACTATTAATTTTTAAGAGATTAACTCTTGGGTTTTCATTAGATATTGCAGCTGATATAATGGAAAACGGAAACAATGAGCAGTTTCAAAACCTGCTTATAAATAGAGAAAATCGTGATGTTCCTGTTAACTTTGAGTTTGATCAAGACCAAACTGTATCTATAGGAGAAACTTGGATAGATGCGGTATACAGATTGGATGTGTTTTATGAACAATATAGAAAGAAAAGCCTCAGGGCCTGGCTTGTAAAAGAATTATTAAGCAATAAAATTTCTTTGCAAAATCAGATGATGTTGTTTTGGTTAAACCATTTTGCAATTTCCGATGTAATAGAGCACAAATTTGAATATTTACACATTAAGTTACTTCACTCGTCATCGTTTGGCAACATTAAAAAACTAGTAAAGGATGTTACCATTGACCCTGCAATGTTGCGTTATTTAAATGGAGCAGAAAACATAAAAAGCTCACCTAATGAAAATTATGCGCGCGAGTTATTGGAGTTGTTTACTATTGGAAAAGGGCCACAGATAGGCGAGGGAAATTATACCACATATACCGAAGAGGATGTAAGGGAATGTGCAAAAATATTAACGGGCTGGAAAGATAAAGGCTGGTTTACAAGAGACGAAAAACTAAAACCAGGCGCTGAGTTTAATCCACTTGACCATGATGAATCAGTAAAGAAACTTTCGAAATCTTTTAACCGTGATTTTACAGAAGAAGCTGCCGAAGATGAATTTAAAAAGCTAATAGATGTAATATTTGCAAGGAAAGAAACAGCATTAAATTTCGCTAAAAAGCTAGTTACCTGGTTTGTTGGCGATGAACCCCAAAAATACGAATTATTGGTGTGCAAGATAGCAGACATATTGTATGATTCGGATTATGAGATATTACCGGTAATGGACTATCTAACCAAATCGGATTTACTTGGCAATACAAATCATTTGCGCTTAAAAAGTCCAGCGCAATTTGTTCTAGGTATTTTGCACGCTATTCCTGTAACCTCTAACAATAGCCCAAAACAATCTAACAATTTTTTTTACACCATTTTTAAACTCATGTCCGAAATGGGTATGGAGCTGTTAAGGCCCCCGGGCGTAGCCGGTTGGAAGGCATACTACCAATATCCTGTATTAAGCAAACAGTGGATTAACGCATCATCTCAAATAAAAAGAACACAATTTATAAAAAATTTATTTTTTGATGGAATTGAAGCTGACGATATAAAACTTAAAGCAGATATGGTGTCTTTTCTAAAACAATTTAAGAACCAATCCATACAACAGGTTATAGAAACCGCTATTTATTACTTTCATCCCATTTACGATGAGCGTTTTGCCCGAGAAATCATGGAAGGCCTATATGTAATTTGTGATAATAATGGTTGGAATAAATCTTTAGCAGAAAACACATACACCAATACTCAGTTGGATGCGGTGAGGCAATCTTTATACACAATCGTTAGTCAACCACAAACCAATTTAATATAGTATGAATAGAGACACATTTATTCGTGATGTATTAAGATTAGGAGCGGTTGGCGCAACCAATTGGTTAGCACAGAAAGTTTCTGCAGGTGTAATCTCTGGCGCTCTCGACAATGAGAATGACCACGTATTGGTTTTAATACAATTAATAGGAGGTAACGATGGATTAAATACCATTATACCAATTAACCACTGGGATCAACTTGTATTACATAGAGGAAATGTTTTACCGAACAAAAAAGACGTTATTCAATGTAATAACCACATAGGATTTCATCCATCAGCGAAAGCTTTACACGATTTAATGCAACAACAAAAAATGTGTATTATTCAAGGTGTTGGTTATGAAAACCCCAATCGCTCTCATTTTCGTTCAATGGATATTTGGAATACAGCATCTCCATCAAACCAATATTGGACGAGTGGTTGGTTAGGCCGCTATTTAGATATCATACATCCCAACTATCCAACCGCCTATCCAAACATTAAATATCCAGATCCATTGGTAGTGTCAATTGGTAATGATGTTGCAGAAACCTGTCAAGGAAACTCCCACCAGTTCAGCTATGCTTTATCAAGCTTTTCCCAACTTACAGAAAAGATTGGAGAACAACATAGAGAAATTGGCGAGGTTAGTGGAAATTACAACTCATTAATTGACTTTTTAAGCCAAAGCGCTAAGCTAACCAATGCTTTATCTGGATCGATTAATACATTAAAACAAAAAGGGAAAAACTACATTACCTATCCAAACAGCGAATTAGCAGCCCAACTTGGCATGGTTGCTCAACTTATAAATGCAGGTGCTAAAACCAAGGTTTATACCCTTACTTTGGGTGGTTTTGACACCCATGCCTATCAAGTAGATAAGGATAACTCTAATGAGGGAAACCACCCAAGCTTATTAAGAATGCTAGGCGACTCATTAACCGCCTTCTTGGAGGATCTAAAAAGATCTGGCAATCATAAAAGGGTATTGGGGATGGTTTATTCAGAATTTGGGCGCCAAATAAAGAGCAACAAATCATTTGGCACCGACCATGGCGATGCGGCTCCTGTTTTTATATTTGGCGATGGATTAAAACACCAAAACATAGGAGATACCCCAAACATACTTGAAGAGCTACCTGATCAAGCAGGGATAAACACGAATATTGATTTTAAACAAGTTTATTTCGAAATACTCCAAAGCTGGTTTAAATTGGAGCAAAGCAATATCAACAAAGTTTTTATGGCCAAAGACTCTTTGCAGAAATTACAAATATTTTAATGGTTTGATTAACTAAAAATGTGCGGCAAACGTCATTTTTTAACATTAACCCCCCATTGCCCGGTATAAAAATTCGTTTAAGGGGGCAAATGTTTTAAAAACTTCAACCATTTTATTAGAAAAATCAGGCGCTACTAAATCTTTATCGCTTAATTTATACTCAGCTATAAAACTTTTGTGTTTAATAAACTGAATCATTGGATTATCTGCTTCGTATCCCTTGGGTGGACGCTTAAGGCTCTCGCCACCTAGCTTGCCAAACGTGGTTTTAAATGTTTTATTTGATACAATGTCAACAAACGCTTTGGCATTATAATCTATCTCTTGTCTAATAGCAGCAAGTTTTTCGGGCATGGGCATGTATGATCCTCCAGCAATAAAACTAGCCGCTGGTTGAACGTGTAAATAGTAACCGCAAAAATCATATCGCTTGCCACCCTTACTCAGGCTCATACCAAAATTGGTTTTATATGGCGATTTATCCTTGCTAAATCTTACATCGCGGTTAATGCGGAAAATGCAACTTTTGGGTTCGAGTTGTGCTATGTCTTTAT
>CANLLM010000101.1 GCA_947491825.1 Bacteroidota bacterium
CGGAATCCGAACATCAATGTTTTTAAGATTATGCTCTCTTGCGCCAAGTATTTCGATATATTCTTCTTCGTTTATCGAATCAACAGATTCGGATTTTTTTGATTTTGTCATGAAAGTTAATTAGCCTATAAATACAGCTAGTTTATTAACTACGAAAGTAGGGTTATTGTTTGAGGTGTAAAAGACTTAATATATAAACGTAAATTATCCATTATTGAGCACTGTTGGAGTTTAACAATTCTCCATAATTTGTGTTAAATAAATACTGGAGTAGCGGTATCGAGATTACCTTTGTAATGAAGTTTTGTGTATAGTAACATTTGGAACACGAACAAAATTAACTGTGCTATTGGTGCCACTTAATTTTAATGGCTATGCGAACTTCCTTCATTTCTTTTGTACTTTCATTACTAGGTTTCGGAAGAATAATCCGGGATTAAGTTATTTTAGCGGCATGAATAAAAACTTTGGTATTGCAGTGCATGGTGGCGCAGGTACCATTTTACGCAGTTTAATGACACCCGAAAAAGAGGCTTTATACATTAAAGGTTTGCAAGAGGCCATTGATGTGGGAAATAAAATCTTAAGATCTGGTGGTTCAAGTATAGATGCTGTGGAGAAGGCCGTTATTGCACTAGAGAATTTCCCTTTGTTTAACGCAGGTAAAGGGGCTGTTTTTACCAATAAAGGTACGCACGAAATGGATGCCAGTATTATGGATGGTAAAACGCTTGGGGCGGGAGCAGTTAGTGGCATAAGCAATGTTCAAAATCCAGTAGCTTTAGCCCGGTTAATTAAAGATAAAAGTGGGCATGTTTTTTTGTGCGGAAAAGAGGCAGAAGCATTTGCCAAAATCATGCAATTGCCCATGCAACCTGACGAGTACTTTTTTGAGGAAAGCAGGTACAAACAATGGCAAGAAGTGAAGGATAATGATGGTTATCAACTTGATCATACGGTAAATAGTGGCGAAGGCAAAAAGTTTGGAACCGTGGGAGCCGTTGCGCTTGATATGCATGGAAATATTGCTGCTGCAACATCAACTGGCGGGATGACTAATAAACGTTTTGGTAGGGTAGGCGATAGCCCAATGATAGGTGCAGGAACATATGCCAATAATAATACTTGTGCAGTAAGTTGTACTGGTCATGGCGAGTATTTTATACGTGCAGTTGTTGCCTATGACATTAGTTGTTTAATGGAATATAAGGGATACACGCTCAAGCAAGCTTGCGATTATGTTGTAAAAGATAAACTTGTAAAGTTTGGCGGTGAAGGTGGTTTGATAGCAATTGACAAATTAGGAAACATTGAGTTACCTTTTAATAGTGAAGGAATGTATCGAGCCTATAAAAATGGGAACACTGATGCAGTAATAAAAATCTACGAAGATTAATTGCATAAAAAAAAGGAGTTAATTTTAACTCCTTTTTACTTTAACTCCTTAATTTATGCCGTTGCAGTTTCGCTGGCTATAAATTTTCTATCTTTTAATAAATACCGGTTGCCTCTAACCATAATACTTACGCGTAAGTTATCCAATGCTATAGGTTCGCCCATGCCAACTTCGGTAATATTTGTATGGCGTATGTCTCTTCCATCAACAATTACAACAGCACCGCTTCCTACAACTTCTAGGCTATTTCCACCAGTAACAATTACCCCTGTATCTTCACCCAAGCCTATACCTGTGCATTGCGGGTTGCTAGCTACAGCTTGAGCCAATCGGTTAAAACGGCCGCGCTTGTCAAAATGCGAGTCGATAATTACATTACCCATAAATGCCAAACCAGTAGTAATTTTAACCTCACCTTTTAAATGGGCTAATTCGCTTTTGCCTTGATAAATCATGGTATTACTCATAGCCATTGCACCCGCGCTTGTTCCTGCAATCACAAAACCGTCTTCGTTAAAATACCTATCGTGAAGCACATTGTATATCTCTGTACCACCAAAAATAGATGTTAACCTAAGTTGGTCGCCACCACTAAACATGATACCATCAGCTTTTTTAACACGATTGATAAACGCCTCTTCAAAAACATCCTCGCGTTTTCTAATATCAATAACACCTATATTTTTGCAGCCTATTTTACCAAATGCATCTAAATAATTTTCGCCTACCTCAACTGGTATTGATGATGCAGTGGTAATAACTTCAATGCGTTTTTCAACGCCACCAACCTCATCAATAAAACGTTTTAATATGCCAAGTTCAAAGAAATTTAAGCGGTTACGCTGAATAAACCCCTGTTCTAAATCAGTTCCTTTGTCTTCTGCCCCCCCCACCGAAATCAGCTTTCCTTTAGGTATTTCCAAAACAATATTAATTTATAAGTGAAGCAGCAAAGATAAACGCATGCCTTGGTTACACAATTTTATTTTCCCCCTGAATAACATAATCCGCCCACAAAAATATACCGTTAGTTAATCCAAGTTTTTTATGTAAAATGCATCTAATTAAAATCACCCCAATCCTTATTTGTTTTACTATGAAAATTCTAGACATCAAAGTAATGCGCGGTCCAAATTACTGGAGTATTCGCAGGCATAAATTAATTCAAATGCGTCTTGATTTAGAGGAACTTGAGCAGTTTCCTACAAATAAAATTGAAGGATTTGGGGAGCGTTTGCAAAAGCTTTTTCCTACCATGCATTCTCATCGTTGTTCAATTGGTACACCTGGTGGTTTTTTTAAGCGGATTGAAGAAGGAACATGGATGGGACATGTAATAGAACATATAGCATTAGAGCTTCAAACACTTGCTGGTATGGCTTGTGGATTTGGTAGAACGCGTAGTACAGGTAAAGAGGGGATTTATAATGTGGTGTATAGTTACATGGAGGAAAAAGCGGGTATATTTACTGCAAATGCATCAGTACGTATTGCCGAAGCATTGATTGCAGGTAATGAGTATCATTTGGCTGAAGACATTCAAAATTTAAGAGAAATACGTGAAGAAGAACGTCTTGGACCAAGCACTGGTTGTATTGTTGACGAGGCTATAGCAAGAGGCATTCCTTACATCAGGTTAAATAGACACTCTTTGGTGCAGTTGGGTTATGGAATGAATCAAAAAAGAATTAGGGCTACAATTGCAAGTACAACAAGCAGTATTGCAGTTGATATAGCCTGTGATAAAGAAGAAACCAAAAACTTGTTGGAAGCTGCAGAAATTCCTGTTCCGCGCGGCCGAATTGTTTACAGCGATGAAGGCTTGAAAGAAGCTTTAGAGCGTATTAGTTACCCCATTGTGACCAAACCCGTTGATGGCAATCATGGTAAAGGCGCAACTACTAATATTAACAATTGGGATGATGCTTTACGTGGCTTAGAGGCTGCTAAAAAATACTCCCGTGGGGTAATTGTAGAAAAGTTTATTACAGGGCAAGACCACCGCGTGCTGGTAATTAATTATAAATTTGTTGCAGCTGCTATCAGAAAGCCCGCTTCTGTAATTGGTGATGGAATAAGTAATATTCAAGCGTTAATTGATAAAATAAATGAAGACCCACGTAGGGGCTATGGTCACGAAAAGACATTAACACAAATTAAGGTTGACGATTTTACCCTAGACATGCTGGCCAAAGCCAATCTTAACTTGGAAAGCATTTTACCTAAAGGCGAAGAAATACTTTTAAAGCCAACTGCAAATTTAAGTACAGGAGGAACCGCTACGGATGTAACCGATATGGTACACCCTGACAACATTTTTATGTGCGAACGTATTGCACGCATTATAGGCTTAGATATTTGTGGCATTGATATCATGGCCGAAAACTTAACCGAACCAGTTAAAGATAATGGAGGTGCTATTTTAGAAGTAAATGCTGCTCCTGGTTTCCGCATGCATATTGATCCAGCTGAGGGCATTCCACGAAACGTAGCCGAACCAGTAATTGATATGTTATACCCACAAGGGAGCAGTGCTCGTATTCCAATTATTGCAGTAACAGGCACAAATGGGAAAACCACTACCACACGTTTAATGGCACATATGGTAAAAACCATGGGGTATAAAGTTGGCTATACCACAACAGATGGCATCTATATTCAAAATCAGTTGATGTTACGTGGCGATTGCACTGGCCCGGTAAGTGCAGAGTTTGTATTGAAAGATCCAGCAGTTGATTTTGCAGTATTAGAAACTGCACGTGGCGGAATTCTGCGCGCTGGACTTGGTTTTCATAATTGCGATATTGCCATAGTAACCAATATTGCCGAAGACCATTTGGGCTTGCAAGATATTGATACCATTGAACAGCTCACCCGTGTAAAGGCTGTTGTGCCCGCGAGTGTTTTGCCTGAGGGTTATGCCATTTTAAATGCAGATAATAAATATACGGTAAGCATGGCTAAAGAATGTGTATGCAACATTGCATACTTTAGCATGGACGAAAACAATCCTATAATTAAAGAACACATTACAAAAGGCGGGTTAGCTGCGGTATACGAAAACGGATATGTAACCATTTGTAAAGGTACTTGGAAAATTAGAATTGAAAAGGCGGTGAACATTCCGCTTACATTTGGTGCAAGGGCTACTTATAATATAGCCAATGTATTGCCAACATTATTGGCTGGGTTCATTCGTAACTTTAAAATTGAAGATATGCGTGTGGCCCTTCAAACCTTTATTCCTGGTCCAGTGCAAACACCTGGTCGTATGAATATTTTCCGCTTTAAAAACTTTGAGTTGATGGTGGATTATGCTCACAATACTTCGGGTTTTGAAGCCATTGGTGAAATGCTTAGCAAAATAAATGCTAACCATGTAGGCGTAATTGCTGGGGTAGGAGATAGAAGAGACGAAGATACTATTGGGCTAGGTAGACAGGCAGCTAAAATGTTTGACGAAATTGTAATAAGGCAAGATAAAAACTTACGTGGACGCACCGAAGATGAAATTATTGAATTGATAAAACGTGGCATCAGAGAGGTTGATCCCAACAAAAAAGTGACTTCGTTTAAACGTGAAACCGATGCGATTGACTTTGCCATAAAAAACGCCCGTAAAGGAACTTTTTTAACCATTTGCAGTGATGTAGTTCCGGCTGCATTAGACCAAATTTTGGCCTTAAAAGAAGCTGAAGATAAAGGAGAAATCGAGTTGGGTTTATAGCATAAAATTAATAAAGTAACTTATGCAGGATTAACAACCTAAATATGAGGTTAACTGTAAGATTATATTCGAATTATAATACAACATAACGAGGGTGTATTTTTAAAATAAGAACTTTTTAGTCAAAAAGCACCAATAAGAAGCCAATGGATTAAAAGCAACCTAGTTTTTGAAAGTTGACGAATGTTTGAGTTGTTGCATCAAAGCATAATACAAATAATTGGATTGAAAATGTATAGACTAAAACGTAATAGGATATCTACACGAAGTTCAGGTTTGATTTTTTCTATTTAATTTGATAGCATAGCGTTTCAATTAATTAGCTACTTTTATTGCTATTATAGACGCTAATTTAATCGTTTACTAATGATATCTAAAACGTGGATGTATAATTGTGCTGGAGTAAATTTACGCCAATTCACAGCATCCAAATCTCCACCAAAATTTAGGTAGTAATCAATATTGTTTCTTCTAAATTCATCCAACACGTGATCTTGAAAGTTAAGCGCCACTATCCATCCATCTTCAACATCTTGAAACCACTCTTCATAGTAACAATCATCACTAACATGGAAGTTTAATACGTTTTCACCAATTAAAATAAACTTATTTATACCTTCTGCTAATAATATTTCGGCTACTTCACGCTTTAAAAGCATCACATCATTATTAATGGCATCGTTCCATTCGCCAATTAACTCGATAATGGCATAACCTTCATTGTATTCTGTAAATAATAGTTTTACATACAAGGTATTTGATCCAAAATCATCCCATTGCGGATGTATTAAATAATTGTATATCTGATTGGTAAACTCAAACTCGCTATACTCGCGCCCAAAAAAAGGCGACTTGCTGTCGTGCTCGGCTTGGTAAAAGTCTCTCCACCTAAAATGAGGTTCTATATCCTGCATGGTGCAAATTTAATGCTTCAATTGCTTATTTTATAAGGCTTTTAATCAATCTTTAAATTTAACAATCAAGGCTTTGTAACTTCATATAAAAATGTAATTTTGCCCACTAAGTTTAAACAAAACACTATTAAATAAACATGGCGTATTTATTCACTTCAGAATCGGTTAGCGAAGGCCACCCGGACAAAGTTGCCGATCAGATATCGGACGCTTTAATTGACAACTTTTTAGCTTTTGATCCAGAATCAAAAGTGGCTTGCGAAACTTTGGTAACTACCGGACAAGTTATTTTGGCGGGTGAGGTTAAGTCTAAGGCTTATCTTGATGTTCAAACCATTGCTCGTGATGTAATCAAGAAAATTGGTTATACCAAAAGCGAGTATATGTTCGAAGCCAATTCATGTGGTGTGCTAAGTGCTATTCACGAACAATCTGCAGATATTAACCAAGGTGTTGACCGTAAGAAAAAACAAGACCAGGGAGCTGGCGACCAAGGTATGATGTTTGGCTATGCAACTGCAGAAACTGATGATTACATGCCTTTGGCTTTAGATCTTGCACATAAAGTATTGATTGAATTAGCTGCTTTGCGCAGAGAAAATAAAGCAATTAAATATTTGCGTCCTGATGCAAAAAGTCAAGTAACCCTAGAGTACAATGATAAAAACCAACCGGTTCGTATCGACTCTATAGTTGTTTCAACACAACATGATGATTTCGATACAGAAGCTAAAATGCTAGCTAAAATTAAGAAAGATATCATCGAAATTTTGATACCTCGTGTGAAGGCTAAATATAAAAAATTCGCTAAGTTATTTAACAACGATATTAAATACCACATCAACCCAACAGGTAAATTTGTAATTGGTGGTCCGCATGGCGATACCGGTTTAACTGGTCGCAAAATCATTGTTGATACATACGGTGGTAAAGGTGCTCATGGTGGAGGTGCATTCTCTGGTAAAGATCCAAGCAAGGTAGATAGAAGTGCTGCATATGCTACACGTCATATCGCAAAAAACTTGGTAGCTGCAGGTTTATGCTCTGAGGTGTTAGTGCAAGTTTCCTACGCAATTGGTGTTAAAGATCCAATGGGTATTTACATCAATACATATGGTACATCAAAAGTTAAATTAACTGATGGTGAAATTGCCAAGAAAGTAGAAAAAATATTTGACATGACTCCTTACGGAATTGAAACTCGTTTGAAATTACGTAACCCAATTTACAGCGAAACTGCTGCATATGGTCACATGGGTCGTAAAAACGAAATCGTAACAAAAACTTTCGTTTCTCCTGATGGCAAGAAAATAACCAAAAAGGTTGAATTATTTACTTGGGAGAAATTAGATTACTTGGATAAAGTGAAAAAAGCGTTTAGCATAAAGTAATCACAGATATTACTTATTGACAGGGGCAGAAAATCATTGATTTTCTGCCCTTTTAGTTTTCTATAGGTGTAAAAACCAATAAGCATAATTCCTGCGGTAAACGCCTTAACATTATGATCTTTACTGTTGTTAAAATAAGGTATTAACGCGTGGTTGGCAAAAAGCTTAATTTTATTGGAACCCAATCTCACAGTCCCGTCAACTCTATATGCCTTACCGGAGTTAGATCAAGTGAATCACGAAAAGAAATGGCCTTAAAACTCAATCACTACTTTTTCCCTGTCCTTTTTCATTCGCGCGGGTATTGCTGCAAGCAACGCGGTTATAAAACTTTCAATCAACTGTTTTTTCAAATCAACCCGATGGATTACCATACTGATCTCGCGAACCGGATCTGGTTTTTTGAAGTACCTTACCCGCTCCATTTGTTCATCATTAAAGTCAAAAATACTTAATTCAGGTAATATGGTTATCCCACTGTTTATTTCCACCATTCTTTTAAGTGTTTCTAGGCTGCCTGTATGGTATTGAAACTGTTTATTTTTCGAGTTTCCTT
>CANLLM010000102.1 GCA_947491825.1 Bacteroidota bacterium
ATACATTCATTGCTAAACATCAACTTCAAATTGATTTTATAGCGAGCCACGGACACACCATTTTTCATCAACCCGATAAAGGCTATACGGCACAAATAGGAAATGGTGCAAATATTTATGCCGAAACAGGCATAACAACCATTAATGATTTTAGAGTAGTTGATGTGGCCATGGGCGGACAAGGCGCTCCGCTTGTGCCAATTGGAGATGAGTTGCTTTTTAATGAATTTGATGGTTGCCTTAATTTAGGAGGATTTAGCAACATTAGCTTTAAAAAAGAAAAACAGCGGGTAGCCTTTGATATATGCCCTTGTAATATAGTAATGAATCCAATGGCTAATTTATTGGGGCTTGATTATGATGATGAAGGTAAATTGGCTGCTCAAGGAGAAATTAATGACCAACTTTTAACCCAACTAAACGCATTATCTTTTTACAAAAAAATATCCCCAAAATCATTGGGCACAGAATGGGTAACTGAACATTTTTGGCCCGTGGTTAAACAATACCAGATACCCCCTATTGATTTATTGGCCACAATAAACAAGCACATCGTACAACAAATAGTCATTGTCATTAAGGCAAATAATTTAAAAAAAATATTAACCACAGGTGGAGGGGCGTTTAATAAAATGATGATTGATGATATAAATGCCCAAACACAAAACGCACTGGTCGTTCCGGATAACCTTTTAGTAAACTACAAAGAGGCCCTGATCTTCGGATTTTTAGGTGTTTTAAGAGTAATGAAAACCAACAACAGTTTAACACACATTACAGGTGCTTCAAAGGATAGTATAGGTGGTTGCATTTGGGGATAATAGTAAAACAGCAAATGAGCAAACAGACCATTTATACATCAAAACCTGATTTTTGTTTCTACCCTAATTATTTAAAATACCCGTTGTAAATTGCGGCCCATTATAGAAAGTGAAAAATATGTCAACACAAATAGAAAAACTGATTAAACGATACGAGGAGAAACAACCTGAAATTGTTTTTGAATGGAAAGATAGCGAAACCGATGCCGAAGGTTGGGTGGTAATAAACTCCCTTCGCGGTGGTGCCGCAGGTGGCGGAACCCGCATGCGTAAAGGTTTAAATAAACATGAAGTAACCTCCCTAGCCAAAACCATGGAGATTAAATTTACTGTTGCAGGCCCTGCTATTGGTGGTGCAAAATCGGGTATTAACTTCGACCCAGCCGACCCCCGCAAAAAAGGTGTACTAGAGCGTTGGTACAAAGCGGTAATGCCATTACTAAAAAACTATTATGGTACAGGTGGCGATTTAAATGTAGATGAAATACATGAGGTAATTCCTATTACAGAACAGTATGGTTTGTTGCACCCACAAGAAGGTGTAGTAAACGGTCATTTAAGATTGGACGAAACTGAAAAACAAAAGCGTATCAACAACCTGCGTAATGGCGTTTCTAAAGTATTGGATGATGCGCGTTTTTCGCCCGATACCAACAAAACATATTTGGTAGCAGATATGATTACTGGTTGGGGTGTGGCTGAAGCGGTACGTCATTTCTACGATTTCTGGGGACCAAATTTCACATACAAACGTGCCATCATACAAGGTTGGGGGAATGTTGCCGCAGCCGCAGCGTATTACTTGTCTCAAATGGATGTAATGATTGTGGGTATTATTGATCGTGAAGGTGGGTTGTTAAACAACCAAGGTTTTAGTAAAGACCAAATTAAGCAGTTGTTTATTGAGCGTGATGGCAATAAATTATCTCAAGCTACTTGCCAAAAATTGGGCTTCGAGTTTATGCCTTACAATGAAATTGACCGGAAAATTTGGAGCATTGGAGCCGATATTTTTATTCCGGCTGCTGCATCGCGTATGCTAACCCAAGAGCAATTAGATACCATGGTTGAAAACGACCTTGACGTGATTTCTTGTGGAGCTAATGTACCTTTTGCCGATAGCGAAATTTTCTTAGGACCTATAGGTAACAATGCTGACGACCGTGTAGCTGTAATTCCTGATTTTATTGCAAACTGTGGCATGGCGCGTACTTTTGCCTATTGCATGAGCGAAAATTTTGAACTTAATGATGAAGCCATATTTAAAGATGCTTCCGTTACCATTCGCCAAGCATTAATGCGCTTAAATCAATTTAATCCTAAACGCAATGGTTTGTTGAAAAAAGGATTAGAAATGAGTATGGTTAACTTAGTGAAATAATATTTGCTGTTGGCTCTTTGCTGTTGGTTGTGGTAACTTTTAATATTTGAACAAAGTTGCTAAAATTGGCGTTTTAAAAATTACCCTAGGAGAGATTAGAGAAAGAATTACTTACCATGATTGAACTTCAACGAAAAATAAATAGTCTTATAACTAAAATAAAATCAGATTTATAAAGGCCTACGGCTAAATGCCAAAGGCCAAAAGCTAATCCCAAAAAATGACTTTTCATAATACACTGGCATTTGCCCAACAACTAGATCAAGAAGATAAACTGGCTCATTTCCGTAATGAGTTTTATATGCCTAAAAAAGAAGGCAAGCCCATGATTTATTTATGTGGTAATTCCTTAGGACTTCAACCCAAAAATGGACGTGCTGCTATAGAACAGGAGTTAAATGATTGGGCAGAGTTGGGTGTAGAAGGACACTTTGCTGGTAAAAATCCATGGATGTATTACCATCATTTTTTAACGGAAAAAGCGGCCAAAGTAGTTGGTGCAAAACCAAGTGAGGTGGTGATCATGAATAACCTCACCACTAACTTGCATTTAATGATGGTGAGCTTTTACCGTCCTACCAAAAACCGTTATAAAATCATGATGGAAGGCACCGCGTTTCCAAGCGATATGTATGCGATGGAAACACAGGCTCGTTTTCATGGATTAAACCCAGATGATGCCATTATTGAATTAATACCACGCGAGGGTGAATACACCTTACGCACAGAAGATATCATTGCTAAAATTAACGAACATAAAGATGATTTAGCCATTGTAATGATGGGTGGTGTAAACTATTATACCGGGCAAGCTTATGATATGGAAGCCATAACCAAAGCTGGTCATGCAGTTGGTGCTAAAGTTGGTTTTGATTGTGCACATGCAGCAGGTAATATAAACTTGCAATTGCATGATTGGGATGTGGATTTTGCGGTATGGTGTACTTACAAATATTTAAATTCAGGGCCCGGTGGCACAAGTGGTGTATTTGTGCATGAACGTCATGGCAACAACCCTGAATTGATCCGTTTTGCAGGATGGTGGGGACATGATGAGAAGGAGCGCTTCCAGATGAAAAAAGGATTTAAACCCATGGAAGGCGCAGCTGGATGGCAATTGAGTAACGCACAAATTTTTCCGATGGCCATACATAAAGCTTCGTTAGCATTATTTGACCAAGCGGGCATTGAAAATTTAAGAGCCAAAAGCGAAACGTTAACTGGCTATTTAGAGTTTATATTGAGTGATTATAGCGAGTATTTAACCATCATTACACCAAAAACAACAGCTGACAGAGGGTGCCAACTTTCTATCATTGTAAAAGATAATGGCAAACAACTATTCGACTATTTGGAAGCAAATGGTATTATGCCCGATTGGCGTGAACCCAATGTAATACGCATGAGTCCTGTACCCATGTACAACTCGTTTGAAGATGTATTTAATATTGGACTTGCGCTAAAAAGGTACTTTTAAATGGTTAGATACCACCAAACCATTTGTTTATACCCCTTTATAATAACAATTAATTGCCTTAAACATAAGTTTTAGTTAGCTTTTGGTTTACTGAGGGTTAATACCCACTTATGTAATTCGAGGCATGAAAATACAATTTTGCACGACAATTTTTTTAGTCACTTTTTTGACACTGAGCCTAAGTGCCCAGCAAACAAAATTGACTCCCTACAACCGCTCAATGAGCAAAACTGGATCCCTAACTTTTGACCCATCTCTTCAACCTTTTTATCATGGCGTAGCCTCTGGCGATCCCCTTGCAGACAAGGTTGTTATATGGACACGCATAACCCCTGATTCTGGTAATTTCACTCCAAAAACTGTAAACTGGAAAGTAGCATCTGATACTGGTTTCACCACAATTATTAAATCAGGAACTTACACCACTGACTCTAGCAAAGATTACACTGTAAAAATAGATGTTACCGGATTACAAGCAGGAACCACTTATTATTACGTGTTTGGGTTTGAGGGTAAATATTCTTTAATAGGACGCATGCGTACTGCCTCTGCTGATGCAAATCATTTAAGATTCGCAGTAGTATCTTGTAACAATTATGAAGCAGGATTTTTTAATGGATTCAAAAAAATTGCACAACGAAATGATCTTGACGCCATTATTCATTTGGGAGATTACATTTATGAATACGAACCAAAAGGTTATGGTGATTCAATGAATGGCAGATTTGTTGAGCCGAATAATGAAATCATTTCAGTAGGTGACTACCGTACACGTTATTCTGTATACAGGTTAGATGCAGACTTAAGATACGCTCATCAACAACAAACTTTCATTTCCATTTGGGATGATCATGAATCTACCAATGATTCTTACAAAGATGGAGCTGAAAATCATCAAACAAATGAAGGTGATTGGCAATTGCGTAAAGGAATTTCTAAAAAAGTTTATTTTGAATGGATGCCAATTAGAGATGTGTCAGAGAACAAGATTTATAGAAAAATATCTTATGGAGGATTGTTAGATATTATCATGTTAGATACCCGTTTAGAGGGCAGAGTTAAGCCTCCCGTTAATTTTGATGATGCTGATGCACCTGCTAGAACCATGTTGGGAAGCACCCAATACAATTGGTTCATTAATCAATTGTCTACATCAACAGCTAAATGGAAAGTAATTGGCAATCAAATATTGTTTAGCGACATGAACGTTGGGTTCGGTGCAGTAAATGCAATGGGACAACCTGCAATAACCGATATTAATGCAATAAGAGCCGTAGAGAATTTATTTATTGACAATTGGGAATCATATCCAACTGAGCGGAATTCAATAATGGATACCCTTCAAAATAAAGGTGTTAAAAACACCATCTTTTTAACAGGTGATTCACACGCTAGTTGGGCTTTTGATTTAACAAAAAAACCTGCTTTGTATCCAAACGCTGCCACGTTAAATTTGCCAACCCCTTCTCCAAGTTACACTCCTTTAACGGGTGTTGGTTCTGTAGGAGTAGAGTTTGCCACACCAAGTATCACTTCAGCAAATTTTGATGAAGCATTTGGTGCCGCGGCTACAGCCCAATTTGAAGTTGCCATTAACAATCCTATTCCTGTTCCAGGATTCGGATCAGTGGTATACAATCCTCATTTGAAATATGTAGATTTAGATCGTCACGGTTATTTTGTTTTGGACCTAAAAGGAGACTCTGCACAAGCTGATTATTTTTATATAGATACGTTAAGAATCTCCAGTAATAAGGAAACCTTTAACAGAGGTGTAGCAACTGCAAACAATAGCAATAGAATTACCAGTGTAGGAACAACACAAGCCACTGGTAAAACTGTTCAAGTTACACCAGCGCCATTGAATCCACCTAACAAAATGACAGGGTTAAGCAAAAATCAACATGCAAATGCAATTGTTATCACAGCATATCCTAATCCTACGCATGAAACGTTGACCCTTAATTATGCATTGAATAGGTCTGCTCAAACAGAAGTTCAAATGTTTGATATTCGAGGGGTGAAAGTTAAATCCGTACAATTAGGAACCCAGCCTCAAGGAATCTATTCATCAAAAATGGATGTTTCTTCTTTGGATAATGGCATCTATTTTTACCACTTCCTAGCAAATGGTGATGTTGTTCACTATGGTAAATTTGTAAAGCAATAAACAATTTCATATTTCTTAAAAAAGGCCAACCTCTTCATTGAAGGTTGGCTTTTTTATTTTTATACCGTCCGAAATTATTGAATTCAAAGAATAACCATTATACCTATGTCGTCTTCTCCTTGTTTGATTCAGTCCATTTCAATTGGATTTTGTATATGAACACACCACAATAAAAATTGGATTTATTATTAGTACCTTGCTTTTTTTTTATTCCAAAATGACACAAAAAATTACCATCATAGGCGGAGGTTTAGCCGGAAGTTTAGCAGCCATTTACATGGCTAAGCGCGGATTTGAAGTAAATTTATTTGAACGCAGATCAGACATGCGTAAAGCTAAGGCCTATCAAGGCAGATCCATTAATTTAGCTTTGAGTACACGCGGTTTACATGCCTTAGAAAAAATAGGGTTAGATAAAGAAATTTTAGCTGATGCCATTCCCATGTATGGAAGAATGATGCACAGCAAAACAGGTGAATTAAGTTATCATCCCTATGGCAAATCAGGACAAGCCATCAACTCAGTTTCGCGTGGTAGGTTAAACCTAAAACTGATAGAATTAGCAGATGAATTGCCAAATATTAACATCTATTTTAATAGCAAATGCATAGATGTTGATGTGAATAAAGCCACTGCAACTTTTGAGTTGGAAGATGGCTCGATTAAAATCATTACAAGCGATAGGATTATAGGAACAGATGGGGCATTTGCAGCATCTAGAGGTAAATTACAAACCAGCGAACGCTTTAATTACTCGCAGCATTACCTGCATGTTGGATATAAAGAGTTAGAAATTCCTGCAGGCGAAAACGGAAAGTTTATGATGGAGAAAAATGCACTTCATATTTGGCCTAGGGGCAGTTTTATGATGATTGCTTTACCCAACCCATCAGGAGATTTTACCTGCACACTTTTTATGCCATACGAGGTATTCGATTCCATTAAAACCAAAGTGGATGTAACTAAATTCTTTAATGAAGAATTTGCGGATACGGTGCCTATGATGCCAACATTAGAGGATGATTACATGAAGAATCCAACATCTAATTTAGTAACAGTACGCTGTTATCCTTGGGTAAAAGGAGATAAACTAGCCTTAGCAGGTGATGCAGCGCATGCCATAGTTCCCTTTTACGGACAAGGTATGAATTGCAGCTTTGAGGATATTGTGGTGTTAGATAACATGATTGAAAAATATGGGGATGATTGGAATACCATTTTTGATGAGTACCAAAAAGAACGTAAACCCAATGCGGATGCCATTGCTGATTTAGCCGTACAAAATTATTATGAAATGGCTGATAAAGTTGGCGATAAACATTTCCTTCATAAAAAACACATTGAACATGATTTAACCGAATTGTATCCTGATAAATTTAAATCGCAATACGAACTCACCACTTTTAGCCTAAGCGGTTATAAATATGCGTGGGACCAAGGACAAAAAAATGATGTATTATTGGAGAAAATTATAGCCGATGGTGCAGAAGAAAAAATGAAAGACCCAGCCTATATGGAACAACTGTGGCATATCATTGCTTAGTATTTCGACTACATCTAAAAATGATAATAAATTGCATACTATAAAACACATTAC
>CANLLM010000103.1 GCA_947491825.1 Bacteroidota bacterium
GTTATAATTACATCTGGCTTACCATGTTTAGCAATCAATTCATCATTTAATATGTCTTTCATATCACCTGCATAAAAATGCGTATTGGTAATATTATTTAAAGCTGCGTTAATTTTTGCGTCTTCTATTGCTGCTTCCACATTTTCGATGCCCACCACTTGTTTGGCTAATTTAGAAACAAACAAGGCAATTGATCCTACCCCTGTATATAAATCATATACATTTTCATTTCCAGTAAGCCCAGCTAGTTCGCGGGTTTTGCCATACAATGCTTGTGTTTGTAAAGTATTGGTTTGAAAAAAAGATTTCGGACCAATTTTAAACTTAAGGTCTTCCAGCGTTTCAATTAAATGGTCTGTTCCGCTATATACATTTACTTCCAAATCATAAATAGTATCATTCATTTTAGGGTTGATGATGTATAGTAATGCTGAAATCTGAGGAAACTTTTCTTTAATGTGATTTAATATTGCTTCCCGTTTTTCTTGATCTTCCTTTTTTAAACAAAGTATGACCATCCACTCACCTGCAATGGTGTTGCGTAAAATGATGTTACGTAAAAAACCTTCTTGACTGTATGGATTAAAAAACGCGTAGCTGTTACTTTTTGCAAAATCACGAACAGCGTTTCTAATTTCGTTGGCTAAAGGATGCTGCAGGTAACAATGCTCCACATCAAAAATTTTATCAAACCTTCCAGGAATATGGTAACCTAAACCTTTGCGTTCATCTTCGCTCATGGATTCAAGTTCTTCCATGGTGTTAACCCATTTTCTATCAATAAAACTAAACTCGCATTTATTGCGGTAGTAGGTTATATTTTCGCTTCCAACAACAGGTCTAAGTTCTGGGAAAGGGAATTTACCTATGCGTTCAAAGGCATCAAGTACTTGTTGCTGTTTAAAACGTAATTGTGCAGTGTAGCTCATTTGTTGCCATTTGCAACCTCCGCATAATCCAAAATGCGAGCAAAAGGTATCCACCCTATCTGTGCTGGGTTTTATAATATTTTGTATGGTAGCAAAACTAAATGATTTTTTGTTGCTGTTAACCCTAACATCAACCACATCACCTGGCACAGCATGGTCAACCATAATTACCTTATCGTTGTGTCGGGCTATACTTTTTCCTTCGCTACCTGCATTAATAATTTCTAATTGCTCGATGGTGTAAGGTATGAATTTTCTTTTTCGCATAAAGTTGCGAATATAGCTATTTGAGGATAGTAAAGCAGCATCCCATGTTATTCAATTGAAATACAAAAACAGCAATTTTTTTAGTATTCGCGCAATACGCGCTTAATGGCTTCGGGGAAGTGACGCATCTCCAATATAGATATGTATGATTGGATATCTGTTAAAGTAAATGATGGTTTTACATCAAACTTCGCTTGAAAAACAACGGCACCATCATCATATTTTTCATTTACAAAATGTATGGTTATGCCATGCTCTTTTTCTTTGGTTGCCAAAACAGCTTCGTGAACATGGTGTCCATACATGCCTTTTCCGCCAAATTTGGGTAATAATGCGGGATGAATATTGATGATTTTGTTGGGGTATTGTTTTACTAAATATTCGGGTATTAACCACAAAAAACCTGCTAAAACAAGTAAGCTTGGATGGTATTGATTGAGCAGTGCAGAAAATCCTTGCTCATTATTGAAAGTTTCTCGGTTAAATACATGCACAGGAATGTTAAACGGTTTCATGCGTGCTATCACCATGGCATCTGGGTTATTGCAAAACAAGGCAACAACCTTAATGCTGGTGTTATCGGCAAATTGCTCACAAATATTTTGGGCATTTGTTCCGCTGCCTGAAGCAAAAATGATGATGTTTTTCAAAAGTATAGGAGGTTAAAATTCCAATTCAGAAAGCACTACTTTTTGAAAGAATGAATCTACATTGTTATTGCCATTAAGCAAGTGTAATGGGGCTGTTAAAGTAACAATATCTGTTTTATTCATTTGTGTATTGATGCGTTTAGCCATTACATTACTTGGACCTGTCCATGCTGGTGCACCGCCTGGTCCGAAAGAACGTAATTGGGCACTTGCTAAACTATCATAGGAATATAATCCTGATGATGAGGTATAGGTGTGAAATGGACGAGGGTATGTGATGATGCCAGTTGCTTTTAACTTAGGCCAATTGCTATAACCAATTACTTGGTCTCCATTTGCCATACGAAACGAGCGACCAGGATTATCCACTAATCGTTCAATTGGGGTAAAGTTAAAGAAGGGTGCATTTAGCGCTACATCATTAGGAATTTCGAGTACCATAAATATTTTACCACCATTATTAAAAAACGGAATAGATGCATTTTGTGCAGTACCTAAACTACGTGTTGGATCTTCAGTTGCCCAAACAATGCGATTGAAAAAATCGAATGTTTTAGAAGTGGTAAATTCATCTGAAGGAAATTCATCTACTAATGAAGTAACTATATCGTAGTTGGAAAAGTTGCTTCCAAGATTATTGATTCGAGCGCTGTAAAAGGAAGTAATTGCATTTTTATTACTTATATAATCGTTAATGAATAACAACCTGTTTTTAGGTTCCCGAATAAACATCTTGGCACTTATCCATGCCGATTGCGATCCTGTGCGGTCTTTGCAGCGTATATAAATGATGTTGGTATCATTCATTAATCCTCCTGATAATTTTTGGCCATACGGGTTGGTTTGGTTGTTATTATACAATAAGAAATTACCTGTGAACACTCCACTCACTTTTTCGCCAACAAAAGTGGAGGCGATAACGCTTGAAGGCACTTGAACTTTATTGTTAACGGTATCGTTTAAGGCTATTTCAACAATACTAATATCAGCAAGACCGTCAACATCTGTTAAAATCCAATTGTAGCGGAAGGCAGGAAATGCAGTTGTTTTTTGACCTGTGCTAAAGTCGAAATTAATGTTAGGTGCACTATTTCTTACCGGGTAAGTGGTACCTGCAGGTGTTGGGTCAACTTGGCCAGTATTGTCTACCGCGCGAACAAAAATTCGTATATCAGCAGTATCCGATCCTGCAGGAAGGCTCAATAAAAATGTTCCATTTTGTTTATTCGTAATGCTCCAAGTTTGCATGTTATCAATACTTACTTCATAACCTTTAATAAAACCTGTTTTTACACTTCCCCACCAGTGTGCTTCCACTGTGGTGGTGTACCTGCTATCGCCACTGCGGTAAATGCTGTCAACAGCCATAAATGTTTCAGGTGCACCTAAATCTGTACGTTCACCTTCAAAATCTTTTTTACATGAACCTACAGTTGTAGCTATCAATAAAAAAAGTGAAATATGTTTTAATAATTGCATATTTTTAAGGTATCAATTTAACAAAAGTAGCTGTTAAACGTGGTTGTGTAAAGTTAAGTTATTGTGTTCTTACAGGTTGATGTTGTTTTTTAATACCAACATTTTAAGTACTGTTTCTGCAGCTTCAATTCCTTTATTTCCGTGTTGTCCTCCTGCTCTATCAATTGCTTGTTGTTGGTTGTTTGGAGTGAGAACACCAAAAATTACAGGCTTATTATAGTTTAATCCAACATTGGTAACACCGTTTGCACAGGCATCACAAATGAAATCAAAATGGCGTGTTTCACCTTGTATCACGCAACCCAAGGTAATTACCGCATCAATATGTTTTTGTGATGCTAAAAATTGTGCGCCCAATGGCAACTCAAAACTTCCAGGAACGTGGTATACGGTGATATTTTTTTCTTTAACACCCATGGCCACTAAATGCGCATATGCTCCTGTAAGAAGTGCATTTGTTATTTCGGGATTCCACTCGGCTACTACAATACCAATAGTAAATTTCTTAAAAAGTTTATTGGGTTCTAAATTGGTAACCGATAAGTTTTTTAGTTGAGTTGACATGGTTGCGAATGTAAGGTTTTGAGCACATACCTCAAAGGGTACAATTGGTATAAATAAAAAAAGCCGAAACACATGGTGAATCGGCTTTTTAAGGTAAATATATCAATTAGTTTTCTGCTTTTAGTTTATTGGCTCTTGCAATGTATTTATCAATATCTGTTGCTTCTTGTGCATCAGGGTATTCATTTTTAATGTTGCTGTAAGCATCTACTGCATCGCTATAGTTTTTCAATTCTTCAAAAGCTATACCAGCCTTTTTAAAGAATACTGGAGCAGTAAGCTTATTTTTACTCATGCGTGCAGCTTTAAGGTATTGTTTAGCACCTTTTTCAACTTCACCATTTTCAACAAAGGCATCACCCAATAACCCAGCTGCTAATGGTCCAACCAATGCATTATCAGAACTAAAGCCTTCTAACATATCAATTGCGCCTGCAAAGTCACCGGTGCGTAGCATACAAATACCGGCATAATAATGTGATAAGTTGCCTGCTTTTGTTCCGCTGTATTCGTTAGCTAGATCAGCAAAACCTTTAATTGTGCCATTGCCTTTTAATGCAAGGTTAAAAGAGTCTACCTCAAATAACTGTTGTGCTTTAAACATCTCAACTTGCGCTTCTTGTTCGCGTGGCTCTAGATAGAATTTTTTCAAACCAAAATATCCTGAAACGGCAACAATCAGTATTAAAATGGCCGTGTTAATATTCTTTTTATTTTTGGTGTAGATGTCTTCAACCTTGTGCGTTGTGTTGGCTAAGGCTGCATCTAAATCTAAATTATCGTTCTTCTTGTTTGTCATATTTAAATTAATCGGGTAATAAATTCACTTGGCTTCAAGTATACAAAAATTATTCTCTAATAAAAGGATAATCTGATTGAACATACACATCTTCCCATAAAGCCTCAGGTTCAGGCCATGCTGAGTTTTCTGCAAACGCTACCGAATCGTTTATAATGGCTTCAATTTTAGTTTCCATTTCATCAAACCATTTCTCATCGGCAAATTTATTTTTTAGCATGGTGGTTTTAACCACCTCTAATGGGTCTTTCTTTTTGTAATCCTCCACTTCTTCCTTGGTGCGGTATTTAGCAGGGTCACTCATACTATGTCCGCGGTAACGGTAGGTACGTATTTCCAAGTAAGTTGGGCCATCTCCTTTGCGTGCACGTTCAACAGCCTCGGCCATTGCTTCGTGCACTGTTTCAGGTTTCATACCGTCAACTACATAACTTGGCATGGCATAGCCAGCACCAATTACACTCATATCTAAAACGTTGGTTGTACGTTCAACCGAAGTACCCATTGCATAACCGTTGTTTTCAACTATAAAAATAACTGGCAGTTTCCATAGCATGGCCATGTTAAATGTTTCGTGTAGGGCTCCCTGACGAGCAGCACCATCACCAAAACTACAAATAGTTACTTGGTCGCCACCTCTATATTGATCTGCTAGCGCAATGCCTGCACCAAGCGGAATTTGTCCACCAACAATACCATGTCCGCCAAAGAAGTTATGTTCTTTACTAAACATGTGCATGCTACCACCCTTGCCTTTACTGCAACCCGTAACTTTACCAAATAACTCAGCCATTACCTCGCGAGCAGGAATACCTAACGCTATTGCATGTGCGTGATCGCGATATGCAGTTATGTGTCTGTCATCTTTACGTGTAGCACTAACAGTACCTGCAACTACGGCCTCTTGGCCAATGTATAAATGGCAAAAGCCCTTTATCTTTTGCTGACCGTAAAGCTGTGCTGATTTTTCCTCAAATCTGCGCATAAGCAACATTTGCTCGTACCAGTTTTCGAATGTTTCTTTCGTAAATTTTGTCTTTACCATATTGTTCCGAAGAACTGCAAAACTAATAAATTTCGGCATTGTGCAAAGCGTTTATCTAGTTATTGATAATGAGCGTGTTATTTATATTTTATCAAAAATCAACCTTCAAAAGTATATTCGCGTGTCATGCTTGCTATCAAAACGCTCCATTTACAGCAGTTTAAAAACTACACCTCAGCAAAAATTAACCTCAATGCCCAGGTAAATTGCTTTGTAGGTAAAAATGGTGCTGGTAAAACCAATGTGCTTGAAGCAGTTTATTATCTATCATTCACCAAAAGTTATTTCAACCCCAGCGATTTGCAGCATGTGTTGCATGGCGAAAATTATTTTAGTGTCACTGCTACTTATAATAGAAATGATTTAGTTGAAAATGCTTTTCTGTTTTTTGAAAAAGGTAAGAAAGTGCTGAAAATAAATAATAACGAGGTAAAAAAATTTAGTGACCATATTGGACATTATCCTTTGGTAATGATTACGCCAAATGACATTATGTTGTTGCACGAAGGCAGCGAAGAACGAAGAAAGTTCTTAGATGGCATGATAGCACAATTAAATAAAATATACCTGAATGACGTGTTGTTATATAATCGGGTTTTGGAGCAACGCAATAAGCAGTTAAGGGTTTTTGCAGCGCATGGTCATATCGACCAAACGTTATTGGAAACATATAATGGGCTATTGATAAAACATGGTAATGCCATACATCAGTATCGTAAGCAGTTTTTGGTTGAGTTTATTCCGGTATTTAATTATTTTTATAAGTTAATAGCAAATGCCAGCGAGGAGGTAAGTATTAACTACCAAAGTGATTTGCTAGCCAATGATTTTGAACAATTGTTAAATGAAAATACCCAACATGACTTGGCTTCTCAGCGAACTAACAAAGGTATACACAAGGATGAATTGGAGTTTTGTATAAACGGTTATGCGATTAAAAAATTTGGTTCTCAGGGTCAGCAAAAATCATTTATTATTTCGTTAAAATTGGCTCAGTATCATTATTTTAAAAATAGAACAACGGTGAAGCCACTTTTATTGCTTGATGATATTTTTGAGAAACTGGATGAGCAGCGATTAAATACCCTTTTGCAAATGATAGGCAATGGTGAGTTTGGTCAAATATTAATTACTGATACTCATTTGGATCGACTGCAATTGGTGTTTAATACCATGCCTGAGGTGGATGTCAAATATTTTATGGTTGATGATGGAAGAATTAACGAGATTTGATATTTGAGAATAGGAGTGAAGTTATGATGAAGAAAAAAGACAATGATCAAACCTTAAAAGAAGCCATTGGCGATTTTTTGAGGAGTGAAAACATGGATGGGAAATTGGCTGAGGTTAATGTCATCAATAAATGGGAAAGTATTGTAGGTAAGTTGATAGCTGGGCAAACCAAAAAAATGTATTTTTTTGACG
>CANLLM010000104.1 GCA_947491825.1 Bacteroidota bacterium
CACTAAAAGTTGATATTTTACCTCCTGCTTCTTTTACTAAAACTATTCCTCCTGCCACATCCCAAGGGCTTAATCCATATTCAAAAAAACCATCAAATCTTCCACAAGCCACATAAGCTAAATCAACGGCTGCACTTCCCATTCTGCGCATACCTTGAGTGGTACGCAAAAACTCTTGTAAGGTATTGAGGTAACGCTGAATGAATTCAAAATCATAATATGGAAATCCAGTAGCCATTAATGCTTTTGATAGTTCATTGTTTTGCTTAACACATATTTTGTTTCCGTTAAGGTATGCCCCTCCATTTTTCCATGCATAAAATAACTCCTCTCGATTAGGCTCAAGCACCACTCCAATGATAGGAACTCCATGATGCATTAATGCAATACTTATGCTATAAATAGGTAATTGGTGCACAAAGTTTGTAGTTCCATCCAATGGGTCAATTACCCACATGTATTCTTTTTGTGCTGTAGTGATGGTTTGTTCTTCTGTAATAAAACCCGCCTCTGGTAAAATGAGTTGTAAACCCGCTACCAGTTTTTCTTCTGCAGTTTTATCAACGTAAGAAACGAGCTGATTAAACGACTTTACTTCAACCGCATTGTGGCTAAAAGATTTTGCCTCTGATTGAATAAATTCACCTACATTTTTGACTAATTTACAGACCTTTACCGTTATATCTTGCAATATCATATTTAAGCAATTAAACTCACTTACTATTAAACAAAATAATGAATCTAGTGGTTACATTAAGCCTTACACTATTCATCTTCATGTTTGGTTAAAACGTGCTTGTTATAATTTCTCCATTTCTCTAAGACACCAGCAAAATCAGGTGGTAAGTCCGCTTCAAAATACATATTTTTACCAGTACGCGGGTGCACAAACCCAAGCGATCGCGCATGCAAACCTTGGCGAGGCATTAACTGAAAACAATTATCTACAAACTGCTTATATTTAGTGAACGAGGGTCCTTTTAAAATTCTATCACCACCGTATGTATCATCACTAAATAAGTTATGTCCTATGTGTTTCATGTGTACACGAATTTGATGCGTACGACCAGTTTCTAATCTACACTCGATTAACGATACGTATTGCAAACGCTCTAAAACAGTGTAATGCGTTATGCTCCAACGTCCTTTTTCTTCATCATCATACATCATAAATACGCGCCTATCTTTTGCGCTTCTTCCAATGTATCCGGTTACTGTTCCATTGTCTTCTTTAAAATTACCCCAAGCCAAAGCAACATACCTACGCTGAATACTGTGTTGAAAAAATTGTTTGGCCAAATGGGTCATGGCGATATCGTTTTTAGCAATAACCAATAACCCACTTGTATTTTTATCAATGCGGTGAACAAGTCCAGGTCGCACATTATTTTCTTTTGTAAAATTATTATCCCTTAAATAATAAGCCAATGCATTTACCAGAGTTCCACTAACATTATTATGCCCTGGATGCACAACCATTCCTGCACGTTTATTTACAATCATTACATCCTCGTCTTCATAAATAATATCTAACGGAATATTTTCAGGAACTATCTCGGTATCTTTTGGTGGCTGAGGTAAAACAATACTAATTACATCTAATGGTTTTACCTTGTAGCTGCTTTTTATTGGCTTTTCATTAACCAAAATACTACCCGCATCAGCGGCAGCTTGTAACTTGGTGCGGCTTGCATTTTGAAGTCGTATCATCAAAAATTTATCGATACGCATCATGGTCTGCCCCTTATCAACTACAATTCGATGGTGCTCCCACAATTCCTGTTCATCACCACCATCGGTATCGTCCAATTCTTCTTCTACCTGCTTTGGTAAGTCAGCTTCGTTTTTAAACTTATTATAATACATGTTCTAATTTATACAATACAGGTTTACTTGGACTAGCATCAGTTTGTAATGATGCAATTTGTAAGTTCAATAAATAAATATCATCCTCAATGTGGTTTGGTATGTAAGCCATTTCTGTAATGGTTGAGTCCAAACGAGGAGCTTCCGGATAATTCCAAAATGCATGGTGAGCTTCAAGGGCACCCGAATCTTCTTCCCTATCAACAGATGGCAAATCAATTACCAAATGTTTAACACCACTTTTTCTTAAATAGGTACAGAGTTTTGGCTGCAGATATGCAGGATTATTACCAGAGTAATGTGCAACTAATTTATCATTTTCATTAGGTAAAGTTCTAATAATTAAAGCGTCAATAAGCGGATGTAAAAATGGCTCCACATCTTTTAACACCAGAACAAAATCACCATTTATTAACTGAGGTTTAACAGTGATAACCTGTGCTAAAAATATAAACTGTTTTAATACCTCGTTAATGGTAATTCGTTGCTTGCTAATATGACCTACACACTCGGTATGTGTGCCATTTCCATGTGCATTAATCGTTAGGTTTTCGCAATTTACACTACCACCCAAAGCCACACTGCCCACAAAACCACCCGCTCTAAATGGCTGGAATGTGGGATGTTGAATTCCAAACGCATTTGGGTTTTGAGCTCCACTGTACATAGAAATGCTGATGTCTAATGGATTACCAAAGTTTACGCTGAAGTTCTGCTCTTTATACTCAATATTAGCGTGCATGTTTCGTTATGGTTTGAGATTGCAAATATCATCATATATTTGATTTATATCTATGGGTGTATACGAACAAAAGATAAGATGGAAAAGATTACTTTTTATTGTGGCATTATGCATTGGCGCATTTAGCCTTTGGTATACCCATAAATTAGTACAGAAATTAGCCACCGAGGAAGAGAAAAAAGTATTGTTATGGGCTAATGCTACCAAACAACTCATTAATGCAAACGAAAACACAGACATCAACTTTTTACTTGATATCATTAAAGATAATGAAACGATTCCTGTTATTTTGGTAGATGACAATGGAAACATCACCGCACATAGAAACCTAGATAGTGCCAAAGCAGAGGACGAGAAATACCTGGAGCAACAATTAGCCGAAATGAAGGCGCAAAGGGAACCAATCAAAATACTTTATGACGAACTGAATAAAAAATACAACTACTTATACTACAAAAACTCCATTATTTTAACCCAACTAAAACAATACCCCTATTACCAACTAAGTATAATTGCATTATTTATTTTGGTTGCTTATTTAGCATTTAGTTATTCCAGAAAATCTGAACAAAACCAGGTTTGGGTTGGTATGAGCAAAGAAACGGCACATCAATTAGGCACCCCAATTTCATCATTAAATGGCTGGATTAATTTAATTCGTGATGCCAATGAAGCAGAAAAAGAAGAGATATTACAAGAGTTTGAAAAGGACGTAAAACGTTTAGAGCTCATTACAGAGAGATTCAGTAAAATTGGATCAGCGCCTGTACTTAAGGCTGAAAACATTTTTGAAGTGATGCAACGTGCGATTGATTATTTAAGAATACGCTCATCAAGCCAAGTAGCATTTAGTCTAACCAGCAGTGATGAAGACGCACTGGCATTGGTTAATGTGCCTTTATTTGATTGGGTTGTTGAAAATATTTGTAAAAATGCCATAGATGCCATGAGTGGTAAAGGTAGTATTAACGTTTATATCAGTACCGAATCCGATAAAGTATATATAGACATTCAAGATACCGGAAAAGGGATTCCACCATCAAAACAAAAAACGGTTTTTAAGCCCGGTTATACTACAAAAAAACGTGGTTGGGGTTTGGGTTTATCATTGGCTAAACGGATTATAGAAGACTACCATAAAGGCAAAGTATTTGTTAAAGAATCGACCCTTGAAAAAGGCACTACATTTAGAATTGTACTGCGTGGTGGTGGTGAATTGTTAAGTTAATTTGTTCAAATCCTTTTGGTAGTCGTATTGTAAATCTTCATGTAGTTTACTTAACTCCTTGTTTATTTTTTTAAGTTGGGCTTCATATAAATTCATTAACTGGTTACTTTGGTAAAGTAACATGTCGAGATTACGCAAGTGCTGTAAAAAACAAATCAATAGCTCTATATTGGTTTGAGGGAGGCTACTGTATTTGGCTTGCTTGTTAACATTACGTAATATTTTTCGAATTGTTTTTTTAGCATAGTATATATGCGAAGTATTTACATCCTTGAACTGCTCATCAATTTCTTGTTTTACCTGCTTAACAAATTGTTGCTCATCAGTGGCCTCAAATAATAAATAATGTAACAACTCTTTATTCTCCTTTTTATATTTGGCCAAACGTACGCAAAGCTCAACCAACTGAGGATATGGCAAGGTTTGTACTTCTTTTTTTAACTGAGCTAATGTAGATATTTGCATCATGTGTGTAAAGTAAAAAGCCTCCTGCTTTGGAACAGAAGGCTTTTATAAAAATATCATTACGTATTAAATAAATTTAGGATATAGATTTGGATTGTATTCGTGCATCATATCTATAATGGCTTCAAAAATATCTTCAGCACTAGGTTTACTAAAATAATCACCATCGGTACCATAGGCAGGACGGTGTGCTTTAGCTGCAATGGTTAATGGTTTTGCATCAAGGTATTTGTAGGCCTCTTGATCTTCCAATATTTGTTGCATCATATAGGCAGTTGCTCCGCCCGGCACATCTTCATCAATAAATACCACTTTATTTGTTTTCTTAATTGATTCAACAATTTTGTGGTTGATATCAAATGGCAATAAAGTTTGCACATCAATTAACTCGCAATTGATACCAAACTCTTTCAATTGCACAACAGCCTCTTCAATTACACGTAGCGTACTTCCGTAACTTACAATAGTCACATCACTACCTTCAATTAAAGTTTCTGGAACACCAATAGGTATACTATATTCACCTAGGTTATCAGGTAAACGTTCTTTTAAACGATATCCATTTAAACACTCAATAATTAGTGCAGGCTCATCACTTTGCAACATCGTATTATAAAAACCTGCTGCTTGCACCATATTTCGTGGCACCAGTATATGCATACCACGCAAAGCGTTTATTATCATACCAATTGGCGATCCACTGTGCCAAATACCCTCTAAACGATGTCCACGGGTACGTATAATTAAAGGCGCTTTTTGTCCACCTTTGGTGCGGTATTGAAGTGTTGCTAAATCATCGCTTAAGGGTTGTAATCCATAAAGTAGATAATCTAAGTACTGAATTTCGGCAATTGGACGTAAGCCTCGTAAAGCAGCTCCTATGCCTTGGCCAATAATGGTTAATTCGCGAATACCTGTATCAAACACGCGGCTCTCCCCATGTTTTTCTTGTAATCCAGCAAACCCCTGGTTTACATCACCAATTTTACCTACGTCTTCACCAAAAGCAAATACACGTGGGTCGCGAGTTATGGCTAAATCAAAAAACGCTTGCATTACTTCGCGTCCGTCCACTACTTTGCTATCATCACTAAAAATAGGTTTTACTTCATTTACCTTTAAAGCAGCTTCAGCACTTTCGCTAAATAGGTAACTGTTGTATCTATCCGAGTTTATTTCTTTAAAATTAGCTTTAAATTGTATCAACGCATTGCGCTCACTTGAGTCGGTTGCGTATGTTAGGCGTAATGCTTTATTTACAGCCACACCAATGTCTTTGCGTATAGGCTCGTTGATGCCCAACAACTGGTTTGCAATATTTGTAATTTCGATTTTACCAGATACATTTGACAAATTCTCCAACAAAGAAACACATTGATTTACCTCGTTTTTTATTGGCGCTAAATAGGCCTCCCATGCTGCTTTCTTCGCATTATTTACATGCAATTTTGCTTCGGCTTCTAAAGCCTCAATCTCATCAATTAATGCTATACTGTTATTTATAATAAACTCACGAAATTTCTCTACGCAATCGTATTCTTGTTCCCAATCTAAACGCTCTTTACTTTTGTAACGTTCATGAGAACCTGATGTGGAGTGTCCTTGAGGTTGGGTTAATTCTGTAACATGGACCAAAACTGGCACGTGTTCTTCACGGGCAATTTTACTTGCTTTATCGTATGCAGCTACTAACTCGGCATAATTCCAGCCTTTGGCTACTATAATTTCAAATCCTTTGCCTTTCTCATCGCGTTGAAATCCTTTTAGAATTTCCGAAATATTTTCTTTTGTAGTTTGATATTTGGCCGGAACCGAAATGCCAAAACCATCATCCCAAACAGAAATAACCATTGGTATTTGTAACACACCTGCTGCATTTATTGCTTCAAAAAAGTGTCCCTCGCTAGATGATGCATTACCAATTGTACCCCAAGCTACCTCATTTCCGTTATCGCTAAATAAGTTATCGCCAATAATTTTTGCATTTTGACGGTAATATTTACTAGCATGCGCCAAACCAACCAAACGCAACATTTGTCCGGCTGTTGGTGATATATCACTTGATGAGTTTTTTTGATTTTTTAATGCCTTCCACGTACCGTCATCCTTCAAACTTCGGGTGCCAAAGTGCCCATTCATCATACGTCCTGCACTAGCTGGTTCTGCTTCCACATCAGTGTGGGCATAAAGTTGAGCAAAAAATTCTTGAACAGTATGTTGACCAATTGCCATCATAAAAGTTTGGTCTCGGTAATATCCGCTACGAAAATCTCCATCTTTAAATGCTTTAGCCATCGCTAGTTGAGGCAATTCCTTGCCATCACCAAAAATACCAAACTTGGCCTTTCCGGTGAGTACCTCCTTACGACCCAATAAACTAGCTTGGCGACTGCGATAGGCTATTACATAATCATTTACAACTGAAGCTTTAAACTCTTCTGCGTTAAATTTTGCTTGGTTTGATTTTCCCATACGTTTACATGTAATAAGTGGCCAAATATATAACCATTGAATGAGCCTACAAAATCACTTTGATAACTCGCTATTTTTAGTCTTAAGGATATTTTAAGGGTAAAAGGTTTGCATTTACAGATAGCTTGCGTAAATTCGAGGTTCCATTTTGAGCATTTCGTTTATTGGAACAGTTTTTGAAATATTAAAAGAAAAATTAAATAATACAACATGAAAAAGTTAATAATTACCGCATTTGTAGCTGTTAGCGCTGCATTCGTTTCAAATTCTCAAACCGTTGCTCCGCAAAAACCGGTTGACAAAAATGTACCTGTTATCACTTTCGAAAAAGAAACTC
>CANLLM010000105.1 GCA_947491825.1 Bacteroidota bacterium
AATGGCTGCGGTTTAATTTGGTACTAATTTGTACGGTAAGGCTACAATTATTTAGTGCTTCGGCAGTATATTTGGTATCTGGTGTGGCTGATAAAAAGTTGCCACCCATAGCAATAAATACTTTGCCTGGTTCATTGTGCATCACTTTAATGGCATCTACCACATCATATCCATGTTTATATGGCGCGTTGATGTTAAACGCACTATTTAATTTATCAATAAATGCTTTTGATGGCTTTTCGTAAATGCCCATGGTTCTGTCGCCTTGCACATTGCTATGCCCGCGAACAGGACAGGTGCCAGCACCGGGCTTACCAATGCTACCTTTTAAAAGTAGTAGGTTTACCACTTCTTTAATGGTATCCACCGCATTTTTATGCTGCGTTAATCCCATAGCCCAACAGGCAATTATTTTCTTTTTATGCTTAATGGCATCTGTGGTTTTAATGATGTCATCAATAGAAATACCGCAAGCCTCACTTAACTCGTTTAGTTTATATTGATGGAAAGCGTCTTTTAATTTCTCGTAACCATGGGTATGGTTTTGTATAAAATCTAAATCAAATACCGAACCTGGATTTTTTTGCTCTTCATCCCAAAGCGATTGTTCTATAGCTTTTAAAAGAGCTAAATCGCCATTAATTTTTACCTGTAAATAAATATCTGTTAACTGCGATTTTATACCCAATACACCATTTAATTTTTGCGGATTATTAAATCCCATTAACCCTGTTTCTTTAAGTGGGTTTATGGAAATAATGGTGCAACCGTTTGCTTTTGCTTTTTGTAACGCACTTAACATTCGGGGGTGATTGGTGCCTGGGTTTTGCCCTAATATTATAATGACTTCGGCCTCGTAAAAATCTGCTAACTTAACAGATCCCTTACCAATACCAACACTCTCGATCAGTGCGACACCACTACTTTCGTGGCACATGTTGCTGCAATCTGGTAAATTATTGGTGCCAAATTCGCGTACAAAAAGTTGGTATAAAAAGGCTGCTTCGTTACTTGTTCTTCCTGATGTGTAAAAAATAGCATCATCAACCGATGGCAAATTATTGAGCTTTTCTGCAATTAATGCAAAGGCATATTCCCAAGTAATGGGAGTATAGTTTGTGGCATCTTTGGCCAGATACATGGGTTGTGCTACGCGACCTTTTTTGCCAATTTCATAATCGTTTAAATTGGCGAGTTCAGCTACACTGTTTTCTTCAAAAAACTTTGCCCATAACGCTTTAGTGGTGGCTTCCTCAGCAATGGCTTTTGCACCGTTCTCGCAATACTCTGCAATGGGCGATCGCTCATCATCTGGGTCGGGCCAGGCACACCCAGGGCAATCAAATCCATCTTTTTGGTTTACCTTAAGCAAAGCGTTTGTACCTCTTATGGGGCCCATTTCGCTAAACACATGCCTAACCGCAGATATTACCGCAGGAATACCAGCAGCAGTTTCTTTAGGTTCGGTAAGCTTTATATCCAAAAACGCTTCTGGATTTTCAGGATTTGGATTGTTATGCGCCATGATTCAAAAGTAATCAAAAGGGCGTACAAAAAATAGGAGGGTTTTAACTTTAAAGAAGTGTTAACTATTTAATGGTTTCACCAAAAGTAAGCAAGTTGTTATCTGGGTCTAATAGCGAAAACTCTCTTTGTCCCCATACTTTGTTTGCCAAATGCCCATTAGGATGTATAGCAACTTGTTTGTCTAACAAAGATAGATACCATGCATCAATATCTTTTACACGAATGTATACTTGCCCGTAATTTTCTAATGCATTTAAGTTGTTATGTTCAAAAAAGTGAATCTGAATATTGTCCTTTTGCAACATTAAATAGTTAGTTGATTGATGGGTACCAAATACTTCAAAACCCAATTTTCGTATGTAATATTCCTGGGTAATATTGATGTTACGCATAGGCAACTTTGGGATGATATTGGTAAGCACGGCTTAAGTTTTTTGGTATTATTATTAATATAAAAGTATAGATTTCAGTGTAGAATAATATCATCCGTTCGGAGTTATGTCAAAAGCAATACTGGTTTGTTAAAGCAATATTATTTATTGTAAAGCAACCCTTCATGCTTAACAATGTGCATTCGGATTTGGGTAGTTATCGCTTTGGTCTTCGAAGGTTGTATCTAAACAAACAAAATCTTTTTCAACCAATATAAACAGCTCCTTGCCATTGCTTAGTGCTTGCTTATGTTGAAATCCAACCTCGTTTGTGCTTATCCAACTTAGCGCAACCGCAGCAGGAACTTGCACCGTAATTTTTGTACCTTCCATTATTGCACCAACTGTTTGCAAATCAGCATCATTGGCTAGGGCATAAGTAAAAGTGGCGTTTCCAAACTCGGTTTTGTCCTCTAAATAACCGCTTACGGCAAAGTTAGCAACCTCTGTTTGGGTTAAACGCAACCTAATGCTATTTCCTTTTATGCGTAATTTCATGTGGTTGTTTGTTGTGTTAATTGTTTCAAAATTAATTCTAAAGTAAATAAGAAGTTCGTTTTTACAAAGCTTCTACTGATTTAACTTTGGCTAAATAACTAATCCCCATCTTTAATTGGGTATAGCTTAACGCCTCGCCAAGCTTTTGCTTAATGGGGGTTAAATTCGTTGTATCAAGCAAAGTGATGGCCTGTTGTATTTCATCTAAATCGCGCTGCGATAAAAAATCAAATACATTAACTTGTCCCGTACTTATAAAATCAGCCAAATGGTTTTCTACAGTTCCCGTTGTAATGCCGCGTTGTTTGGCTATTTCAATAACACTCAATCCTTTTTGGTAAAACGCTAGTGTAATTAATTTGCTATTTCCTTTTTCTGTTTTGGTTGATGCCACTTTGCCCGCAATGAATTTGCGCTCTATAAGCGGAACATCAAACGTAAAATCGCCAAAAGTGATGCGCTGTAAACTATTTAGTTTTTTCCAAAACAAGGCTTCCAACTCTTCTGTATCCCGAGAAAATTGTTTAACCTTCACTTTTCCATTTAAAAAAGATTTTATCTTTTCAATCGGCAATATCAATTCATCATGAATAACCTTGGCAAAATATTGTTTGGCTTTGGTAACACGCTCGTTTAACAAATCGCCATTTATATGTTGATTTTGAAGGATAATCTCCAACTGTTTTACAAACTTATCGGCAGTTTGTTGTTGTTCTTTGGCCCTGTCTAACAGAACAGAAGCAACACTTTTAATCAGCTCCTGTTCGGGCAGTTTTTTGTTATTTATTTGCTGGTAATAATATTGAATGCCAACCATTAGTTTACCCCAATCAAATGTTTTTAAAAGTAGTAGTGCGGCAAATTTCGGTTTCTCTTCCTGCAGCTTTTGCTCAATAAAACTTGCACTGTTTTCTTGTTGGGCAAACTTTAAAATACGTGCATCAGATTGCACACTATTAGTTGTAATGTGCGATAATAACGTAATGCCATTTAAGGTACGACATCTACTCAAAGCTACATAAACCTGGCCTGCAGCAAATGAATTTCCTGCATCAATCACCACATCATCAAACGTTAACCCCTGACTTTTATGTATGGTAATAGCCCAAGCCAAACGAATAGGGTATTGGGTAAAACTACCCAATTCTTCTTCCTCTAATTTGTTACTTTCTTTGTTTAAGGTGTACCTAATATTAGTCCACTTTTCTTTCTCTATTTCAAAGGTTTCTTGCGTATCGTTAAACTCCACCCTAATCGTTTCTGCACTAACATATTTTACAGTAGCCAATTTTCCATTAAAATAACGTTTATCAATTCCTGTATCGTTTTTAATAAACATGATTTGAGCACCTGGCTTTAGCTGCAATTCCATTTCTGTAGGTAAAGCTTTTTCTGAAAAATCGCCATTTATAGCCCCACTAAATTTGGTGGTTTTACCAGGCAGTTTGGCCAACTCGCGCTGGTTAATGGCATCGGCCATTCGGTTGTGTGTGCTAAGGGTAATACCTTTAGGTATTTCATTAATTAGGTTTGAAGTGTGCCTGCTTCTTAAAATATCAAGATCGGTGGTGGTTAGTGTATTGTTTCTAATGTTGTTTAATAAATCAACAAACGATGCTTCTTTTTGGCGGTACACCTCCTTTAACTCAATAAACAATGGAGGTGATTCGCGTATAACAGGTGCACTAAAAAAAAACGGGCTTTCGTATTCCTTACGCATCAATTCCAATTCATCTTCAGATACAACAGGAGGGAGTTGAAATAAATCGCCAATAAGCAACAATTGCACACCACCAAAAGGTTTATTGTTTTGCCTAACATATTGCAAAATATCATTAACCGCCTGCAATAAATCGGCCCTAACCATGCTTACTTCATCAATAATAAGCAACTCCAATTCGTTTATTAACTCCGTTTTTTCTCTATTAAATCGCAAGTTTTTTAGCAGTTGGTGCTTATCAACAGTAGCATGATGCCCAAAAATATTGGTTGCAGCAGGTAGGTATAAATTAAAGGGCAACTGAAAAAACGAGTGCATGGTAACACCACCTGCATTAATAGCAGCCACGCCTGTTGGGGCCACAATAGCTACATTTTTTTGCGACTGATCTTTAATTTGTTTTAAAAAAGTAGTTTTACCCGTACCCGCTTTACCAGTTAAAAACAAGTTACACGAAGTGAAATTAATTACCTCAGTGGCCAAGTTAAACAAAGTATTTTCCTTGAATTCAATGGTGTTCATAGATTTAATGGGTTATACGTTCGGGGCATGCGTAAATATTAAAACGTTGGTTACGTAAAAAACCAACCAAAGTTATGTTAAAGGATACAGCTGTTTGCACAGCTAAGCTACTTGGCGCACCTACAGCGCAAACTACACGTATGCCAGCCATGGCTGCTTTTTGCAATAACTCAAAACTGGCGCGGCCACTTAACAATAAAACGGTTTCATTTAGTTTAATGCTTGATGCATGTATGGCTGCACCAATTAATTTATCAAGTGCATTGTGCCTGCCAACATCTTCGCGCAGCAGCAATAAACGACCATCAGCATCAAACAACGCACAAGCATGTATTCCACCCGTATGTTCAAAAACAGGTTGTTGGGCCCGCAACTTATCGGGCAACTGGTTAATGGTTTGTGGGGTGATTTGCAAGGATAAATCCAGTTGCTGCACCATGCAATTTGTTTTAATGGCTTCTATACTTTCTTTACCGCATACACCGCAACTACTGGTGGCGTAAAAATTACGTTGCAGTTTGCTCAGGTCAATATCCAAATTAGGGTTTAACTCCACACGAACAATATTTTCTAAGTTTTCTTGTGTGTTTAGCTCGGTACAGTAGCGTATTTTATAAACATCAATTGGATTTTGTATGATGCCTTCAGTAAACAAAAAGCCTAGCGCCAATTCAAAATCGTTTCCGGGGGTACGCATGGTAACCGAAATGCTTTTTTGTTGTCGTGCATCCATTGGCCCAAAACCCAAACGTATTTCCATGGGTTCTTCTACAGCTAATAAATCCTCGGTTTGTTCGGGTTTATTGTCAGCAATACGGGTTATGTTTACGCTGCATACACTTGGTTTTGTCATCACCACGAAAGTAAAACCTTAATTGAGATTTATGGTTGTTGTTCCGAGTAAAATCGTTTATAACGTAAATATGTGCGTTAAATAGAATTGAAGGATTGAACCAATAAGTGCTGTGCCCGAAGCATGCAGCTTGGAAGAGAGGTATACAATAACAATTACTAAATATGAAATTAATTCTAATTTTATTAGCTTTCAATCTTTAACTACTCAATTCTGAATATGAAAAAAAATATTTTACAGGTGGCAATTATACTATGCTGCGCTTGTAACTCATCAAATTGGGAATCAAATAATGACAAACAGCCCAATATAGATACCAATTGGGCTCTTTCTAAAGAAAACATTACTTTAAGAAACGTGAGTGCTGACTCTATTGTGCCAACAAAGATTGATGGTTGGAATACATTTAGTTTCAAATTTAATTTGGATAGTGCAGGTAATTTGCTCAAGACCATACACGTTTATTCCAGTATTAAACTGGTACAAAGAATCATTGTCAATAAAGTTATCGAGCAGCATAAATTTGAACTTATTGATTGGAATTTTGATGGATACAAAGATATATCTTTACTTTCTGGTTGTGGTTCGGGAGGCTGTACTTACTGGATTTGGAATTATTCTCCCCAAATGAATAAATACATTTATAACAAGGAATTGTCTGAAGTAATTGGATTAGAAATAGATACTTTCCATCAATACGTTATATTTCATTATAGAGCAGGTTTTGCGGAAGAAAAATGGGATACTTTAAAATACAAAGACAATAAACTATCTTTTGTAAAAGGACTTTATAGAGAGAGATGGATGGACAGCCAAGGTAATTTATGGGTAAAATACACCTTCTCAAAATTAATAAACAACGTTTTGGTAATTAAAACAGACAGTTTTATTAATTAAAAAAATCACATAGCAATTATAACCAACATTTAAAAGCTAAAATCCTACATTAACTATCCACACTTTTAATGCGTTCATTGTCATCAACTGTTATGGTTTTGCAGCTAACTGATTTTAGAAAATACCTTAACGATCTCTCACCGTTTTGGTAAAATTTTAACAGGAGCGGGGCGCATTGTTTTTCGTAAATGGCCAACAAGGGTTCTTCAAAATTGGTATCTGTATTTTTAAAACATAGCACATCTATATTAGGCTCTCGTGCGTCAAGCAAAGCCCTTATTTCGGTAAAGCTTAGGTTGGGATAATCGCAACCTATTACCATTAAACTTTGTTGGGGCATTAGTTTAAATGCACTTAACACACCCGTTAAAGGACCCGCATTTTCAAGAGTCGCATTATCCTCAATACATTTATAATACTGAGAAATCTCCTCCTTTTGTTGCTCATTACATGATATATAAACATCATCGCAAAATGGTTGCATCAAATCTGCAACATGCGCATA
>CANLLM010000106.1 GCA_947491825.1 Bacteroidota bacterium
GTGGGTGATGCCCATAAAGCATTTGAAGATCCGATATACAATACCATAACCAATACGGTTCCTTCTGGGGAAAGCCGTACTTGGTCTATGGCAAAACAATCGGGCAGGTTCGATAAAATTTTGCGCTACCCTGCAGAAGGCGATCAATACGAAAAAGATAAAATGGATGCGTTGGGGTTGTAAGCCTCTTTATAAATTCGAAATGTCAAATGAGCTGAGCTGAACTGTTTGTTGAATTGCTTAACATCATAAGACATTCAACCCTTTCAGGGTTGTTTGATTGTCGTTCACATGCATACCCCGAATTTCATTCGGTGTTATTTGCATTCAACCCTTTCAGGGTTGTTGAATCAACTTTTGTTCATGGTAATTAATGGAATAACACGTTTTACAAATGACGTGCAAGTCCAAAGGACTTGAATGTGAATAGAACAGCCGCGGGTGCAACCCGTGTCATACAATGTAATGGAAAAACCAACTCCGCAGGAGTTGAATGTGTCTTTGTTCTGCAATGTCTGCGAAATTCTGATAACATCGATGTTTAACATACACATTCATTTAATTCATTCAAAATTTAACAAAACCTGTATCGCTTAAATCAATCTTTTTTTGTGCATATTTGTTACCTATTAAGTGCGCATCAAACCTTCACATATAACCACCTTTGTATTGCTCGTTTCGCTGAGCATTATTACCTTTTTTAATTTGTTTTGTGGTGATGCCAATAATAAAAATTTAACCACAGCTAATACTTATTTAAACCATAACGATACAGTTAAATATGTAGGTATGGAATCTTGCCGCAGTTGCCACAATGATATTTATAAAACATTTATCGAAACTGGCATGGGGCAGTCTTTTAATGTGGCTACCAAACAAAAATCGGCAGCTAAATTTGGCAAACACCAGTTGGTTCACGATAAGTTTAATAACCTGAGCTATTATCCTTTCTTTTTAAACGATACCATGTACATCATGGAGTTTAGATTAGCAGGAAAAGATACGATACACAAGCGTGTTGAGCGGGTTGATTATATTGTAGGAAGTGGTCAGCATACCAACTCCCACATGATGGAAATAAATGGTTTTGTTTACCAAATGCCATTAACATGGTATGCGCAAAAAGGCAAATGGGATTTACCTCCTGGTTTTGAAAATGGACAAAACGTGAGATTTAACCGTGCCATTGGTTTAGAGTGTATGAGTTGCCACAATGCCATGCCAACCTTTGCACAAAACAGCAACAATAAATTTATATCTATTCCTAAAGGTATTGATTGTGAAAGATGCCACGGCCCAGGGGAGTTGCATGTAAAAGAAAAATTGGCAGGTAATATTGTTGATACCGCAACACAAATAGATTACACCATTGTAAACCCCAAAAAACTCTCATGGGATTTGCAAATAGATGTTTGTCAGCGCTGCCACTTGCAAGGTAATGCCGTGCTTAAAAACGATAAAGACTTTACTGATTTTAGACCAGGTAAAAAGTTGGGTGATTACATTGATATTTATATGCCTAAATACAAAGGCCGAGACAATGAATTTATTATGGCTTCACATGCTCAGCGATTACAAATGAGTAAGTGTTTTATAACGGGCAATCAATACACCAATAAATTAACTTGTATCAGTTGCCATAATCCGCATGTAAGTGTTAAAGTTACAGGAACGCAAATTTTTAATACCAGCTGTAATAATTGTCATAGTGTTAAACAAAAAAATATTTGTACCGAATCACCATCAAAAATTAAATTGGCAAATAACAATTGTGTCGGTTGCCACATGCCTAAATCAGGTACCATTGATATTCCGCATGTAACCGTAACCGACCATTGGATTCGTGTTCCAGCTTCTAAAAAAGTAAAAGAAACAGCAAAAGAGTTTGCAGGGATATACTGCATTAATAATCCCGAAAGCGATTTAGAAACTAGGGGTAAGGCATACCTTGGTTATTATGAAAAGTTTAGTGGCGAAAAGTTTGCAGTAGATAGTGCAAATAAATACTTTAGTACCTCATTAAATCAACCCAATACAACCGATGCATGGATACACTTGTGGTACTTAAAACAAGATTATGCAAGCATGATTAAAAAGGCCGTTTTACTTAAACCAAACGATCAAACTAAGCCTTGGTTGTGTTACCGTATTGGCCGAGCTTACTGCAACAACAGTAATTTTAATTTGGCCGAGGGTTGGTATAAAAGGGCGGTTGAACTTGCCTCAGCAAATTTAGATTTTATAAATGCATTGGGTGCTTTGTATGTGCAGGTTGATGAAAACGAAAAAGCAATAAATACTTTAGAAAATAGTTTAAACCAAAACCCTAAACAACCTGAGCCATTAACTAACTTAGGTTTTGTTTACGCCAAACAACAACAGTTTGATAAAGCCATTTTTTATTACGACAAAGCCATTGCACTTGATCCTGATTTTGAACAAGCTTTATTAAATAAAGCGGGTGTGTTAAATATTACTGGGCAAAAAGCTGCTAGTAAGAAGTTGTTGTTACGTTTATTAACGCTAAATCCCCAAAACCAAATGGTTAAACAGCTATTGCAACAGTTGTAGCAACCGCCAATTCATCATGGGGTGGTTTGTAAAAGCCACTTTGAATATTGAATTTGGGAAAAACATCAATCAAAATTATTATGTTCGCAAGCATATGAATGCGGCAGGAAAAAGGAAAGTTAAATCCAAACCAAAATCAAAAACATTTAAAACAGCGTTGATTATTACGTTGGGTATATTTTTATTATTGCTAGTTGCAGTTGGCATAAAAATTTATGAAGATGTTTTTGCCGATAATATTAACCTAGAAGCCAATAAAAAAAGTTATCTGCTGGTGTATACCAACAAGTCGTTAACAGAAAATGCCGAACTAATTAAACAAAATGGCTTGTTAAATAATACCGATGCCTTTTTTAGAATTGCTGATTTAACTGGCTACGCCTCGCTAATAAAACCAGGCAGATACGAAGTGGTGGATGGAATGAATAACCTAGCTTTATTGCGCTTACTGGTTAGTGGAAAACAAACACCGCTTGATGTTACTTTTAAATACGCTCAACGTAAAGCTGATCTGGTCTCGTTTTGGGCAAACCAATTAGAAACAGATAGCAATGAATTGTTACAGTTATTAAACGATTCAGTTTATTGTGCATCAATAGGGTTTAATACAGAAAACATTGGTTCACTTTTTATCCCTAATACCTATAATTTTTATTGGACAACCTCAGCGCTAAAACTTGTTAAACGCATGGAAGCCGAATATGTAAATTTTTGGAATCAAAGTAGAATAGAAAAGTTGGCTCGTACTAAATTAACTAAAATAGAGGTCAGTGTGTTGGCCTCAATAGTGCAAAAAGAAACATACATGACAGATGAGATGCCTGTTATAGCAGGAGCTTATATGAACAGGTTGCGTTTGGGAATGCCTTTGCAAGCCGATCCAACCATTATTTTCGCCATGAACGATAATTCAATTAAACGGGTGGCAGGAGATATGTTGAATATCCAATCGCCTTACAATACATACCAATATAAGGGTTTACCCCCTGGGCCAATTTGTGTGCCAGGCAAAGCAGCGCTTGATGCAGTTTTAAATTTTAAAGAGCATAAGTTTATTTACTTTTGTGCCAAGGAAAATTTTAGTGGTTATCATAACTTTGCTGTTAATTTTACACAGCATCAAAAAAACGCACGTAAGTATCAAAAACAACTTAATAAACGTGGTGTTAAATAACAGCAACTTGTTTATGCTTTATTTAAGTTAAATTACGAATGATGTAGGTTAGAATTTATTAAGCCTGGTGCTTAAATTTTAACTAAATAATGTACGGTTACATGCCAATACAAATTAATTAATGGGCACTATTAAATGCAATAGCTCAAATTAAATTGTAGTCAGTATAATCATAAAAAAATAATAAGATTGAAGAAATACATCGAGTTTTTTGCAAGATACATAGGCTTTTGGATGGTGATGTTCGCTCTGATGCGATTTTTGTTCATCCTGTTTAATCGTAAAATGGCTTCATCCATTTCATTTACTGAGTTAGCTTTATCTTTTGTGCATGGGTTGCGTTTAGATTTATCAATGGCTGCATACCTAAGTGTTTTTCCATTTTTGTTGTGGTTAATAGCCCAATACGTAAAAGTAATATGGGTTGATTATGTACTTACTTTTTACAACATTACGGTGCTACTAGCTGTTACATTACTTACCATTATTGATGCTGAGTTATATGCGTTTTGGGGGCAAAAACTTAATGCTTATGCATCCTCTTTCGCTAAATTTCCTAAAGAGATGTTTAGTTTTAGCAGTGGTATTTCTTGGAGTAAAATTATTTTCTTTGGCTTGTTAACCACCTTTTTAGTTAAAATTACCTATATTAATTTACCACTTAAATTAAATGAGTTAGGGCCACCAGTAAAAGCATGGTTAGCGCCATTTATTTTTATAGTTGTTGGGGCTATCACCTTTTTAATGATTCGAGGTAATTTAGGTATGTCGACTATTAACCAGAGTTTTGCTTACTACAGTGATAAACCATTTTTAAATCATTGTGCCGTAAATACCACTTGGAATTTTATTGCTTCTTTAGCCGATAATACGGAGGATGAAAAGAAAAATCCCTATGCTTTTTTACCTAACATAAAAGCTGAACAAATAGTTAATGAGTTAATGGGTTCTTCTACATCAACCCAAAATTCTTTTAAGGTATCAACCCAAACCAACCCCGATATTTTATTGGTGATACTTGAAGGATGGTCGGCAGATGTGGTTGGTTTTACCGGGGGAGAGGCTGGTGTTTCTCCTAACCTAAATGCATTGGCAAATGAGGGTTTAACCTTTGTAAATTTTTATGCCAATGGCAACCGAACAGATAAAGGTTTGGCATCCATTATTAGTGCGCAACCTGCATTGGCAAAAAGTTCAATTATTAATAAACTACAAAAATTTAGCAACTTACCTGCATTACCAAAAGTCCTGCAAGCGTTGGGTTATAACAGTAAATTTATATACGGTGGCGAATCAGAATTTGCCAACATGAAAGCATATTGGATAAACAGTGGTTACAATAGTATTATAGATATTCATGCATTTAACAAACTCATACTGCCAGAAAATTGGGGCGTACATGATGATGAATTGTACAAAAAGGTATTGGAAGAGTTTCCTAAATCACCGTCACCTAAATTTATAACTGCACTTACTTTAAGTAGTCACGAACCTTACAACGTGCCACATAAAAGCAATTATGCTGGAACAAGTCAGGCCGAGTTGTATAAAAACGCTGTTCATTTTTCGGATAAATGCCTGGGAGATTTTATGGCACTAGCCAAACAACAACCTTGGTACAAAAACACGTTAATTATTATTTTACCCGATCACGCACACCAAGAACCTTTAAATCGCCATCCATACGAGCCTGCCAGATTTCATATACCATTACTAATAACAGGTGGTGCTTTAAACCCTGCTATTAAAGGGTTACAAGTACATAAGGTTGGTCAACAAACAGATTTAGCTCCAAGTATATTAGCTATGTTAGGCGTGAAAAAACATTCGTTTACTTGGGGTGTTAATTTATTTGACACCGCAAAGACAGGCATGGCATCATATACTTTTGGTGATGGCATTGGTTTGGTAAAAGCAAATGGTTATGTATCGTTTGATCAGCAATCAAAAAGAGTAATTATGAGTGCAGGGGCTGATAGTTTAAAGATGATTAAACAAGCAAGGGCCTATCAACAAGTTTATTACAACGAATATTTAAGCCGATGAGTTTAAACAACACGCGTTCATTACCTCTTAAAAACAAAGAGTTTAAATTATTTTTAACTACACGTGTATGTTTAACAATAGCCCTACAAATACAGGCTGTTATAGCAGGTTGGCATATTTATAAACTTACACAAGATCCTTTATCACTTGGTTTAATTGGTTTAGCCGAAGCCATTCCAGCTCTTAGCATTGCCTTGTATGCAGGCCATGTGGCCGACATTAGTAGCAAACGAAAGATATTGGCAAACAGCATTTGGGTATTGTTGTTTTGCTCTATGGGTTTAACCTTTGCCAGCAGCGACTTATTTGTATTTGGTTTTAGCGAAAGTTGGAGTGTAAACGCCATGTATTTGTTTATATTTTTAAGCGGATTTGCACGTGGTTTTTATGCACCTGCAGGATTTAGTTTCATTGTTCAACTGGTAAAAAAGGAGCAGTTGGTAACTGCATCAACCTTAAATAGCAGTGCCTGGCAAATGGCCGCTATTATTGGGCCAGCGCTTGGTGGCTTATTGTATGCATGGATGGGTATTACCCCTTCATTTTTGGTGGTATTGTTATTTATCATTTTGGCTTTGGTGGCCATGCTTCACATCAAACCCAAACCCATTAGCAGTAAAATGGGCAACGAAAGCATAGCAGACAGACTTAAAGTAGGGTTGAAGTTTGTATTTAACAATAAAGTGGTTTTAAGTGCCATTAGCCTTGATTTGTTTGCTGTATTGTTTGGTGGGGCAGTGGCCTTACTTCCTGTTTTTGCCAACGAAATTTTACAGGTAGGTCCGCAAGGTTTAGGATTTTTAAGAGCAGCCCCTTCGCTTGGGGCAAGTATTACCATGTTGTGGTTATCTATGCGTGCACCTATACAAAAGCCAGGCATTGTGTTACTAATTTGTGTTGGTGCATTTGGTTTCTGTATGATAGGTTTTGCACTCAGTACTTCATTTTATTTGTCGTTGTTGATGTTGTTTTTAAGTGGTGCTTTTGATAGTGTAAGTGTG
>CANLLM010000107.1 GCA_947491825.1 Bacteroidota bacterium
GGAGCTATTATGGCCATTGTGGTTAATTCAAGTGCAAATGCGCCTTATCAAATGATAGGTAATCCATCTTCTGATATCGTTATTCCATCTATCATGATTTCTAAGCTTGCTGGAGATTCCTTAAAAGCACGTTTGTTAAGAGACAGTGTATTTGTTTCTTTAAATCCTGAAATTGATTTCAGTGGTGTGTACGATAGCGATATGGATGATGCTGTAATTGCGCACGAATATGGTCATGGTATTTCTTCACGTTTAACTGGTGGACCTGCAAACTCTAATTGTTTATCAAACCAAGAACAAGCAGGCGAGGGTTGGAGCGACTTTTTTGGCTTGGTGCTAACACATGGTGCCATGGATTCTGTAGAGCGCGCACGTGGTGTAGGAACATGGTTAAGCTATCAGCCAATATCTGGTTTAGGTATTCGTACTTACCGTTACAGCCGTAACATGACCACCAACCCATTTACCTATAACTCGGTTAAAACAGCTGCTATTCCGCATGGTGTAGGTTCTGTATGGTGCAGCATGTTGTATGATATGTATTGGAATTTGATTGATAAATATGGCTACGACAGTAACTTGTATACTGGTAAAGGTGGAAATAACCGCGCTTTGCAATTGGTAGTAGACGGATTAAAATTACAGCCTTGTAATCCTGGTTTTACAGATGCCCGTGATGCAATTTTAGCTGCGGATAAAATGAATAACAATGGTGCAGATAGCTCATTAATATGGAGTACATTTGCCCGTAGGGGTTTGGGTTACTCTGCAAATCAAGGAGTTTCTACATCGCGCACTGATGGAACAGAAGCATTTGATTTGCCACCAACTACTTCAACTGGATTAAACGCGTTAAACAAAGAAAGTGGCATGAGTTTTTGGCCAAATCCTAACCAAGGCCAATTTGAAATATTGATGCCTAAAGGCGCAACCAGCATTAATGTAGAGTTGTATGACATTACAGGTAAACAAGTATACGCCCATACGTTAACTGGTACAGAAACCGTTACCATTAACGCCAAAGGATTACCAATTGGGGTTTACATTTTAAAAACACAAAGCAACGGTAAGGTATTTACTGGTAAGTTATTAATTACTGAATAATACCAACCTGAACTAAAACATAAAGCGAGGCTTCCTAAAAGGAGCCTCGCTTTTTTTTAATGGTTTAACGCTTAACTAATTTTTTGCAAACAAACCAATTACTTTTTTACCGGTGGTTATCAAGGCAACCATTAAAAGCCCACCCATAATACCAAACGTAGTCTCTTTTAACACGTCAGGCCACTCGAGTAAAAAGTGGTTTAAGTGGGCTATGTTGTATGCAAATATTCCGCCCGAAACCAATATTAACGCAATGGTTCCTACTACAGCAAAAGTTTTAATTACAATGGGTAACGTTTTAACCAACAACACACCAAGAATATTAAAAAATCCTTTTTCACCAGATTTTTTAATGAATCGAAAACCCAGATCATCCATGCGCACAATTAATGCAACTATTCCATACACACCTACCGTGGCCAAAACAGACACTACCGAAACCGTGAGTATTTTTATGGATAAGGGTTTATCTAAAACTGTACTTAATGCTATAATTACTATTTCAACAGATAGAATAAAATCGGTGGTTATGGCAGATTTGATTTTTACTTTTTCTGATGCAGCATCTTCGTGCATTATTTCTGCAGTTTCTGCGGCTTGCTGTTTTTTATGAAAGAGGTATTCTATGATCTTTTCAACGCCTTCGAATGCCAAATAAAACCCACCAAGTACCAATACTATTTTAATGGCAACGGGTAAAAACAGGTTTAACAATAAGGCAATTGGAACTATGATGAGTTTATTGATAAACGAACCTTTGGTTATGGCCCACAGCACCGGAATTTCGCGCGATGAAATAAATCCTGTTGATTTTTCTGCATTTACGGCAAGGTCATCGCCTAATATTCCCGCTGTTTTTTGGGTGGCTACTTTAGCTGTAACAGCTACATCATCCATTAAAGTTGCGATATCATCTAAAATTGCAAAAAAACCTGATGCCATGTTTTGATTAAAGTTATTGTGGCAAAATAAAGAAATATTGCTCGCACTGCAAGTAGTGGCAATATTGCAGTTGCCTTGTGGTTTAAATACAAATTTGATTGGGTGTGAAATTTTATCTTGATGATTGATTCATAAAATCATCATATACCGTTAATATTCCTTCATAGATGATTCAACATACAAGCATGAGTTTGTTTAATGTTAAATCAATAAAACCTGATGGAATGACTCAGTGTGCGTTGTGCGTTAAACGATTCCGAAGCATCGCAAAGGTTACAACCCCAAGTGCTATATATAAAATGGTTTGTAAACTAATTTGATCAAATAAAAACGCGCGGGTTGCCATTGGCAACCCGCGCGTTTTATCATCTTTAATTGAAACTGCGATTACTCGCTATCTTCTTCTGTATTGGTTGCAGCCAACTTGCCTTTTGCAAAGTTCTTGGCAAAATCCATAAACACTTTGTATGCTGGAGTAAACGTAAACTTTTTATCGCTGTTACGTTCAATAATATTTCTACGATTTAGCGTGCCTAAAAATTGCTTGCGTGCTTCGCTGTTTTTAAGTTGGTTGTTGTTTAAAATCAAATCCGTATACGATGAGTTGTCTAACAAGTTATCTACCATCTCCGCATCAAACTCGGCATATTGAATTTCATCTAAGAAGTTTTTACCTTCTTTATCTAACTCATAACAAAGTAAACCAATAAAAATACAAATATCTCGGCTCAACATTTCCATGGTTTCTTCGCTAATCAAATACGCATAATCCGATTTAATGTCGAGGTAGAAATCAAATGTTTCTTTAAAAAACTTGCCATAAAAATCGGCATTATTTTTTAGTTCAATAAACTTGGCATCGGTGGCTAAAACAAACTTGCCATCCAATAAATCGCCTACAATTTCTTTATGATATCTAGGAAAGTCCATGTCGTTTAATTTTAATTTTAATTTTTGGTACGCGTAAATTCATATCTGAAGTTCTTATCACTTGTCTATCGGCAGTTGGATCGAACTCTAGTTCGATGTCATCTTCAAATAATAGGGTAGAGAGGGAGAAAAATTTCTCGGTTTCAATATCCTCGTATTCGCTTCTTAAAGTAACACCTGCCCACTCAAAAAAGTTAGGCACTGGTAATTCTTTCATTAATTGCTCGCGATAAAATTCTTTATTAAATATCCATTTATCGTTGGCACTTAGTTTAGGGTCTTCCAAATACACATCATCGTTTTGCATATATTCTTGCACATACTCTAACGAGTTAAAATACATGGCGTTGTTATATGGGTATGCCCTGATTGATTTTTGTATAAATGGTGTTTCTGATTTGTTCGGGTTTTTCAAAAACTCAATCCAACCTGTTAATATCATCGATTCACTTCTAATTCGCTCAATCAATGGCAATAACTCGTTGGTTAGTATTTTTGATTGACGAAGTAAATCATCATTGGTTTGCACCAAAAAAACATACAATTTTTCAAATTGCTGACGGGCCATTTCGTCATCAAAATTTAACCTGCGTACGTTAATGTATTGCGAAATATCAAGCAACCTATTGGTAATGGAGTCAGCATTACTCACATCCAAAATAGTGTTTAACGGAGTGATGTAATAATCAATCCAAAAACTGGCCTTGCGTACTTTTTCGCGGTAATCTATTTTATCAACGTTAGATTTTAACTCTTTGGTTTCGGCAATTAAACGAAGTGTATTTTTCTCTACCGCTTCTGTAAAATCGCGCACCTCATTATTTAAATCGCTGATGCGTTGCAATAAAATGTTGCGGTCTTTGTTAATGCCCTCTTTAATTTTTTTGAATAATGATGTTACCGAGTGTTCATATTTTTCAATGGTTTCGGGCAATAACGGTTTAAATTCACTTAAAATAAATTCTAAAAACTTAAAATACATGGGTCGTATTTCAAAGTCGTCTGCAATCTTTTTAAAGAATTTATACTCAATCAGCTTATTTAAAATATCGCTGTCGTGTTCAGCTAAAATAGCATTCAAATCCTCTCGCCTAACAAGGCCGTCTTTCAACTGCAGGTCAAACAATTCCTTGATGATATCAAAGTAATTGGAGAGGAAATTTAATATGGTCCGTGGTTCTGTTCTCATATTTATATTTTAGATCACAGTTACACTTCTAATTTTAAACTTTTATCTACCACCTCGCCATAGGCCGCATTGGTTTTCTCGTTGATGTTGATTTTACCTGTACTGCGGAAAATGAAATAGTATTTACCAAAGCCAGGAACCGCATCAGGGGCAGCAAAAATCGGGATGAAATAATGCTCTTTACAGAAGCGCACCAGCTCCGGACGGTTTTGCTTATCAATCGTAGCTACTTCATCAATAAATAAGGCGATACGGTTCTCATGATCGGCTACTGCTAATCGGTTAATGATGTTCATTACAATCACCAAACGTATCATTTTATCTGTACCATCACTCTCAATTTGCTGACTTAAATCTACTTGTTTGGAGCTTCCTTTGCGGCTTAAGTGTAAGGTAATATCAAACAAATCATCAAACTCAATTTTTTGTCCGCTTTCTAAATAATGATCAAGCACCTTTAAGTTCTCGCTGTTGTCAAACTCAAACATCAGCTGTCCGCTTATTTGTTGAATTTGGCTAATCTTACGAACCTCTTCAACCAATCTTTTGTTGTCCATTAACTCTATGGTTAACGATTCGATATCAGAGATGCGGGTTTGCGATAGTTTGGTGTTGAATTTATTGTATAAAAACTCCTTAAATTCTTCGTAACGCTTAAGTAACGTGTAAGCTGGGTTTGCAAATTGGGTTGATATACTTTCAAGTAAAGACTGCACGCTGCGTTCTTTGTCTTCTATTAAAGCAACTTCTTCTTCTACGTATTTAATAAAATCGTTTTCATCAGCAAAGGTGCTTTGTAATTTATCACGCAATTTTTCAAATAAATGGTCTTTGTTTGATTTAATGGTGATGCGGTCTTGCCAGTTTAATTTAATTTTATTGTAGAGTTGATCCAAGCTCTCGTTGGTTTCAAACTCTTCGCCAACCAAGCCTAACTCATCAATTTCATGCTTCATTTCAATCAGCTTGTTGATGCGCTCTTGACGTTTTTGCTTTTCATCCAACAAATCACGCAACTCATTACTTTTACGTGCAATGGTTTTAGCAATTTGTTTTTGTTCGGTTTCATATTTCTCTTTCTCTACCATCAAATCATTCAAATCGCCTTTAAGGCGCTCTAATGCCTTAACCATAGTAGGTTTAGCTTTAATGCGAACAATTTTGTTTTTGATGGTTTCAATTTCTTCACCAATTCTTTGTAACTCGTTGTTTGAGGCTTCTAAATCCTGAACAACTTTTAACAAACTTTCTTGCTGTATTTTATCTTCTTTAAGTGCAGCTAATTCTTCTTTTAATTCATCAACATTCTTAAAGTCTTTGATAACAATGTTTTTTGAAATATCAATTTGACCATCAAATACACTAAGCGTTTGGCTTATTTTGTGAATTTGTTTCATTACTTGGTCGCCAGGTAAACTGCTTACTTGCTCATTTAAAATAGAGTTTAACAATTTACGGTTTTCAACCGAGCCAGATATTTTATTGATGAGGAGGTTACTGTAATTTTTAACCTGCATGTCAATACGCGCAATTTGATCGTTGATGCGCACAATTCTATTTTCTATCTGCTGGCTGTTTAAGCGCTGCAACTCGGCCATGGTAATGCGGCTTTCAATATTCTTACGCTGTTGGTCGAAGTTGGCCAACTGCTCGTTTAAAATATTAAGTGGCTCGTAGGCATCAATCTCTTTAATTTCGTTTTCTTTTTCGAGAAGCAATTGTGTACGCGAGTTAATCTCCGCTTCTTTACCACCAATTTTACGGTCTAAATCGGCTTTAGCAGGAATTAACTCCTCATTCATTTCTGTATTTAACCTGCCAATGGCCTTGTCTTTTTCGTGCAATTGAACTTGCAACTCGGGCATGGTGTGTTTGTAGCTTTTATCAAAACCAAAAAACAACTCGCTAATAATACGTGCTTTGGCGTTGTACTGACTAACCAATTCGCGGAATTCGTCAAACTCATTCTTTACCGATTTCAGGTTACGAATTTCGTTATTCACGCGCTTTAAGTCGTTGATGTCTTTTTTATTTTTCTGCGAGAAGTTTAAGGTTTCGTTCTCGCGGTTATCGGCTACAATAAGGGCCTCTTTTAGGTTTTTATTGGTAATTAATTTGGTGTTAATTAAGTAGCGGTAAATACGCGAGAAGTTATTGCTTATCCCTTCGCTGCGCACACTGTCATCAAGCCAAACTACGCCATTGTTACGTTTACCGCGTTGGTAAACAAACTGAAACACCTCACGTTTGTCTTTAAATTGTTCAAGTGCTAAACCACTGGCTGCAATTTTTTCTTTTACCTCTTCAAACTTTAACAAGCGTTTGTCGGTATCAACAAAAAATTCCTCTTTGTATTCGCTATCAAACTTA
>CANLLM010000108.1 GCA_947491825.1 Bacteroidota bacterium
TAATTTGCCATTGTGCTATCAGCAACTGAACCTTGTTGGGCACGCTTTATAATATCTTCAGGAGATATGCCTAAGTTTTCAATAGCAAATTGAGCGTCTTCGGCCAACTCACTTTTAGGGTATTTCTCAATAAATTCTTGGTACGTTGCTTTTGCTTTGGCAATATTTCCCATGTGATTTTCGTAAACAAAACCTGTTAAAAACAAGGCTTCCTCAGCATAATGATGCTTAGGATAATTTTCTTGAATACGTTTAAAAATAGCAATAGATTCCTCATGTAATTTCATGTCCTTTTTTTGCGAAGCAATGGCACCCATACTTTGTCCTGCTTTAAATAAAAATTCAGGAGTACGCTCATCATCAGGATATTTATCGGCAAAGGCCATGTAAGCATCTTTTTCTTTGGCCATATTTTCGATACTAAACACACTGTCTTGTGCTTGTAGTGCTTCTATTTCTCGTAAAGATTTTTCTTTGGGCGATTGACAAGCCACAACAACTAACGCCACAAGGGCTAAAACAAATTGTATATTTATTTTCATATGGTTTAATGTATGCGTAATGGTTATTTTATTAGTACTGTCCTGTAGTTAACATCACCAACGTACAGGCAATTACGGGTTCAATATTATTTTCTTTTAGTAAATTTTCAAAGTATATATTTTCGGTTCCAGGGTTAAATATTACACGCTTGGGGTGCAATCCAACAACATAATCATAATAAGGTGGCTGGTTTTGAGGACCAACATACAAGGTTACTGTATCAACTTCTAACTGAGGAGCTGCAAGATGAATTGGAATTCCGGCAATTTCTCCCTGTTTAATTCCATACAAAACAACAGGGTGGCCATAGCTTGAAAGCATCATTGCTGCTTTGTATGCATATCTATCAGGGTTAGGTGTTGCACCTAAAACTAAAGTGAGTTTAGCCATTATTTATTTTTAAGCAAATTAACAGCTAAATTTATAATTGGTGAAATAGGTTATTAGCCAAGATATACACAGTGCAGAAAAATTGATTTGTATGAAAATCATTGCCAACAGGTTTATCACTTTGTTTTTCAACCCAAACCGAAATTAATTTAAAGGATAGGGTGCATCAGGCTTTTTTGTTATTTTCGCACACTTTAAAAGCGGCAGCAAGTCATATTAAGTTAAGCAGCAAATGAAAATATCATACAATTGGTTAAATACACTTATAAACGTAAATCTTAGTCCTGAAAAGATAGATGAACTGTTAACTGGTACAGGACTAGAGGTAGAAGGTATTACACAATACAATACGATAAAAGGTGGATTAGAAGGTATAGTTGTGGGTGAAGTTAAAACTTGCATAAAACACCCCAATGCTGATAAATTAAGTGTTACTACTGTTGATGTAGGTGGACCAGAATTGTTACACATTGTGTGTGGAGCACCAAATGTGGCTTCTGGCCAAAAAGTATTGGTTGCTAATGTTGGTTGTACCGTTCATCCAACTATAGGTGAACCGTTCGAAATAAAAAAATCAAAAATAAGAGGCGAAGTAAGTGAGGGAATGATTTGTGCCGAAGATGAATTAGGCTTAGGTGAAAGTCATGATGGTATTTTAATATTGCCTAGCCATTATGAAATTGGTGCACCTGCAACCAACTATTTCGAAAATTACAGCGATTATTTAATTGAAATTGGATTAACAGCTAATCGTGGTGATGCAGCATCGCACATCGGTGTAGCAAGAGATTTACGAGCAGTTACCGATTGTACAATTCAAACATCAAACTTTGAAATACCCACTTTACATACCGATAAAATTAACGTCAGCATAGCGGATACAGATTGTGTGCGTTACAGTGGCATTAGCATGAGTGGTGTTCAGGTTGGCGATTCGCCTGCCTGGTTACAAAACCGTTTGCGCGTTATCGGGTTATCGCCAATTAATAACATTGTTGATGTAACCAATTATGTGATGCATGAGTTAGGGCAACCTCTTCATGCCTTTGATGCAGCAAATTTAGTAGGACAAAAAATTATTGTGCGCAAAGTTAATGCGGATACAAAATTTACCACTTTAGATAAAACAGAAAGAACATTAACAGGCAACGAGTGCATGATTTGTGATGGTGAGAAGCCCATTGCAATTGGCGGTGTATTTGGTGGTTTGCACAGTGGCATTAACAACAATACAACAGAGATTTTTATTGAGAGCGCAACCTTTAATCCGGCTTCGGTTCGTAAAACTGCCAAGCACCATGGGCTGAGCACTGACGCAAGTTTCCGTTACGAGCGTGGCACCGATGTAGAAATTACTATCAAAGCACTTGCACGCGCAGTTGAGTTAATTACAGAAATTGCAGTAGGCGAAGTTAGCAGTAAATTGGTTGATGTTTATCCTACATCGGTTGTACCCGATCAGGTTGATTTTAACTTAGATAAATTTTACCGATTAATTGGGCAGCATATTGAGATAGGTGAAGTTAAACGTATTTTATTGGCACTTGATTTTACCATTGTTAAAGAAAGTAACGAATCATTGCTATTAAGTGTACCAACTTACCGTACAGATGTAACTAGACATGCTGATGTGGCCGAAGAAGTATTGCGGATTTACGGGTTAAATAACATTGAAATCCCAACTCGCGTAACATCATCAGTTAGTAATAGCAAGGAGAATGCACAATTTGCATTGCGAAATAAATTAAGCAACTACTTATCAGATAATGGCTTTAACGAAATATTAAACAACAGCATCACCAAAAGTGCATACTACACCGAAACCGAAATGCAACATGCGGTTAAACTACTTAACCCGCTAAGCAGCGATTTAGATGTGATGCGTTTAAATATGCTTTACAACGGATTGGAGGTTTTACAATACAACCGAAACCGTAAAGCAACTGATATGTTTTTATATGAGTTTGGCAAAACATATACCAAAACCAACAATGGTTATGCAGAACAAATGCATTTAAGCTTCTTTGTAAATGGCAAACAACAAGGTGAAAGCTGGCATGGAACACCAAAAGCTAATACCTACTTTTCTATCAAAGCACACGTACTTAATTTATTAAAAAAGGCAGGCATAAAAAAGGTTGATGTTGTTTCTGATGTAAAAGGTAATTTACTCAATCAAACCAACATTACTTCGCAACAAAAAAACTTAGTGGTGTTTGGTGAAGTTGATGCCAAAACACGTAAACAATTTGACTTAACCGATGAAGTTTGGTTTGCCGATTTTAATTGGGATAACATCTGTGAATTGGGTATTGAAAGCACCTTGAAATTGCAACCTGTTTCAACATACCCTGCAGTGCGCAGAGATTTAGCATTGGAGCTCGATAAAAAAATAACCTATGCAGAAATCGAAAAGATTGCGCGTAAAACAGAACAGCAATTGTTAAAAGAAATGAATGTGTTTGATGTTTACGAAGGGGAGAAAATAGCAGCGGAAAAAAAATCATATGCAATTAGCTTTATCCTTCAAAACACGGAAAAAACGTTGACTGACGAAGAGATTGAAGCAACCATGAACAAACTAATTAAACAGTTTGAAAAAGATTTAGGAGCCACTTTAAGGGGGTAACAATTTATTAAACCAACAAGATTTAATCAAATAAAAAATGCAGCTTAAAGCTGCATTTTTTATTATTAGAACATATACAATTACTTGATCCCGTTTCTTTTTAACGTGCGCATAGCCATCATTAAACTTACCAGCATAAATAGTGCACCTGCTAAAAATGGAGCACCGGGAAAATAAACCAATGCAGATGGTTTGGTATAAAAAGCAAACAGCCCCGTCATTAATGGAGGACCAACTATTGACGTAACGCTAATTAAACTTGTTAATGCACCTTGTAACTCGCCTTGTTCATTTGCCGGAACTTGATTGCTCATTAATGCCTGCAATGCAGGACCTGCAACTCCACCTAAACAATAAGGAACAAGGAACACAAACATCAACCAACTCTGACTTGCAAAGGCAAACAATATTAATCCGAACGTGTATAAAGCTAACCCAATATAAACAGACTTCTTAGGACCAAACAAAGGTGTGGTATATCTTATAAGTAAACCTTGAACCAATGAGACCAATATGCCAACAACGCCAAGAGAATAGCCTACCATAGCTTCATCCCATTTTAGTTTTTCCATGGTAAAATAACTCCAAGTACTTTGTACAGCATGAGCAGCAACATAAATGCAAACCAACGAAATGACCAATCCTGAAATAACTGGATATTTTCTTAAGTGCATTAACGATCCGATTGGATTAGCTCGTTTCCAATCAAATGGCCTCCTATTTTCTTTGCTTAATGATTCGGGTAAAACAAAATAACCATACAACCAATTTAACAACGTAACACCGGCTGCAGCAAAAAACGGAACACGTGCACCATATTGCCCTAAAACACCTCCAATTACGGGGCCAATAATAAAGCCTAAACCAAATGCCGCTCCAATCATTCCAAAATTTTGTGCACGTTTTTCAGGCGTACTCACATCTGCTATGTATGCGCTTGCCGCAGTAAAACTGGCTCCGGTAATTCCGGCAAAAATCCTTCCTAGAAACAACCAACCAATGCTAGGTGCCAATGCTACTAATATGTAATCCAACCCAAAACCAAACAAAGAAATTAATATAACAGGACGCCTTCCAAATTGATCACTCAATCCACCCAAAATTGGTGAAAAAATAAATTGCATGGCTGCAAAGGCAAACATCAACCAACCACCATAAACAGAAGCATCACTCATACCACCTCCTGTTAATTCCATAATTAATTTTGGTATAACGGGAATTATAATTCCAAAACCAATTACATCAATGAGTAAGGTAATAAAAATAAAGCTTAATGCAGGTTTTCTGGCAGTCATAAAATTAGTTGATAAGCGGGTTAATATAATCAGAAAAGAAAATACAAATCAAACAAAACAAAAAGCTGCTCCAAATTGGAACAGCTTTAACAAGTTATAATTAATTTAAAATTAGTTAGCAGCTTTTAATTTTTTAGCTGCATCTAATATCTTAGGCAGCACATCAAATGCATCAGCTACAATACCATAATCAGCAGCTTTAAAGAAAGGAGCTTCTGGATCTTTGTTAATGGCAACAATTACCTTACTAGAACTAACACCGGCCAAATGTTGTATTGCACCACTAATACCAATTGCAATGTATAAGTTTGGTTTGATGGTTATACCAGTTTGACCAACATGTTCGCTGTGTGGGCGCCAATGCATATCGCTAACCGGCTTTGAACAAGCTGTTGCAGCGCCTAATACTAGGGCTAATTCTTCAATAATGCCCCAATGTTCTGGACCTTTCATTCCGCGGCCTGCACTTACTACCAATTCGGCTTCTGTTAATGGAATTTTACCAGTAACACGAGATATTTCCATTGAATTAGAGATAAAATCAGCATCAGACAAACCACCATCAGCAGTTGTTAAATTGGCAGTTTTAACATAAGTATGGGTATCAAAAGTATTTGGTGTAATGGCCAATACTTTAATGGCAGTTGTTAAATTAACATCAGCAAAAGCCTTTCCACTAAATACCGATTTACGCACCACAAAACCATTGCTTGTATTAGGTATAGATATCACACCAGATGCAATACCTGCCTTTAATTTTGCAGCTACACGTCCGGCAATGGCTTTACCACTGTATGTATTGGACACAACTACAATAGTTGCACCTTCTGCAGCAGCCACAGTAGCAAATGCTTTGGCATAAGCCTCTGCGTTAAATACCGCAAGTTTACTGCTATTTACAGCTACAACTTTGTCTGCTCCATAATTTGATAGCTCAGCAAGTTTGGCATCCTCAACATAACCAATGCTAACAGCCACACAGTGCACACCATTAGTTTGTGCAATACCTGCAGCGAATGAAACCGCTTCGAATGTTGATTTTTTGAAGTTCCCGTCAATACTTTCTGCGTATACTAAAATCATAATTTTTTAATTTAAAGATTAAATTACTTTGGCTTCGTTGTGTAACAAATCAATCAGCAATTCTGCTTGATCGGCAGGAATCAACTTAACACCACCTTTAGCAGCGGGTAATTCAAAACCAACTGTAGCAGAAGTTTTTAAGTCGCCTGTAACTTCAACCACTTTTAAAGGTTTGGTACGAGCAGCCATAATACCACGCATATTAGGAATACGAGGCTCTGTTAATTCTTTTTGTGCGCTAGCTACCAGTGGCAATTTGCAACTCACTTTTTCTTTACCACCATCAATATCACGTTCCATGGTTGCAACACCATTTTCAATTTCAATTGATGTAATTACATTAACAGAAGGAATACCTAGCATTTCTGCCAATAAACCACCTACTAAACCACCATTGTAATCAATGGACTCGCGACCCGTTAATATCAAATCGAATTGTTCCGATTTTGCATAAGCTGCAATTTGCTCACCCACAAAATAAGCATCAATAGACTCGGCATTAATACGC
>CANLLM010000109.1 GCA_947491825.1 Bacteroidota bacterium
ACGAGCTTTACATAACGTGTATTTTCCTCAACGCGCTCTACTTTATTGTCAATAATTTGGGCTGAGTAATTTCTCACTTGCTGCCAAGTATCACTATCATGTAGCCTATAATAGCGATTGATGATATAAAGAGGTTGTCCCATATCATCAATGATGTATTCGGTAATTTGTTCTTTGTATTGATAATAAAAAGTATCTATTGCCTGAATTGGTCCATTATCATCATAAGCTATAGAATCAACTTTGTAAACCCAAGTTTGACCAACTTTTAATGGAAAGTAATTTACCCCAATTCTCGGTGGAAGTGCTGAATCGTCATTTCGGTTACACCCCACTAAAAAAATGAGTGTAACAAATAAAAAGAGTAGTTTTTTCATGCAATCTTGATGAAACGAATATACTTGATATTTGGTAATGAAAAGCATTTTCTACACTTCGAAACTACTTTCAATCCATCCGCCTCCAAGCACATCATCGCCTTCATAAAACACTGCAGATTGTCCTGGGGCTATTCCCTTGACATCTGCATCAAAAATAACTTTCATTCGGTTGCCTTCTTGGTACAATCTACTGGCAGTTCCCGCATTTTTATACCTGATTTTGGTGACGGCTTCTAAAGGTGCCGTTAACCCTGCATATTTACCCATATTTAACCCTCGCACCCACAAGCCTTTGCGGTTTAGCTCTTCCTCTTTACCCAATACAACGGTGTTGGTTTCGGGATGAATGGAAATAACATACAGGGGCTCCCCAACTGCAATTTCAAGTCCCTTACGTTGACCTATAGTATAAAAAGGATAACCCTTATGGTTTCCCAATATTTTACCCTCGCGATTAACAAACTTACCTCCATCAACACGTTCTTCAAGGCCTTCAACTCTACGTTTTAAAAACCCACGGTAATCGTTATCTGGCACAAAACATATTTCGTAGCTTTCACTTTTTTTCACCAATTCATCATACCCCATGTCAAGAGCCATTTGGCGTATTTCACTTTTGCGGTATTTACCAAGCGGAAATTGAGTGCGAGACAAGCTTTGTTGTGTTAATCCCCACAAAACGTATGATTGATCTTTGTTTTCATCTAAACCCTTACTTACCACAAACCTGTTGTTTTCTTCACGCACATTGGCATAATGTCCAGTGGCAATAAAATCACAATCCAACTGATTGGCTCTTTTTAATAGGGCTTCCCATTTAATGTGTGTATTACATAAAACACAAGGGTTTGGTGTGCGACCTGCCAAATATTCATCTACAAAATTTTCAATAACGAAATCACCAAACTCGTCCCTTATATCTAAAATCATGTGGTGAATGCCATGCTTAACAGCAATACTTCTGGCATCATTAATTGAATCGAGACTGCAGCAACCAGTTTCTTTTTTACTCCCGCCACTTGTTGCGTAATCCCATGTTTTCATGGTTACTCCTACAACTTCATAACCTTCTTCTCGCAGCATTACTGCGGTAACTGTACTGTCTAGGCCGCCACTCATGGCAACCAAAATTTTTCCGTGTTTACTCATAATTTCAAAACATTTCAGGGTAAATAGCCCTGTTGATTGAACAATAAAATTTCAAGCAACAAAAGTACTGCTGATAATTAAGTTTTTAATGATTTATTTTTTAGCACCTGTAAACGTTTGGTAAAAGAGGGAGAAGCGGATATTATTTTGCAATAATAATTATGATGCTTTTATGCATAATTTGTTTACTATATTTGGATAATAAATTAATCTTGAACATGTAAACCATTAAATCTATGAAAAAGTTATTGTTAATTCTTTTGTGCTGCTTATTGTGCGGTATGAAGGTTCAGTCCCAAATTCCTTGTGAATTTGATAGCATATATAGTCAACGAAATAATGAGGCTGGTTACAGGCTTTTAGAATGTAAAACAGGAGGTTTTTTAATATTTCAAATTGACGGACAAGGCAGTTCCGTGAGTATTGAAAAGCCAGTTTTTGCATTAACCAAAACTGATAAATGTGGAAAAAGAATATGGAGAAAAAGTATAGACTCTTCAAACTATAATGGTCAAGGCTATGCTCACATAATAAATTTTTTTGAAGATAGAGATGGGAATTTAGAATTCGCTGCACTATACAATGACAATCCGACAAAAAAAGGCATTTGGCTTTTTAAAACTGATAGCATAGGAGTCTCACTCAGGAAAATTCGACTAAAATTAGATAGTAACCTCAATTATAATACGAATAACTTTATTAAACTCAGTGCGAACAGATATATGTTTACGGGTAGTGTTACTAATAACAATAGCCCCATAGCTTTTGCAACAATGTCAGATACGATGGGCAATATTATTTTTTACAAACGTTATTCTTCTGACACTACCCTACGCAGTAAGTTATCTAATTTATACCAAATGAATAACAATTTGATTTTACTATTTGGGCATGAAGATTCGGTTTTAACTATTACCAAAATAGATACAACAGGAAAAGTGCTGGATTTAAAAAAAATACCAATGCAGAAACCTGTTAGTCTAGAATTTAACAACCCAACACTAAGCTATGATAGCAGTTCATTTTTTACATATAAGTCAGGGCCATATAATTTTGGAAAGTTTAACTTAAATGGTGGTCTAGTAAAAGAAACTAACATTGCTATCGCAGCACAATGTTATGGATTTTCGAATAATCCTATTGATTACGTTCCCTTAACCTCCGTTCAGAATAACAATCTGATAATACCATATAGCAACGTATTAATAGTATTAGATAGTAATTTAAACATCATTAAAAAAGATACGTTTAGATATTGCATGTATAATGCTATTCAAACCTCAGATAGTTGTATTGCAGCAACAGGAAGTTTGGTATCTAAATCACCAACTAATCTCATTTCGTATTTGGTTTTAAATAAAACTAGTTTAGTAACTTACGTTAAGGCTATTGTTATTAATGGACAAGTAAGTATTAATCAAAACATGGGAAGTTTACAGTTAACAGCATTGGTATTACCTTCAACAGCCAAAAACAAAAATATAAGTTGGAGTATAAACGACACCACTATAGCAACAATAAACCAAACGGGATTGGTTAAAGCCCTGAAAAACGGAAACGTTATAGTTACAGCAAGCGCTACTGATGGGAGCAATATTACCGCTTCCAAAAATATCACGATTACAAATCAGGGCGTGGGGTTAAATAAAATTTCGGAAAAGAATGCCGATGTTTTAATATACCCTAATCCGGCCTCAGACCATATTAACATTCAAACTTCCTTAATTAAGATTCATACAGTTTACTTAACAGATATAAGCGGTAAAGTATTATATTCAACTAATCAGGTGTTGAGTATAAATATAGAAGAATACACCAACGGGATATATATTTTGAAATTTGAAACAGATAAAGGTGTTGTTTTTAAAAAGTTAATCATAAATAAAAACTTTTGATGCTGCATTAATAAGAATTCAAAATCAAAGTACCGTTAACCCGATTAAAACTATATACGTGCGTGCTGCACCAATGATAACTGAAGAAGGAAACCCTAAAACGGGAGCGGCACTTAAAAACCTTGATATAGTTTCGATTGAAAATGCAGATGTATTGATTACAACATACGACATTAATACAGAAGTTTACCCACCGAGAATAAAGGGCAGAATTTTTTTTGAAGGTTTAACAAGTGGAGTTGCTCAAATCGGCCAGATTGAGTTTCTTGGTAACGTGAATATGTATTTCAGAAATGTAGACTTAGTATGTAATAACCCTAATTCAATGTCTGCAAATCAAGTCAATCTGAGTATGTTTGGTTTACGAAATTCATATGGTAGACTATCGTTCAATAATGATTCTATATATTCTCCTCCATATGACATTGACCTCAATCTCTGCTATTCAATTATACAGGCGAATATTAATACATCAATATTTTTTTCACCTTTATCATTAATTGATATCAAGTTTGCAAATATCACAATTAACGGAGGATGTCTATCACCTGTTCAAAATGGAACACAATCGTTGGGTGTTGACTGCGTGCAAATCGGTAGTAGCAGGAATGGAGTTGGATGGCAGGACGTTTATATAATAAGGAACAACTTTTAATTTTAGATAAATTAACCTTGTTTAGAAAGTCTTGGAGGAATGTTAATCATCATTTTTCAAGCTTGTACTTTGGTTTCTTAAATAAATTGAACGCTAATACTAAACTAAAAACTCTACTAACTGGTAGTGGAGTTTTTTTACATCCTATTTAAACCTTATTATCTTTACACTATCAAACATTCTTAAAATATCAAATCATGAAAACAGCAATTAAACTCTTAGCCTTGGCATTTGTAATGTTAATTGGCACTGCCTCTTTCGCCCAAAAACCTAAACCCAAACAACAAACCCAACACAAACACATGAATAAGGATAGCGCTTTTGCAAAAGTGAGCAAAAGACTAAATTTAACTGCCGAGCAACAAACCAAACTGAAAGTCATCATGAAGCAAAACCATGATGAAATGAAAGCGTTAAAAGCGTCTATCAAAAACGCCACTAAAGAAGAAAAACGTAAAGCAGTTGTTGCACAAATGCAAAAAAACGATGAGCGGGTAAAACAAGTTTTAAACGAACAACAAAAAACAGAATACGACAAGATGAAGGCCGAGCATAAGGCGGAAATGAAAAAGCACAGAGAAGCGCATAAGGATGATAGAAAACGAGACGGCAATAGAAATAAATCAACAGCCCCTGCTCAAACTAAACCAGAGCAACATGAAGGAGACCATGATGAAGACATTCTAGATGATGGTATTTTATAACAACAAGGGGGCTTAATAAGCCCCTTTATTATTTTATTTCACTTTGGAGTATTGATGTAATTTTATGTTCCATTTGTTTACCTCGAAACTTATTTACCATGGTAATGCCATTAAGCGCATTGGTTAAAAAACACTCATCAGCAACCAATAATTCTTCAATGGTTAATTCTCTTTCTTGCAACATCAATCCTTTTTTAATCACTAATTCCATAACTACTTCACGCATTATCCCTGCTACGGGCCCCTCGGTTAATGGGGGGGTTGATATGACTCCATTCTTAATCCAAAACACATTGCTGCTGGTTGTTTCTGCTAATCGGCCATATTGATTCATGATGAGTGCATCATCTAAGCCATTGGCAGCAGCGTATTGCGATGCTAAAACATAAATCAATGCGTTTCCACTTTTTAAATTAGACAGGGAGCTGCAGGCTTTATTTTGACTTTCAAAAACATCAATATCATCAACCAACACTTTTTTAGGCAACAATGGCCAATGCTGTACGTGAAAACTTACTGCGTTGTTATCGGGCAAATAAAACCCCTCGCCTTGCCTACTCATAACCAAACGAATACGAGAGTTATGTGAATTTATTTGGGGCAATATCAAATCTGATAAATAATTTACGCTCCATGTGCTTGGCAATTCAAACCCTAGTAATTTAGCCCCCTGTTCTAACCTTTTGGCATGAAAATCAATATTTACTAACTCACCTCCTGAAAACCTGATGGTTTCGAACAGCAAATCACCATAAACAAAAGCTCTATTGATACCCATGAGTGCGAATTAAACTATTAAAGTAAGGATATAAAAATAAACACCCGCTAAAATTTAAAATTCCTACATTTGCGCTTACTTTAAAATTAAAACAATAAAAAAGGTGCCTTTTGCACCAAAATATCAATAATATGAACGAAGTTTTTATCGTATCGGTTGCCCGAACCCCAGTAGGTAGTTTTGGTGGCGCATTAGCTGGGTTTACAGCCACTCAATTAGGAACTATTGCCATTAAAGGTGCTTTAGCAAAAGCTAATATTAGCCCCGAATTGGTAAACGAAGTATACATGGGCAATGTACTAAGTGCCGGATTAGGCCAAGCACCTGCAACGCAAGCGATGATTGCTGCAGGCATCCCGAATACTGTCCCATCAACCACAGTAAACAAAGTATGTGCATCGGGTAGCAAAGCAATTATGTTAGGTGCACAAAGCATCATGTTAGGAACTAACGATGTAGTTATTGCGGGCGGTATGGAAAGCATGAGCAATGTGCCATATTACTTGGATAAAGCACGTAATGGCTACCGTTTAGGTCATGGACAAATTACAGATGGCTTAATCAAAGATGGTTTGTGGGATGTGTATAGCGATTTTCATATGGGGAATGCCGGTGAACTTTGTGCACGTGAACACAACATTACTCGCGAAGAACAAGATGCATTTGCAATTGAAAGTTACACACGTGCTCAAGCTGCGTTTGCTAAAAAAGGATTCAACTCAGAAATTGTAC
>CANLLM010000110.1 GCA_947491825.1 Bacteroidota bacterium
AAGTGTAATTTACCAAACATCTGGCACTTACAGTGATGATAAATTAAATGATATAACAGGAGCGTTACTGAACTAATTATTGATTAACCACACATGCAATACTTGCCACACTTAAATGTGGGGTATGCTCTAAAATAGGCTGCGCACAGGCTTCAATGGTAGCACCTGTTGTTATTACATCATCAACCAACAATACTTTTTTGTTTTGTATTAAGGAAGCACTTTTAATACCAAAAACATCACCTACGTTTAACCACCTATCGAATCGGGCTTTTTTAGTTTGTGTTTCTGTAAATTTATCACGTACAATTACATTTTTTAAATGTTCACATTTTAACGATTGCGCAAGTCCATGAGCGAAACAATCACTTTGATTGTAACCACGCACTTTTTCTTTTTTTTCGTGAAGCGGTATGGCAATAATGGCGTCAAAATGCATGCCATATTCACGCAACTTCGAGCCATAAATTTGCCCAAGCATAACTCCTAAATCTGGATTGTTTCTATATTTTAACTCGTGTAAAATATTTTGTACGATACCTTGTTTTCTAAATACCAAAAATGAATAAGCGCGTTCTATATTCACCCTACCCCAGAATGCTTTTTCAAGTTGATTTTCGGGTAGGGTGTGGAATTTGGTTTCAGGTAAATGATTAATGCAATGCGCACAAATATGTTGTTCGGCTGCTAAAAGCACTCCGTTACAACCCACACACAAGTTGGGAAATAGAAGTCCAACCAACGTGTTTAACATGTGCTTATTCTTTTATTGTTTTTAGCCACGCAGTACCTTCAGTGGTCGTTATCTTCACTATGTATATGCCACTTTGTAATGCGTTGGTGTTTAAATTAAATTGATTGTCTCCTGCATTTAAGGAAACTACTTGACCTAGCGTTTTTTGACCTGCTATGTTAAATAGTTCAATGGTTGCCAACTCATTCAATTTAGCTTCAAAGTTTAATTGTAGTATATTTTGAAAAGGAGTTGGAAATGCATGCAGGTTTATTACCTGTGCAAGGTTGTCATTTAATCCTAACGCAAATATTTGAATACTATCAGTTCTAGATTTAACGCAACCGTCATTACTGGTAACGGTTAACTTTACTTGAATTTTCTTAGGTCCGTTTGTTTTGATGGTAGGGTTTGCTTCGTATTTCTTTATTGAAGTGTCAGATATAAATGTCCATGCATACGTTTTACCATATAAAGTTTTATTTATAAACGTAACGTAGTTGCCGGTATCTCTTATCCATTCGTAATCAATTTCAGGCGTTTCTAAAACCTTTATGATTTGAGTGTTTGAGTCTATAATTTCGCCTTGTTTGTATAAGTATAATGTAACTGGATATTGCCCTGTTTTAATAAATGATTTTGTAGTGGTTTTTATATTGGCGAATTCTCCATTGCCTAGGTTCCATTTTATTTCATCTCCACCATGCGAATTGGCAGTCAATGTTACACTTACTGGACCACATCCGCTTAATCTATTTGCAGTAAACGATGCAGATGCATTTTTCCCATATTCAAATACGATGCTGCTGTCAGATAGTTGTTTAATATCCGTAATTGCAACGTTAGATGGCTGTCGTATTTCACCTACTTTTACGTGTAAATTACTTGCAGGGATAGTTGTTGGCGTGAAGTTTTGATTAGCCGCTAAAGGGTATAAGTCGCTAGCATCACCTCTGTTAATATTACGCTCTAAATGTCTTAACCCATCGGCTTGCATAATGCCTACCCCCAATTGTGATGTATCATTGTTTACATTATTTGATGCTTCAGTTAACAAGCGGGCTCGGTTGGTATTAATATGCCAAATGGCCAAACCTTTAGATGGTAAATACATGTCAAAGCCTTTACGTTGACGGTTTTCTAATAGATAGTATTCATTAGTTACGGAAGTATTTATTCTAAAAACCATATCACTATCAACTACTGCATAAGGAAGTGTGTATAACGCAGTATCTTTAATCACTATTGGTGCTACCCATCCCATACGCATTCTGCTCCATGCATCATTTAAACAAGGTGTTCTTTCATTATTTAACCAAGGACCACCTGCCATTAATGAGTAATTGCCTGAGCCTTCATTATTACTTTGGGTTGAATATAAATCTGGCAAATCTAGTAAATGTCCGAACTCATGCGCTGCCACTCCAATTCCTACCATAGAGTAGGCTCCACCATTGTATCTTTTTTCTGGAAACATTCCATAAGATGAAACTTGTACCCCATCATATGCTGGCCTTTGGGCGGCAGACAAAGAAGATCTGAACGACCAAATATAATTATTTGCATTGGGCGCGCTTTGTTCTTCTGCACCTATTCCTGCGTGCATTAAAATTACCCCATCTACATATTTATCACCATCATTATCAAATTGACTAAAATCTACGTTAAATGAATCGTTAACATCTTTTAATGCGCCTAATAAAAGCTGACGGGTAGCTGTACTATAAGAAGCACTACTTTTACCGTAATACATATATCCACTATCAGCCATTACCCAGCCATAAACGACACATGTTAGTGTTAATTTACCACTGGAGGTTGCCAAGAAATAATCACGGAACGAACCGGTACCGTTGTAATTGGGTTGATTTAGTAATAACTCAAAGTTCTCTTTAGCAATAGTTGCTCTCAAGTTTGGGTATTCAACCAAAACCACTAAAATCTTACGGTTACCTGCTGATGGAAATGGATAAGGCCCTGCAGCTTTATTTAATGTTTCGATTGGTTGAAGTTGTTGATGCATTTGCAACATCATATTTTGTTGTGCTACACTGTACCTTAAGTGAGGAAATACATTGGCTTTCATTTTTGCCCCATCTCTAGCAACTATACCACTTGTTGTTAAATTTCCTGCATCATCTGTTGTGGCATATTCGAAATAGCCCACATTGTTTTTTAGCAGGGTAAAGCCATCTTCAGTTTCTAAGTAATGAATAGCTTCATTCCCTAATGCCCGTATTGTAATTTTACTGCCATCTGGTTGTTCTATGGCATTGATGTATGGGGCTACACTACAATTGCTTCTTTGGGCATGTAAAAAGCTTGGATAGGCAAGGGTTAAGAAAAGGAATGAACCGAGTACTTTAAATATGTTTTTCATTAAATAAATGATGCGTTTGTAATTTAGAAAATAAAACTAGTCTTTAATTGTTTACTTAACAAGTTTATTGTACTTTAGTTCCATAATAGCAGCATTTTTTACAATCTTTTAACACAGTTAATTTATGCTGTATAACTGTTTCTTTTATGAAAATAAATTATCGTCAGGCCACTATCATTGATATTGTTGATGAATCTCCTGCTGTAAAGCGATTCTATTTTAAATTTCCAGAAACGGAGCAGTTTGATTTTAAGCCTGGACAATTTGTAATGATTGACTTGCCTATTGATTCTAAAATAACCAATAGGAGTTATTCTATTGCTTCAGCTCCTGGATATGATAATATTTTCGAATTGATTATTGTTCTTAATCCAACGGGAAAAGGGACTCCACACATGTGGGAGAATTTTCAAATTGGTGATAAGGTTCCTGTCGCTGGGCCCTTAGGAAAGTTCACCCTTCCTGAACATATTAGTAACGATTTATGCTTGATTGCAACGGGCACAGGTATTGCACCTTTAAGAAGTATGTTACTCCATATCATCAATCATAATATACCACATAAAAACATCTATTTGGTATTTGGTTGTAGAACCACCCAAGATATTTTGTACAAATTAGAAATGCAGGAATTAAGTAGTAAATATTCGTATTTCAATTTTATCCCTGTACTATCCCGACCTAATGAAGATTGGACAGGCGCCCATGGTTATGTACATCATGTTTACGAACAGCTTTTTGCTGATAAACGTCCCTCAACATTTTATTTATGTGGTTGGAAAAATATGATTATGGAAGCCCGCGAACGCCTTACCGCAATGGGTTACGATAAATCTCAAATTAAGTTTGAATTGTATGATTAAGTTATTGGTTTGAAGTTTGTTGTTTGTATTTTGATTAACATTTTTTTTAAAAATCAGAAACGTATACACTAATTAACAACTTCTGTCTTCCACTCTTCCTAAAATATTTACCTACATTTGTTGCTACATGTATCCAAATAGAAAAAACTACGGCAGACCACAAGGTAACTTTCAAAGAAGCGAGAAACCTGCAGATAATAATCAAACAATATATGGCATACATGCTGTTACAGAAGCTATTAATGCAGGTAAAGAACTGAATAAAATTATTTTCCAACGTGGCGAGTTGGGTCCTTTGTTACAAAGTTTAACCAAGTTAGCTCGCGATTTAGATATACCCACACAATACGTACCTAAAGAATCTAGTTTATTTCCTCCCAATAAAAATCATCAAGGGGTTTTAGCTTTTATTTCTCCTGTAACCTATCATAAACTCGAAAATATTATTCCGCAATTGTTTGAAGAGGGTAAAGTACCTTTTGTACTTGTTTTGGATAGAATAACAGATGTAAGAAATTTTGGTGCCATTGCCCGCAGTGCTTATTGTGCTGGAGTTCATACGATTATTATTCCTGATCAAGGTAGTGTTCAAGTGAGTGAAGATGCAATCAAAACTTCTGCAGGAGCTTTGCACCATTTACCAGTTTGTCGTGAAAAAAACATGAAAACAGTGATGGAGTTGTTAAATCAATCTGGCCTGGTAACTGTTGCTTGCAGCGAAAAAGGTAAAGGCATGATTCACCAGCTTGATTTAACTGGTCCCGTAGCTATTGTTTTGGGTAATGAAGAAACAGGTATCAGCGAAGATATACTAAAACGGTGTTCTGAATTGGCTCGCATTCCATTGGATGTGGGAGTGCAATCTCTTAATGTATCTGTTGCTGCTGGTATTATAGCCTATGAGGTGGTTAGGCAACGTATCACCAACATGTAATAATCAATTTATTGAGATTAAAAGTTAACCTCAATTGCATTTCGCAATAACTTTACTTTCCCATCGTTCTCCATTTGTTTTAATAACCTAGAAATAACTACACGCGAGGAATTTAAATCAGTTGCAATTTGCTCATGGGTTAAATGAAGTGTTTTACTTTGGAACGAGTTTTTTTGTTTAATTAAATAGTACTCAAGTCTTTCGTCCATGCCATGAAAAGCTACACTACGTAAAGCATCTAGCACTTCTTGGTATCGGTTACGGTATGATTCAATTACAAAATAATACCAACTTTTATGTTTAATCATGAGGTCGTCCATGAGTTCTATCGGAATCATGATGGCCTCCACATCTTCAATGGCAATTGCCTCTAGGTCGCTTTTTTTGTTGCGTGAAGCACAGACAAAAGATAAAGCACAAGCTTGGCCGGGTTCTAAGTAATACATGAAAAATTCTTCTCCATCTTCACCATTGGTAAACAGTTTTATCCGCCCTCTGGTAACCAACATGGTTGATTTTAAATATTGACCGCTTCGCATTATTTCATCCCCAGATTTAAATTCTTTTACAAGAGCTTTTGTTGCGATATACTGTTTTAAATTCTCATCAAACTGAGGATAATATGTATTTAATAACGCTAATGTGTTTTTCATATTATAGTGGTAAATGGTTTAATAGTAATGATAAATTAAACATGTACCAACAAGCATCTTTTATATAGTTGAACCGTATTTTCTAAACCATAATATAATGCATCAGCAATTAAGGCATGGCCAATACTTACTTCTAATAAGCCAGGAATATATTGAGCGAAATAGGCTAAATTCTCTAACGATAAATCATGTCCTGCGTTAATTCCCAAACCAATCTCTTGTGCTTTTTTAGCAGCATCGATAAATGGAGCAATCGCTTTTTCTTTTTGGGTTGAGTAGTGTTGCGCATAACTTTCGGTATACAACTCAATCCGATCGGTTCCAGTTTCTTTTGCTCCATCAATCATCTTTATATCTGCATCAACAAAAATACTGGTGCGTATGCCATTTGATTTAAACAAAGCTATAATGTCTTGCAAGTAGGTTTTATGAATGATGGTATCCCAACCGTGGTCGCTGGTTAGTTGTCCTTCAGTATCTGGTACCAATGTTACTTGAGCGGGTTTGGTAGCCATTACCAAATCAACAAACTTTTGCTCCTTAGGATTACCTTCTATGTTAAATTCTGTAGTAAGTACTTTGGTTAATTCGTAAACATCGGCATACCTGATGTGGCGCTCATCCGGGCGAGGATGCACAGTAATGCCATCAGCTCCAAAACGTTCAA
>CANLLM010000111.1 GCA_947491825.1 Bacteroidota bacterium
TCGTGGTTGTAGCGGTGTATTTCTAATCCAAACCAACCTTCAGGACTACACGGAGCTTTTTTCTCGCAACAAACATTAATATCTTCAAAGCCACTGTTTACAACCATATTTTGCCCAAAGGCAACATATTTGGTAAGTAAAAACAAAAGAAAACAGGAGCGATTAAACAGTAGTTTGAGAAGCTTCATTGGTTTTGTTACGTTTAGCTAAAATAACAATTCCAATTATACCTGCAATAACCATTAAGGTAGAAATTAATTCGGCTTGCGTAATGGCGTTGCCAAAAATGTTGTATGTACTGTTTACACGTATTTTTTCTATGCTAAAGCGCTCAATACCATTTACAATTAAATAAATGCAAAATAACATACCAGGAATAGTCACACGTTTACGTATGGCCCACAACATGCCAAACAAACCAATAGCCATAAATACTTCATAAAGTGGCGTGGGGAATACAGGTTGAGGTAACATGTAACAATGTTGTCCTTCGCAACCCGGAATTAAAATACCCTCATCAATTACATTATTTGGATAGCTGGAGCTCCAAGCCCAATCAGGAATAAAACTTATAAAATCGGGTTTGACAGCAAGGTTTACTATGCCCCAGTCTCCATCACCGCTTAAATGACATCCAATTCTACCAATACCATAGGCTAGCATCAACCCTGGTGCTGCGGCATCTATCATGTGCTTAGTGGGTATTTTATTTTTGTTGGTATAATACAGTACAGCAAAACTGGCTACTATTAATCCGCCATAAAAAGTTAATCCGCTAAACGAAAGTAAAGCACCAATTGGGTCTGCAATTAAATCATCTATATACTCTAAGTTATGGAATATTTTGGCACCTAAAATGCCAGCAATACCAGCAATGGCTGTGATGTTCCACATTAATTCATAGGGTTGTATTTCTTCTAAAACTTCTTTTTGTGGTTTACCTTTAACTTTTTCTGCATCTTTATAGGTGTTGTAATAAGCAATTGCAGCGCCTATCATCAACCCAAACCAACTGCCCTTTGCCGATAAAATAAATGCTTGTGGATTTTGCACAAGTGCGTTGTAGTCGAGTAAAATTTCTAAACCTTTATAACCCAACAATGCTCCTAATAATACGTTAGAAATGTAATCTGTTGCGGTAATGGCTTTATTTTGAATAACCTTGCGTTGGACAGGTTTTAAAAAGCCTTGTGCTGTTTTACGTTTCAATTCATTTGCAGTGGTATAGTATGCAGCAGCAAAAGATACGGCCATAAAAAAACCAAATGTTTGAACAGGTAACGGAAGGTAAAAACCAAATAGGTCTTTTAATAAATCGGATATAGTTGGATACATAAAGTGTATTTGTAAAATGCACAAACGCCAACCCTATTTAGGGTTAGCGTTTGTTTAGTTTTGTTTTTGTTCGTGTTATTTCCAAATAATGGGTGTTCCATTACTTGGTATTTCAGGGAAGTCGATGTCCATGCCATCTAAAGTTTCTTCTATGGCATCTTCAAGGTAAGCGGCTGTAACACCATTTTCACTTTCCCAATTGTCATCAATAGCACCTTTGTAAGTCAATTCTCGTTTTGAGTTAAATAAAAATACTTCAGGGTTGCACGTTGCACCAAATAACTTGGCTACACTTTGGTCTTCATCTTTTAAGAACATAAAGTGCAATTGGTCCATATTAAAAAGATCTGCAGTGCGTTTCATTGCGGCTAACGTATCATTAGGAGATTGACTGCTGTCGTTGGCGTTTATTCCAATAATAGCCAAGTTATCGTCTTCGTATTTTTCAAATAAACCTAACAAACGCTTGCTGTATGCTAAAGATACAGGTGAACTGTTGCTGGTAAAAACAATCGCTAAGGCGTATTTATCAGCGTATTCATAGTTCGAATGCATTTTGTCATCGTATCCGATTAAATTGAATTCAGGTAATTTATCGCCTATTTGAAGCATAGCGTTAATAATTTTATATTTTTGACCCACGCAAAATAAACAATTACCCCTTTATTTAAAATAAGTTTGCAGTAATTTAACATATGGAAGTAGTAGAAGTAATTAGTGCCCAAGATCATAAAGCTTTTATCAAGTTTCCGCATCAATTGTATAAAAATGATGCAGAGTGGATTGCCCCACTTAATCAAGATATTGATGAGGTTTTTGACCCTAAACAAAATCCGTTTTATAAAAACGGAGATGTTTGTCGTTGGTTGCTTTTTAGCGATGATGGGAAAATTATTGGACGAGTTGCTGCTTTTTACAATCAAAAATATATTGAACAAAGCGGCAATAAGCCAGGAGGAATGGGTTTTTTTGAATGCATTAATGATAAAGAAGCAGCTTTTTTGTTGTTTGATACCTGTAAGAGTTGGTTACAAAGTAAAAACTTAACCAGTATGGACGGCCCAATTAATTTTGGCGAAAAAGACCGTTTTTGGGGTTTGATGGTAAAAGGATTTAAAAATCCATCGTACTTAGAAAATTATAACCCGCCCTATTACCAAGAGTTTTTTGAATCATATGGGTTTGCCAAATTGTATGAGCAATCTACCAGTGAGGTAATAGAAGAAGGTTTTAATCGCGAGCGTTTTGGACGTATTGCAAGCCGTGTGTTAAATAACCCCGCATACAGATTTGAGCATTATCGCGATGATGATATTAAAAAATTTGCAGCTGATTTTGTAAGTATTTATAACCAAGGTTGGGCGCACCGTCCTGATTTTAATCCCATGACCATGGAGCGCGTGATGTTAACGTTGAAGGCGCTTCGCCCAATTTTACGTGAAGATTTAATTTGGTTTGCCTACCATGGTGATGAACCTGCTGGGTTTTATATTAATACCATTGATGTGAACCAAATCTTTAAACACTTGCGAGGAAAAATGAATTTATGGGCAAAGGTTAAGTTTTTATGGTACCGTAATTTTGGCCGCATAGATAGGGCTCGTGGAATTGTATTTGGTGTTATTCCTGCATACCAAAATTTGGGTTTAGAAACAGGTATGATTATGAAGTTTCATGAGGCCGTGCTTAAGCACAAATATTTACGTTCATCAGAGTTATCATGGATTGGTGATTTTAATCCCAAAATGCATTCGTTGTTTGAAGCCTTGGGTGCAAAAACAACCAAAGTGCACTATACCTATAGCTACAAGTTTTAAGTATGCAACAAACATTTAGTTCTGTTGGTTTGGCTGATTTACCTTTAGTTGCGAGTGCAATTATAAATTTGACTGAATCGCATAAGCTTGTTGCTTTGTGCGGACAAATGGGAGCAGGTAAAACAACTTTAATAAAACAAATTTGTTCGCAGTTGGGTGTAATACAAGAAGTGTCGAGCCCTACATTTGCATTGGTTAACGAGTACGAAACAAGCACCCAACAAATTGTTTATCACTTCGATTTTTATCGCATTAAAAATTTAGAGGAAGTATACGACATAGGTTACGAAGATTACTTTTACAGCAATAACTTATGTTTAATGGAGTGGCCCGAAAATATTGAGCCTTTATTGCAAAATGAAGAGGTGTTAAAAGTACACATGAAGCCATTAGGCGAAGGCAGCAGGGAAGTAGTACTTGAATATTAATTATAACTTAGAAACAAACTTTAACCCAATGATAGATGCTATCAAGGTAAAGATAAAAAACACACGCCAAAATGATGCGGGTTCGTTTAATACAAAAATCCCAATTAATACCGTTCCCACCGCACCAATACCCGTCCAAACGGCATATGCAGTTCCCATAGGCAATGTTTGAGTAGCTTTAAAAAGTAAATACATACTCATTATTAAACTTACAAAAAATCCGATCATCCACCACATACTGGTACTTCCGCTTGTTTCTTTTGCTTTACTTAAACATGAAGTAAAACCAACCTCAAATAATCCTGCAACAATTAATAGAAACCAAGCCATACTTATTGGGTAATTTGGGTTGTTGACTGAATGCGTTTGTAAAATATAAATCCGCCTTTGCGACCAATTTCTTCGAAAGGTAACTGTTTGCATTCTTCTTCATGTGTGGTTTTGGCCACGATGTATACTGGCTTATCTACATCACCCTTGAAAAGCCACTCTTTATTACCTGTGTTGGGATTGGTGTGTTGTGTTTGCTGCGGATAAAAATATTGTGCGTAGCTTTTAAAACCAAAGGTTTCTACATAGCAATCTTGTCCTTGTAAGGTTTTGTAAAATTCTATAGCTGGGCCTTGACTGTATTGCTCAATTTTAGGGGCAACTTGCCAAATGTAAGTAGGTAGTAAAATGCTAAATGCAATTAACAAACTGTATAAAGCAGCAATGGTATTTTTACGGTGTTGTTGAATAAAAAAGATAAGCACCATAATGCCAAACAATCCGCCAATACTTGATTCAAAACCATTCCAGCTTCCAGCTACATTTAAACTGGCCACTGCAAAATCATCTTTTATGTATGGTATGATGTGCTGTTTAATGCCATCAATTAATGGTAATACCACAAACACAGCAGAAATAATCAAACCTATAATTAATACCAAAATACTTTTAAATTTGGATATACTTAAGCCACGTGTTAGCGTATCATCAGCGTAGTACGCAGCTAAGAAAGTAAGTGGAATGTAACATAAACTTGAATAGTGAACAATTTTGGTAGTAACCATTGAAAACAAAATCAATACCACCCAAAACATAATGTTCATCATCAACTTAAATTGTTGTTGTTGGGTTGAGTCGTTTTTGCGCTTCAATACAAATGCTTTTAATGCAAAAATAGATGCAGGAAAACAACCAAAGAAAATAACTACAGGATGATAAAACCAAGGTTGGCCGTGGCCTGCAACGGGATTTAAAAACAAGTCAATTTGGTAAGCAATAAAATCGGTTAATACTTTTGGGCCATTTTTTAGCAACTCGGCCATAAACCAAACAGATGTAATTCCAGCAATTATTAATACCGCTATAACCAATTGATTGAGGTTAAAATAAGGTTTAAATTTTTGAAATGCCCATAATACAAATCCGCATAAACCCAATACCAATAGCGCTACCGGACCTTTGGTTAAAATGGCCAATCCGTTAAAAATGCCCATCAATACAAAATGTTTGTTGCGTTTTTCTGGGGTAATAAATGCCAAATAAAGTTGGTAGATGGAAAGGAAAATAAAGTAGTTAAACCAAGGATCGATGATGCCACTTTTGTAGTATAAATGTGGAGTTATAGATGCCGTTGTAAACAATACCCAAAGTGTGGCAATGCGGCCATTAAAATGTGTTTTACCAATATTAAAAATGGTTACCAGCACCAATACACCACAAACTGCATTTGGAAAACGAGCAGCAAACTCATTCACTCCAAACAAATAATAACTTGTAGTTTGTAACCAAAAAAATAAAGGAGGTTTTTCCCAAAAAGGTAAGAAGTTTATTTGCACCCTAAAGTACTCTTGGGTAAGCATCATTTCTCTGGCCGATTCGGCAAAGTTAACTTCGTCCCAATCAAATAAATGTACTGCGCCTAAAAAGGGCATAAACAACAATAACCCCCAAAGGGCTACTTTTATTAGGTTACTTTTGTGTTGCACGTTTTGTTTTAAATAAAGTAAACAATAATGTGGTGCAAGTTACTGCAATAACAGAACCCATAAAAACATCTTCGAAAAAGTGTTGTAGCAAATAAACACGTGTATACGCGGCAACTAATGCAAGTGAAAGAAATACAATACCCAATTTTTTGTTTGGAATCAACAATGCCAAAAATAAAAATAATGCAAATGCACCCGTACTATGCCCAGAGGGAAAGCTGTTTTGTGTATGTATTGTAATTCCTTCAACAAAATGCAATTGGGTGTATGCACTCATTTTTGCAGCAGGCCGAAGGTGATCAGCAAATACCAAACGTTTTAAAATTTGGGTAACTAGAGCTGGAACATACACACAAAATATACTGCTCCAAAAATGTTGACGGAAAAATGCTAGTATAATGGCGCATACCACAGCTGCAAACAAACCATCGCCAAGGTGGGTAAGGTGCTTAAATATAAAATCAAGAGCAGCATGGTGATGGCTGTTTACCCATAAACTGATATCAAATTGGTGGTAAGTAGCCTGAATTACA
>CANLLM010000112.1 GCA_947491825.1 Bacteroidota bacterium
GAATATTGTAAAGGCACATTAATAAGTCCACTAGGGCTTGTTGGCGGTGTTAAGGCACTTGTCACCGTTGGCACAAAGTTAGATTGGTTGGCATAGGCATTTGGAAGCCTTGCAGTTTGTGCCAATGAACTTCTAATTTTCCAATAGCTTAATATGCCACCTTTTAATGTAGGGAGGATATCACTCATGATGATACTGATGTTTCCACCAGGATAAGAGTAATTTCTATTTGCTTTTGGAAGTACTGAAGAAGATTCAAATGCCATAGAACCCGTCAAGAAAATAAGGTTGTTGTAACTAATGGTCGCTTCGGTAAATCCAGCAATTTGCATAGATTTTACTTCATTCCACTGGTTGTTACCATATAGAGTCGTTCTACTTAAACGAGTTCTAGTAGCAAATCCAGTTGCAGAACTATCAAAACTTCTGATACTATCTTGTGTGCCAGAAATACCAAATCTTTCTAGTTTGTTTTCAGCCCATCTTGTACCTACAGTAACACGCGCATTAAACTTGCCAAATGTTTTTTTAGCAGTAGCCGTAATGGTGTGGTTGTAGTTACCTGCTTTAACCCAGTAATTATCTAATTGACCTTTGTTGGCCATAGAAGATTGAGAAGCAGATTCAGGATCACGGAATTGGAAACCTGAAGTTTCATAAGTGTTGTAACCAAAACGACCCGCAATAGATAACCACTTTAAAGGATTGTAGTTAATGGATAAGTTTGCTGTGTAGTTGTTGGTTTTATCTTGTGATTCATTTCTGTTAACAGCAAAAAACGGATTGTCCGTTTCGGCAACTGTTCCTAAAAATGCATCATCAGCAGCATTGTTGTTCGCAATCAAATAACGCTTATTACCATTAGGTAATAAATAATTCATCGCGTTATCTGTAACAGGCCACATAAATAAATTGAGTAAATATCCACCAGCACCTTTCATTGCCTTATCGTTGATACTATTACTATAAGCAAAAGACGGTGAAATTTCTAAATTTTTTGTGATTTTAGTAGTGTTTGTAATTCTAAAGTTGGTACGTGTTAATCTTGTATTTGGCACTACCCCAGTTTGATCATAAAAAGATCCACTAGCACGGTAGCTAGATTTAACGGTACCAAAATCGGCGCTTAAGTTATGTGTAGAACCTGCAGAATTATTAAAGAAGTTTCCAATGTTGTCGAAAACTGGAATATCTGCCCTCATAGCTGGACCAAATGCAGAAAAAGTTCCACTACTTGCTATACCATTAGATCCTTGTTGAAACCCAGTATAAATAGAAGGCACATTTCCAAGTGATTGAAAACGGAAACTATTATCGTAGCTAACATTAAACTTTTTACCGGCAGTAATCTTTGCTTTTTTAGTTGTAATGATGATCGCACCATTACTAGCAGAACTACCATAGAGTACCGTTGCTTCAGGTCCTTTAAGTACCGTAACACTTTCAATATCGTTCGGGTTTAAATCCGCAATACGATTTGTAAAGTCGTTAGATGTGTTGTTCTGACCAGCAGCACCCGGAACGGTTTCTGCCGCGTTGATTGCATCATTTTCAATGATGATACCATCTACCACAAATAAAGGTTGGTTGTTAAGGGACATAGAGTTAAAACCTCTTAATACGATAGTAGATGATGCTCCCGGCACACCAGATGTTGCAGTAATTGTTGCACCTGCAATTCTACCTTGCAATCCATTTAAAAAGTTTTCACGTTGTGTTTCTTTTACTTCATCACCTTTTACAGTTTGTGCAGAATAACCAAGGTCTCTTGGCTTTTTCTTAATGTCCATCGCTACAGTAACTTCTTCAAGTTCTGAAACGGACGAGCGCAAAGAAACAGAAACAGTTGTACCATTTACAGTTACACGCTGGCCATCATAACCAATGTAACTTACCAATAAGGTTTGACCCTTATTTGCTTTAATGGTAAACTCACCTTTTTCATTTGACTGTGTGGCAGATGTGGTACCTAACACTTTTACGGTGACACCTTGAAGTGGTGTTTTTTTGTCGGCATCTAAAACTTTACCAGAGACATTTTGACTCTGTGCCATAGATGGTAACGAGAAAATGAGAAGTAGTAACGTAACTACTTTCATCAAGGAAGCAATTTTTCTCATACTAGTTTTTGGTTTCTATGAAGAATGATTGATTATAATAAGCCAGAAGTTTCATACGTATTGGCCGTAATAATCAACGCAATGTTAAAATTTCTTACGCATATTTCAAGAAATAATTAGGTGAAATATAGGGTTATCCACAGGCTTTCGGGATAAAATAGCATCAATTTGGGTTATTATTCGGTAAATGGAGGTTTTTAAGGGTCTTACGCTTAATTCATATAATATATATTTATAATTCTAAATTGTTATTTGTCTCCTTTTTATTCCTTTCTATTAACTTCGTGACCTTAATGATTTCACCAAATACCATACAACAAATTACCAGCCGCATCGATATTATTGATATTGTTGGTGAGTTTGTAAAGTTAAAAAAACGGGGCACCAATTATTTAGGCAACTGTCCGTTTCACAACGAGAAATCGCCTTCTTTTACAGTATCTCCGGTAAAAGAAATTTACAAATGTTTTGGTTGTGGCAAAAGTGGCAACTCTATTACATTTTTAATGGAGCATGAAAAATACAGTTATGTAGAAGCGCTTAGATGGCTCGCTGCAAGGTACAATATTGAAATTGAAGAAACAGAAACCTCTCCCGAACAAAAAATACTAGTTCAAACTTCTGATAGTTTATATGCGATCAATCATTTTGCGCAAAAGTTTTTTAGCGCACAATTACTAGAATCGGAAGAAGGAAAAAATATTGCGCTCTCCTATTTACAAGAAAGAGGTTTTAGAAAAGAGATCATCGAAAAATTTCAAATTGGTTACAATCCAGATAGTAGAACAGCTTTAACAGAAGCGCTCATAGCCAATCAATTTAATCCTACACTACTTCCAAAAACAGGACTTGTATCCAACAGAAATGGAGACGAATTAGTAGACAACTACAGAGGCAGAATTATTTTTCCTATACATGGCAATACCGGAAAAGTAATTGGATTTGGGGCGCGTGTTATTGGTAAATCAGATAGAGGCCCCAAATACATCAATACGCCCGAAAACGAAGTTTACAGCAAAAGTAAAATTTTATATGGCTCCTACTTTGCTAGAATGGCTATTGATAAAGCAGATGAGTGTTTACTAGTGGAAGGCTACACCGACGTGGTTAGTTTACACCAAGCAGGCATCGAAAACGTAGTAGCTAGTGGTGGTACGTCATTAACCACCGAGCAGTTAAGGCTCATAAAAAAATACACACAAAACTTGACCATTATATATGATGGTGATAGTGCTGGTGTTAAGGCGGCGCTTCGTGGGCTTGACATGGCACTCGAAGAAGGCCTCAATGTAAGACTTGTGCTCATTCCAGACAATGAGGATCCGGATAGCTACGTCAATAAAGTGGGTACCACTGCCTTTAATGAATTTGTTGCCACTGCAAAAAAAGACTTTATCATTTTTCAGTTAGAAGTGATGTTGCAAGAAGCGGGCTCTGATGTAAGCAAGAAAAGTAGCGTTGTAAATCAGGTAGCAGAAACACTCAGCAAAATTAACAAGGCCGAAGATTTTACCAAGCAACAAGATTATATTAGAAAGTGCGCTAGTTTACTTCGCATTGATGAAGCAGGTCTAACAAACCTTGTTAATAAATTTAAACGTGACATTCTTGTTAAGCAGGAAAAGAAAATGCCTTTTGATGAGGCGCAACAAATATTAGAAGGAAATCAAAACACCGAATTTGATGAAGGTGCCGCACTCATCAACCAGGATGATATTTACGAAAAGAATGTAATCCGCGTTTTATTAGATTATGGTCTATTGAAATTTGACGATAATAAAACAATGGCCGATTTTATTTATGAAGAGTTAGAACAATTTGATTTTGAAAATGAACAGTATTTACAACTCTATCAAATTTATAAAAGCTGGTATGACAAAGGATTAGAGCCTACGGCCAAAACACTACTCTACCATGATGATGAAAATATCAGGAACTTAGTTGTGAATTTAACGGTATCTCCCCACGAACTCAGTTTAAAGTGGGATAGTATTTTAGAGGGTATGAATATTGTAAATAGAGACACCTCCATGGAAGATGTTACCATGAGTGTAAACTATTTTAAACTGCGAAAGATAAAAAAGATGTTTGACCAAAACCAAGTTGATATGGAACATGCAGGTTTTGAAGAACAAATGAGGCTTATCGAATTACACAAACACCTCAAAGACATTGAAAGAGAAATCACCAAAAAAATTGGTACAGTGATCATCAAATAAATAATCAAACAATAAGACTAAAAAATAAGGGCCCATATATGAGCCCTTATTTTTTTTAGAAGTTTCTATTGGATCCGGCCCTTATAGGCTTTGCATTTTTTCTGATAGCCCACAAATCTGTAATTCCAAATGTTTTACGTGTTTGTGCATTGTTTACACCTAATTCGGCGCTTGCTACTGTTTCTTTAACTTCTGTTGTTAACTTTTTTAAGTTGTCTGTATCGATTTGTACGATAGCAGGCATAGCATTACTGTTCATTGTATATGTGTTTAAAATTTTGAATCGTTAAATTGAACAAGTAAATTCAAATGGCTGGCACTGGGGCCGTAATCGTAAAGTGAACCTTAAAAATCAGATGCGACAGGCGCAAGTAGATGGTTATTAGGGTTATTGTTCAATTCAGGTGCAAAAGTACGATTTTATATTGATATCCTAACAACTATTAGCAAAATGATTGTTAAAATCAAATACATAAATTGTATTTTTATGACATGAAAAGCATGCCCATACTGCTATTAGCCCTATTTATTGGTAGTACCACACCTACCAAAAGCTTCCCTCCTGCAGGTTCTGCTATAGAGGCGGGTCGCAACTATGTAGAAGCTTGTTTACAAGGTGATTTTGAAAAAGCAACAGCATATGCTGCTTCTAACGAAACCATGAAAATACATACCGTTAACACCGAAAAAAACTACCGAAACCTTGATAAAGAAGGCAGGTCAAATTTCAGACAAGCATCAATAATTATTTTAGGAATAACAGATCAGGATAGTTTGCATACCCAAATGAATTATCAATATTCGATGGACAAAAAAACGCGCCAACTTGAAATAGAAAAAAAGAGTGGCTCTTGGTTTGTAGTAGCCGTAAAGGAATAAATTATTTAGCATGGAATTAAAAAACATACTATGGGTTGGACTGGGCGGGATGTTGGGGGCTGTTGCAAGGTATTTTTTTGGACTCACCATTAAGTCGGTCACATTTCCATATGCCACCGGTTTGATCAATATTGTTGGCGCCGTTATGATGGGTTTTATTATGGGACTCGCTATTAAAGGTCAAATTAGTCCCTCTCTTCGCCTATTTTTAGCCACGGGTATTTGTGGTGGCTTTACCACATTTTCGGCATTTGCTTGGGAAAACCTTGAGCTTTTACAACAGCAGCGCTATGGCAGTTTTTTGGCGTATACCCTAGGAACATTAGCGCTAGGTATGGCTGCAACAACCATTGGATATTTGTTGGCTAAATGAATAACGGACCTTATCTTTGCAAAAATTATTTACATGGAAGCAAATAAATCAACTGCAAAATATTGGGCTATCTTCTTTTTTTGGTTAGCCGTACTTATCACTTTACTCGTTGTTTACCGTGAATTCTTTTGGTTAGCGTTACCTGGTACCGTTACCTATTTTGCAAAAGCAATGGACTTAATGTAACCCAACCTTACTATATTAAAAAGCAG
>CANLLM010000113.1 GCA_947491825.1 Bacteroidota bacterium
TAGATTACCCCAATGCAAATAGCCAATATAAATGGTATAGAAATGATACCTTAATTGGAACAGGATTAAATTTCCCAACACAAACTATTGCTAGAGCAAACGACAGTATTTTAATAAAATTGGTTACTACTAGTTTAAGAGGCTGTAAAAACGACAGCATGCAAATTTGGTTCAGAACCATTCCTAATCCTAAACCTAATTTTACTGCTATTGACAGCATCGGTTGCACACCTTTAATTGTCAATTTCAATAATACCTCAAACCCCAAAACAGGTGTTGGATTCAAGTGGGAATTTGGCAATAAATTGAATGTTTCAACTCAAACGAATCCTACCTTTACTTTTTATAATTATGGAATCACAGATACGATTGCATTCACAAAATTAATAATCACAGCAAATGGCACAGGCTGCACCGATTCTATAACAAAACCTATCGTTATAAAACCTCTGCCACGTCCTGCTCTAAATCTAAGTGATTCTATATTATGTTATCCAAACCTACTTACGGTTACTAATATAAGTTTCAATGTACCCCTTTATGATATCACTGGATTTAAATGGAAAGCAGTTGGACCTGATTTAGCCATATTATTAAATGATACAGCTTCGCAAAGCACCACTATTCGTTTCCCCGACAACAAAACAGGGGCAAATAAATTTTATCAAATAGGTTTACAAATCAGAAGCGATTATGGATGTATTGACAGTACTAAAAAAACAGTAAGAATTCCAACACGTCCTGTTTCGTCTTTTAATTTTTCTGCCGATAGCTCTTGTGCACCTGTAATTATTAATACCAATAATACTGCTCAATATGCCAATACTTTTAGTTGGACAAGCATAGATCCAAATGTAATTATCAATAATCCAAATATGATAAATACTTCCATTAAATTCCCATCTCATAAAGGTACAATCGATTTTATTTATCCTATTACATTAATCAGTCAAACCATTGCGGGTTGCTTTGACACCATTGTCAAACCATTTAAAGTTTTCCCATTACCCATTGCGGGTTTCCTTTCAGATTTGGATTCGGGCTGTTCCCCTCTTAAAATAAGAATAAAAAATAATACCCTAGCGAAAAAGCCTACCAATAATTTTTGGGATTTCGGAGATGGTAGCAAGCAAATCATAAATACTGATTCATTTGATAGGACCTTTATTGGTAGTATTTTTAACGATACCACCTATACCATAAAACTAGTTTCAAGTTCAAAAGATGGTTGTAAAGATTCAACCACTAAAACCATTAAGGTAAAATCATCTGCCTATGCCAAAATTAAATTATCAGATACGATATTGTGTTCTAACGCCATCAATCCAGCTAAGCTAAAAATCGAAAACAAATCCTATGGTAGTGTTGACACTTTTTATTGGGATTTTGGGGATGGAACACAACTGATAACGAATAAAGATACTACCATCAATCATCCATATCCTATTGAAGGTTTGTATACCATTAGATTAAAAGCAAGTAATAATTGTAAAACCAGTTTTGATAGCACACAAATAAAGGTTTTAGTGCCCCCAATCATACATATTTCTAAATCTGACAGTGTGGGTTGCAGTCCCTTGAATGTTACATTTACCAATAATTCAACGAATGTATTTGAGGCAAAATATGTATGGAATTTTGGAAACGGAATTAGCAGCACATTAAAAAACCCTCCCATAATTACTTTCCTACAAAGCCCGACAGCTGACACCATATACCTAATAAGATTACAAATTAGCAATGCTTGTTATAAGGATAGCATATTAGACTCTATTAAGGTGCGTCCTAAACCCACTGTTGATTTCAATCTAAGTGTCGACTCCATCTGTTCAGGTTCTTCTATTTTTGTTATCAATAATACAATCGGTCTGCCTGATTACCTTAAATGGCAATTTGGAAATGGAGATTCAAGTAATAGGTATGACCCCTTGCAAAATCCTATTAGATATGTATCGATAGATTCGACCAGTTATTTTAGAATAAAATTATTTGCTAGCAACACTTGCGGTAGTGATTCGTTTGCAAGAACTTTAAAAGTTTTTCCTAACAAAGTCAAAGCCCTTTTCAAATCTTCAGGCAATTTTATTTGTGTAGGTGATACTGTATTTTTTCAAAACAGTTCAAAAGGTGGCAATTACTTTAGTTGGGATTTTGGCGATGGCAGTGGAATAGCTCCGAGGTTTAATGCTTCTCATGTGTATCAAAGAGCTGGTACCTTCATAACTAGGCTAAATGTAAATGATGGCTGCGGTTTCGACACCTCATCAATAGAAATAAAGGTCAATCCAATTCCACAATTCAATATTTTAAAATCAAACACCCAAATTTGTGTGAACAAACCTGTTCAGTTTTATGCCTCACTTCAAGACAGCGGAACCGTCATTTGGTATTTTGGAGATGGCGATTCATCCATATATCGCAACCCTTCTCATTCTTATAAGAATGCTGGGTTAAAGAAAATTAAAGCTGTAATGTATGCTGCCAATAGCATCTGTACTAATATTAAATATGATTCTGTTTATGTAAATCCGCTACCAACTATTCATTTATCTTCCGATTCAAATAGTGCATGTGCCTATCATATTTTCAATCTCAAAGCGAGTTCTGCTGAGGCAAATGTATTCTCATGGGATTTAGGAGATAGCAATACTAGCTCAGGGACATTTGTAAAACATCTATATAGTCAAGGTGGCACTTATGTAATTAAGGTAACCGCTCAATCTGCTTCTAATTGTATAGATACCGCCTATAAATCTATAGTGGTATACCCAGTGCCAAGTGCCAATTTTGACTACACACCTAAAGACACTTGTACAGGTCCGGTATTGGTTCAATTTACAAATAAGTCAACAGGGGCTAACAACTACTCATGGACCTTTGGAAATGGAAATGTGTCTACCTATAACAATCCTGAGACAACCTATACTGGAGTTGGATCTTATCCCATTGAATTGATTTGCTCTAATCAGTTTGCCTGTTTTGATACAGCAAAAGCGGTATATAACGTATACCAAATGCCTAAGGCCGATTTAGAATTTGATGAAAACCAAGGATGCCCAGGATTGGAAGTAGAATTTACGAACAAAAGCCAATTTGGTACCCAATACACATGGTATTTTGGGGATGGAGATACATCAACATTAAATAGCCCAAGACATACATATTTTACTTCAGGATTATACAACGTAAAACTAGTAGCAAGTAATGGTGGCGTTTGTTTTGATAGTGTTACATCATCAAAGGAAATTACGGTATTTGATAATCCAACAAGTATTTTCGATACTTTAATTGACTATTCGAAAAAACCTTACGGTAATGTACAACTGATTAATAGATCGAAAAAGGGTATTAAGTTTTTATGGACTTTCGGAAATGGAAGTTCAAGTATAGAGGTTAATCCAAATCCAAAGTATTCAAATTTTGGATCAGATACAATTAGGTTGATAGCTTACTCAAAAGATAATTGTTCAGATACAAGTTATAAGGTTATATACTTACCTGAATATAGAAAAGGTTTATATGTGCCAAACGCTTTTGTTCCCAGTTCTATAAATAAAGATATTAATGAATTTAGACCTGCATACAAGGAATTAAAAACATACAACCTTTACATTTATGATAAATGGGGGAATTTAAAATGGCATACTAATTGGGAATTAAGAAATTCGAATAATTCAGCACCACTGCCTTGGGATGGCAATGATGACAATGGAAACCCATGTTTGCAAGGTTCATACATTTGGAAAATCGATGCTACATTTACTGACGATTCAGATTGGCAAGGTCAAAAACCAAATGGTGACAATTCGTTTTCAATATGGGAGCCAGAATCGTCTCTAAATAATAAGGAAATAAAAAAGAAATATGGTAATGTAACACTAATTAGATAATGAAATGAAATTAAAGTTAATACTTCTTATTTTTTTAAATTGTGGCGATCTCTTTGCACAAGATTTTATAACTTCGCAGATATATAACGTAAGACTGCTCCAAAATCCTGCATTCGCTGGTTATGATGAGGGTACAAGTCGTATCGGACTTCTGCATCGAGCACAATTTATTACCCCAGGCACATTTAATACTAACTCATTTACCGTTGATAAAAGATTTTGTAAACCTAAACCTAAAATATTTGGTATTGGATTAGGAATGTTGGCGAATAGAGAAGAACAAGGAGATGGCTTTTTAAAAACAATAAACGTAGGTGTTATATTAGGAATTCATAAATCTTTAAGTAAATCAAATCATTTAAGTGTTGGATTTCAATTTGGTTCAATTCAACAATCTATTGATTGGAGTAAACTAATATTTTCTGACCAGATAAATTTTCAAGGAGTTGAATCAAAAATATCTTCTGCAAGTAATTCTAACCCTAATGTTGGGTTTGTAGGATTCGACTTAAGTGGAGGTATTTTATATAAATATAAAAACACCACAGGAACTGGACCCTTTATTTTGGGTTTTAGTTTATTTCATTTTTCTCAACCAAATATAGGATTAATTAACGACCAAATACTACCCATTCGGACAAACTTTCATATAGGGAAAATTTGGGAAAAAACTTCAATAAGTCATTTATCTAATTTTTCAATAACAGGAAGATGGATTCAGCAAAATAACTTTAATTATCAATCCACTGATATCAATTTAAATATTACATACAACAATTTGCTTATAAGTGGGATAGGAATTAGAAATAATGCAAATAAAAACCTACCACAAAATATGTTATTCATATTATTAAATGTTGGATTAAGCAAAGTCTTTTTTGACAATTCATATTGGCAATTTTTAGTTAATTACGACTTAAATGTTTCAGGAATAGTTGGCCCAATTGGAATTATTGAATTGTCTATTGTTGGTAATCTTAACAATAAGTGTTCGAAAAATAGGAAAATAATTTGTCCAACTAGTTTTTAAAAATTTTATCATTACTAGATATTCCAATGTTTACCTATTTTGTTTGACGGAGCTCACCAAACAAGGAGCGTTTGGTGATAACAGCACCTCAAGGTAAAAATCTGTTTTCTCGCAATGTTAAAATTAATTAAAATAATAATGGAATAATAAAATATGAAAAAAATACTACTCATAATATCAGTTTTGGCTTTCTCATCATGCGTGAAGGAAAAGACTATTGAACCTACCACATCTATGAATGTGATTGATATTACACCTGCCACATATACTTTCTTAAGTGGCAGATGGAAAATGCAAGGATATCCAACCAACAGCCTAGAATTTCAGAAGGATACTTTTTTTTATTTTGGTCCAGGATCAGTAAGAAAGTATTTTTATACCTTAATCAGAAACTATAATATGAATATGCTTGCTGGCAAGCGAGTTGAAGATACTACCAAGGTGGATTACTTCCCATTTGAAATTACGACTAATCAGGAATTTCACTTTGAGAAGATTAAGTGTTATAGGTAAAATCAACTTATAGGTTTATGAAAAAATTTGCCTATGCGTAGTAATTAGTGCCGCTCACCAAGCATACATAAAGCGTTTGGTGATAGCAGCAACTTAGGCATAAAGAAAGCAATGGGCTGCTGAGCGGAGCCGAAGCACCCATTGCTTTTCAAATTATCATCCATTAACTACCGTATCGACTCCGCTCCGTTTGGTATGAGTTTTCGTTAATTTAAAATAACTATGGAAAAAGTCGCTTGCTTCTAAATGGATTGGTGCTTATGGGCATTTAAAAAGTAAATGGCAAGTCAGGATAGTTTTGA
>CANLLM010000114.1 GCA_947491825.1 Bacteroidota bacterium
TGGATTATTAGCAATGCTTACACTTATTCAAGCACTGCAAGGAAAGCCATTGATGAGAGGGAGTAAGGTGGAAAAAGAAGTGAGTGGAACAATTTAGATATTGTTGCTAGATGTTTTGAGATGGCTAGTTATTAAGTAGTATTTTATTGTAAAAAAATTTGTGATGTAGGAAAGCAGGTATATATTTGAGTTACCTGCAAGGCTATGACGACAGTGCAAACTCTAAACGACAGTGCTAAAAATGGGCGACAAAATGCCAACGCTTCGCAAAATTAAAAGAGCTGCAAGCCGAAACACGTACCAAAGCTTTTGCAGCACATTTAATTTTACCCAACCGCACCCAAAGCCCACCCGCCAACCAAAAAGTGGACGGTTGACAATTTAAATACACTTTTCCATTTAAAATTGTATTTTTGCCAAAGTTCTTTGACTAAAATCAATTCATAAGACAAATTCACTTGTCTTTAAAATATGGAACCAAGTAAATTCTTGGGCTGTCGTGCAACTGTAATTTCTAAAAATAGAATAAGCCAGATACATACGAATTGATTTCTGTTTCAGCACCACGAAAAGTGCTTTGACATAAACGTGTTTGCTCCTCAAAGGGTTAATGTGTTTAGTCATTTCACTTTTCAACAAATTATTAAATTGGAAAAAAATGACAACAAAAAAAATCAATCTTCGTTTTTCAGTGCTTACTGCACTCATCTTATTTTGTGCGTTTAGCCGCATTATTCCACATATTCCAAACTTTTCGCCATTGGGTGCTATCGGACTATTTGGGGCAGCACATTTTTCTAAAAAGTGGCAAGTATTTCTAATACCTATTGCAGCAATTTGGCTTAGCGACCTGTTTATCAACAATGTTATTTATGCACAGTATTACTCTGAATTTACTTGGTTTTATGAAGGTTTTTATTGGCAATATGGTAGCTATTTATTAATTGCACTTGCAGGACTTGCCATTTTCAAGAAAGTAAATACTTCAAAAGTATTGGCTGGTGCATTGGCTTCTACAGCCATCTTCTTCTTACTTTCAAATTTTGGTTGTTGGATTGGAAGCACAATTTATCCTCAAAACTTTGGCGGACTATTAACTTGTTATGCAGCAGGTATTCCATTCTTAAAAGGAACATTGTTAGGTGATTTATTTTATTCAGGCGTGTTATTTGTAACATTTGCAATGGCACAAGTCAAGTTTCCTGTATTAAGAAGAGTAACAATTGAAGCACGAAATTAAAATATGCCCCAAATGCAGTAATTCATTTGAATGTAAAGTTGGTGATGTATCCAACTGTCAATGCTATATTGATATAGAACTTGGAACAAAAGAATTTCTATCAAAAACAAATTTTGATTGCTTGTGTGCTAATTGCTTAATGCAATTAAACAAACTAATTATTGCCTCAAAACGCCACGCTTTTCCATCTCAAAAAGAACTATTCGTTGAGGGGTTACATTTTTACAAAGAAAATAATTATTGGGTATTTACCGAATTATATCATTTACTAAGAGGACATTGTTGCCAAAATGCTTGCCGACATTGTGTTTACGGATTTATAAAAACTAAAAAATGAATTTAGACCAACTTATACTAGACGCAGAAACACGAATATTTAAAGCTGTGTTTCCAAACACCACAAATCATTACGATACTTTATTTGGTGGAACAGCTATGCACTTAATGGACGAAGTAGCGTTCATCACAGCTACTCGTTTTACTCGTAAAATTTGCGTAACAGTTTCATCCGACAGAATTGATTTTAAACAACCTATACCAGCGGGAACAATTATTGAATTAGTAGGGAGAGTTTTAAAAATTGGCAACACCAGTTTAGATGTGAAAGTTGAAATATTCATTGAAGAAATGTATAGTACAAAAAGATCTAAAGCTATTACAGGAAATTTCACATTTGTTGCATTAGATGAAAATAAAAAACCTACCAAAATATTAAGCAATGAATAAAATAATTACTGCATTTCTAATTTTACTATTGTCAACAACTTTGTTCGCACAATTCCCTGGAGCAGTCGGAACAACTGGAACCACTTCAATTTACAAAGACAGTTCAGCATTCATTTCTTGGGCAACAAATTGTTCTGTTAAAAGGGGCTATCAAGATATTTCAAATACTTCACTTGGTTTTGCAAATGTTGGCGATAGCACAATGGCTTTAGGAATTGCAGGTAGCAATGGAGTAGTAAGTTTGGGTGATGGTGGTTTTGCAATTGTAACTTTTGTAAACCCAATAACTAACGGAAATGGATTTGATTTTGCAGTTTTTGAAAATTCGTTTAGTGATGTTTTTTTAGAATTAGCGTTTGTAGAAGTTAGTAGTGATGGGGTCAATTTCTTTCATTTTCCTGCAACTTCCAATACTCAAATAACTACACAAATTGGTCCTTTTGACAATACAGGCGATGCCACTAAAATAAATAATTTAGCTGGTAAATACAGAGCGCAATATGGAACACCTTTTGATTTGCAAGAATTGATAGGACTTGTTGGCCTTGACATAAATAACATTACACACATAAAAATTATTGATGTAGTTGGAAGTATCAATCCGCTATTTGCAACTTACGACATTAACAACAATCCAATCAACGACCCATTCCCTACTGGTTTTGCTTCTGGTGGTTTCGACTTAGATGCAGTGGGCGTTATTCATCAACAAGCCACAGGATTGCATGATTTGAATAATGGTGTTTCATTAATAGTTTACCCAAATCCTATCTCACATAATCAGCATTTAAATATAAAATGTTCTGAAAAAATAAATGAGATTATTATCAGCAATTCGGCAGGAGTTAATTTGATTAAAACAAATGAAATCGGACTGTATAATTTAGAAATTTCAGAAGGCTTATATTTTTTGCAAATACATACAGAAAAAGGAATAGCAAAAACCAAAATAATAGTTCAATGAGTATCATAAATGAATTACAACATAAAATAGATTTTAAGACAAAGCCCATTGGAGCATTGGGAGCACTTGAAAAATTGGCTTTGCAAATTGGAATTATTCAAAACACACTGTCGCCAACTTTACAAAATCCAACTATTGTAGTTTTTGCAGCCGACCATGGTGTTGCAAAAGAGGGAGTTAGTGCCTATCCGCAAGAAGTAACTTTTCAAATGGTGATGAATTTTTTACAAGGAGGTGCAGCTATCAATGTGTTTTCAAAACAAAATGATATCAATCTTAAAATAGTTGATGCAGGCGTAAACTTTGATTTTGAAGAAGATAAAAAACTTATTAATTTTAAAATTGATAAGGGAACTAAAAGTTTTTTGCAAGACAAAGCAATGACTGAAATTCAATTGCATCAATGCTTTGAAAAGGGAAAAGAAATTGTAGATCAAATTTTAAAAGAAGAATGTAACATAATTGGTTTTGGGGAAATGGGAATTGGCAACACATCGGCAGCTACAATGCTAATGAGTTATTTGTGCAATTTGCCCATTGAAAAATGTGTTGGCAGAGGAACAGGTTTAAATGATACACAGTTAGAAAATAAAATCGCAATTCTCAATCAAGCAAAAACATTTCATGGAAAAATTGAAAATCCGAAAGAGATTTTACAATCTTTTGGAGGCTTTGAAATTGCCCAAATGTGTTCAGCTATGCTAACCGCTTATGACAATAAAATGATTATTCTGATTGACGGATTTATTGCAAGCAGCGCATTGTTGGTAGCGTATAAATTAAATTCAGAGATATTAAACAACGCCATTTTCTGTCATTTGAGTGATGAATTTGGACATCAAAATTTGCTCAATTTCATAGGTGTACAACCATTGTTAAAGTTGAATATGCGATTAGGTGAAGGTACAGGTTGTGCAGTAGCATATCCAATTATTGAAAGTGCTGTAACATTTTTAAACAACATGGCAAGTTTTGAAAGTGCGGGTGTATCAAACAAAGAAGAATAATGAAAGAAGAACTTCGTATTTTTTTTACAGCTTTAATGTTTTATACGAGAATTCCTTGCCCGAAAAACATAGACCATTCGCCAGAATATATTAACAAAGCAACAAGATATTTCCCTTTGATAGGTTGGATAGTTGGCGCTATTTCATTTGTTGTATTCTATTTAAGTTTGTTTTTGTTTGATATAAATGTAGCAGTATTGTTTTCTCTTATTGCAGGCATTTTGACTACTGGGGCATTTCACGAAGATGGCTTGGCAGACGTTTTTGACGGTTTTGGTGGAGGTTGGACAAAAACCAAGATTTTAGAAATAATGAAAGACAGTCGTGTAGGTGCTTATGGAGTTATTGCTTTGATATTTTTATTTGGTATTAAATATTTATCGCTGAATGGTTTATTATTAAAAATTGACAGAACAAATTATTTACATATTGCCTTAATTTTTATTTCCTATCACTCTTTAGCACGATTTACAGCAATCAATATTGTTTTCACTTCACAGTATTCGAAAGAAGATGAAACAAGCAAAGCCAAGCCAATAGCCAAAGCCCATAGCTATAAAGAAATAATAGGTGCTTACTTTTTTGGGTTATTACCATTATTGGTATTGTGTTTTATGAATTGGAAATTCAGTATTGTATTATTTCCACTATTTCTGCTTTATTTTTTTTCAAAACGATATTTTCAAAAATGGATTGATGGTTATACAGGCGATTGCTTGGGAGCTACCGAACAATTGGCAGAATGTGTAACCCTTTTAACTTATCTAGCTTTATGGAAGTTTATGTAATTCGTCATACCCCAGTTGCACTTAGCAAAGACACTTGCTACGGACAAAGCAATGTGCCATTGGCTGACACTTTTTTACAAGACATTGAACAATATAAAAATGAATTACCCAAAGATTTTGAAATAGTCTATAGCAGTCCGTTAAATCGCTGTAAAGAATTGGCGACAGCTTTACAGTTTGAGAATATTGTTTACGAAAATGCTTTGATGGAAATGAATTTTGGAGAATGGGAAAACAAAAAATGGAACGACCTTAACCAAACTGAATTAAATAATTGGATGACAAATTTTGTAAAGGTAAAAACACCAAATGGAGAAAATTTAGTTGAGTTATTTGAAAGAGTTAAACTATTTGCGGACAGTCTACGCAAGCAAGAACATAAAAAAGTTTTGTTAATTACACATGCAGGAGTAATAAGATGTTTATGGTCATATATGTTAGACATACCACTTCAAAATATTTTCAAAATTCCTGTTGGACACAATGAAATATTCATTTGTAAATTGACAAATAATTCAAATACCGACAAGATTAAAAGAATAAAATAGCCAACGCTTTTGGTGGCACATTTGTATTTTTTTCAACGCTTAACCAACGCTAAAAAATCCAAAAGAGCCACCAAACCAACGCCCGAAGACAGCAGTAAATATGAACAGACACAGCGACCACAGACGAAAAAGCCCAGCAGGTAACAGCAGCTACAAGAAATTGGCGGTTCAGTGGTTAAATGAAGCTTTGTGCTTCGTATCAAGTTCAGTGGTGGCAGACAGTTTTCGTCTCCGAAATCGCCAACTTCTTGTAGCTGCAAA
>CANLLM010000115.1 GCA_947491825.1 Bacteroidota bacterium
TTATGCCTTTTATAGCCGAAGCGCGCAGCGAACGTAGGGTTATAGATTATACGGTTTAATGTTAAAATCCATACACCACCAAATAAGTGATGGATTGATTTTTAAGTATTGGCTAAAATATCACTCAATAATTTTTTAGCATGACCAATACCTGAAATATGCTGCACACCCAATATTAAACTTTTAGGTGTTTGTTTTAGCTTACAACGTTGCGCGTTACTTTGAACGAAGGTTAGCATCTTGGTAAACAATTCACTTTGGTAATAGGCTTGTTTTTTCTCGTCAGGGAAATATGCTGCAAACGCACTATTTTTCATTACTATTTTTTCGAAACCCAATAACTTAGCCAATTCACGTAGTTTAATCATTTCAATTAAATCCCAAACCTGCGGAGGCAATTCGCCAAAGCGATCTTTTAATTGAACCGAAAACTGATCTAATTGGGCATCAGTGGTTAACGAAGAAAGCTCATTATATATGCTTAAACGTTCAGCTATGTTCCTAACATAATCATCAGGAATAAGAGCTTCTAAATCTGTTTCAATGGTGCAATCTCTGGCTTCAATTTTATGTATTTTTTCTTCTTTAAACAACTCAGCAAACTCATCTTCTTTTAATTCCTGAATGGCTTCATCCAAAATTTTATTGTACATCTCGAATCCAATTTCGGCAATAAAACCACTTTGTTCACCTCCCAATAAATTACCTGCACCACGAATATCTAAATCACGCATAGCCACATTAAATCCACTTCCTAAATCACTAAACTCTTCAATGGCTTGTAACCTTCTGCGTGCATCATTAGTTAGAGTATGCATACTTGGTACCATGATATAACAGAATGCCTTTTTGTTACTACGGCCTACACGGCCTCTCATCTGGTGTAAATCACTTAAACCAAACATGTGTGCATTGTTAATAATAATGGTATTGGCATTGCTGATATCTAAACCACTTTCAATAATGGTTGTGGCCAATAATACATCATAATCCCCCTCAATAAACTTAAGCATCACATCTTCCAGTTTATCACCTTCTAATTGTCCGTGGGCTACACCTACTTTTACACCAGGGCAAATACGCGTAATTTTATCGGCCAACTCATAAATATCTTTAACACGATGATGAACAAAAAATACTTGTCCTCCCCGCTCCACCTCAGCCATAATTACTTCTTTTACCAAATCATCACTGTAACTGTGTAACTCTGTAGTAACAGGCTGACGATTAGCAGGAGGGGTATTGATTACTGACAAATCCCTTGCACCCATTAACGAAAAATGTAAGGTGCGTGGAATAGGCGTGGCAGTAAGTGTTAACGAATCAACATTTACACTAAATGCTTTTAGTTTTTCTTTAGCAGCTACACCAAACTTTTGTTCTTCATCAATAATCATTAAGCCTAAATCTTTAAACTTAAGCTCTTTACTTAATAATTTATGTGTACCAATCAGAATATCAACTTGCCCTTCGGCAACTTTTCTTTTTACTTCCTTTTGCTCTGCTACCGATCTAAATCTATTCACGTAGTCAATATTACAAGGAAACCCTTTTAAACGCTCCTTAAACGTGCGATAGTGCTGATTAGCTAAAATGGTTGTAGGTACAAGAATGGCTACTTGCTTGCTATCACAAACAGCCTTAAATGCCGCACGTATGGCAACTTCTGTTTTACCAAACCCCACATCACCGCAAACCAATCTATCCATAGGGTGCGGACTTTCCATATCCTTCTTTACATCTGCAGTAGCTTTGCTTTGATCGGGCGTATCCTCATACATAAAACTCGCTTCCAATTCCACCTGCATGTAATTATCAGGCGAATAAGCAAATCCTTCTTGAGACTTTCGTGAGGCATACAGTTTAATCAAGTCGCGGGCAATGTCTTTTACTTTTTTCTTGGTGTTATTCTTCACCTTCTCCCAAACATCACTGCCCAATTTGTGTACGCGTGGTTCGTTGCCATCTTTACCAACAAACTTGCTAATTTTATGTAATGAGTTTATACTTACATAAAGTAAATCGTTATCGCGATACACCAAACGAACTGCCTCTTGAATACGGCCATTTATTTCAATTTTTTCTAACCCGGCAAAACGCCCAACGCCATGATCAATATGAGTTACAAAATCGCCTGGCTTTAAATCGCGTAATTCTTTTAACGTAATGATGCGGCTTTTGCTGTAACTGTTGCGCACTTTACCACGGTAAAACCTATCAAAAATTTGATGCTCGGTGTAGCAAGCTAAATTTACATCATAATCTATAAACCCTTTTGATAGTGCATGGTATAAGGGATCAAACTTCACCTCTTTATCCAAATCATCAAATATGGTATATAAACGTTCTACTTGTCGGCTACTGTCACTAAAAATTAAGTTTAGTAAATTATTGGATTGATTTTGCTTCAAATTTTCAATCAGCATCTTGAAGTTTTTATGAAACAACGGCTGCGGACTGATTTCGAAATTGATACTTGTTGATGCTTTGAATTTGGTTCGGGTTCCAAACTCAACAATGTGGTATTTTTTTAATTGGTTGATCACACCCTGAGGTGTATCAAATAAATGTTCGATGGGCTCGAGCGGACCATCACCTTCTTCAGGCTTGTATTTTTCAATAACATTTAACGCTTTCTCCCAACCCAATTCTATTTGTTGTTGAGAGAAAGCCGCATCCAGCGTCCAAACAATGGAATCGTTTTGTAAGTAACTAAAAATAGAATTACGCTTGCTTGATGCTGTTTCTTTTTGAACGTTAGGTATGATAAAAAAGCGATCTACTTTTTTAACCGATAACTGCGTATTTGGATCAAAAGTACGTATGCTTTCAATTTCTTCGCCATTTAATTCAATGCGGTAAGGCTGATCGTTGCTAAACGAAAAAACATCAACAATACCACCACGTATACTAAACTGCCCAGCTTCATAAACAAAATCGGCACGTTCAAAATGGTGCTCGGTGAGGAATTCCATGAAAAATTCCAAATCAAACGCCTGCCCTACTTTAAGTTCAAATGTATTTTGAGTAAGTTCTTTTTCGCCAATAACCAACTCGCAAAGTGCCTCGGCTATAGTAACCACCAACTCTCCAGTTGAGCTGTGTTGATTTAACCTATTTAGCACTTCGGCACGCTCTAAAACCTGCGTGCTATCTTGTTGTGAAACAACAAATGGTTTGCGGTATGATGGCGGAAAATAAAGTACCGTTTTCCCTTCCAGTAAATTCTCTAAATCGGCATAAAAGTAACGGGCATCTTCTTGGTTATTAAAAACAAATAACTGCGAACGATTGGTTTGGGCATAATAAGTTGCAGCTAGCACGGCATCAACCGAACCAACCAAACCCTTAAGGTGCACCACATCCGTTTTGCTATGATTTAAAGCCGCGGCTAGGGTTGCATATTTCTCACTCTGGCTGTATAGGCCAATCAACTGCTGTAAATTCAACGCACTAAAATTTTGAGGTGCGAAGATATTAATTTATAACAGGTACGGGTGTTAATTTTAGGCGGATAAGTAAAGGTTATGGCTATCTGCGTTCCTGGCACAACTCAATCAACACACCATTGGTTGATTTGGGATGCAAGAAGGCTATCAATTTATTATCAGCACCGTTTTTAGGTTGCTCGTTAATAAACACAAAACCTGCTGCTTTTAAGCGTTCCATTTCGGCATAAATATCTGCTACATCATACGCTATGTGGTGTATGCCTTCGCCTTTTTTCTCAATAAATTTTGCAATGGCACTATCAGGTGAAGTAGCTTCTAACAACTCCATTTTATTAGGACCAACTTGGTAAAAAATGGTTTTTACGTGCTCGCTTTCTACTTCTTCAATCTTATATGGTTCGGTATTGTACAACTTGTTAAATAACGGAATCGAAACTTCTGCACTTTTAATGGCGATGCCTATGTGTTCTATTTTATTTATCATGTAGAGAATATTATAACTATTTAAAATTATCCGCGTTGGGCTTTTTCCCATTTTACACTTTGGTTTCCTTTTAAAAACCTCACAAAACCAGCTATCATACAATAATTGGTTACCACAAAGTAATATGGAATAAAAAATAGTTTGATGCGAACTTGTTTATGCTCAAACATTTTACCGAATAGTGCAAACAAATAAAACAATTGCTGACCTATCCACAATAAGCTAAACCAACCACCAATATTAACATGCAAAATATAAGCAGTTGGCAACATCACGAGCAATGCCAATGGAGCGAAACTCCAACGCAAAACTTTATGCGAAACATAAATAAACGTTAGCATGGCATCATGAAAAGGATTAAGTGCTTTAGGTAATCTGAATAAAGCTTGCCATGCGCCTGCGGCAATTCGAATTTTGCGTTTAATCTCCTCATTTACATTTGCACTTGCTGTTTCTTGTGCGAAGGCTTCCGGCTCGTACACCACTTTATATCCATTTATGGCAATGCGCATACTGGCTACAAAGTCATCTAATATGGTATCTTCTTCTAATGGAGTAAAACACGATTTACGGAAAGCTATCAATTCTCCGGCTCCTCCTGCTGTGATATGCAACTCGCTATCCTGTTTTTTTAGCCACGATTCATATTTCCAATAAACGCCTTCTCCGGCAGATGATGCCGAATTTTTATCTAAAGTAATTACACGCTTTTCGCCTGATACTGCACCCACTTTTTCATCAGCAAAATGCCTCACGATATGTTTTATCGCCATTGGATTAAGCGTGGTATTGGCATCACAAAACACCACAATCTCCTCTTTTATCAAAGACATCGCTCGGTTTTCAGCAGCGGCTTTCCCTTTACGTTCGGGTTGATGAAATACCTGAACACCTTTCACATTATTGAGCAATTCATCACTCCCATCATTGCTTCCATCGGTTATAAAAACGATATTCAAATTTGATTTCGAATATGTTAAATTAAAACAATTTTGTACTTTATCTAACAACAAATATTTTTCGTTATAACATGGTATAACAAGTGCTACTTTGGGTTCAAACGACTTGTTAATTTGATGCACACCGACTTTACTTGTTCGTTTTAGTTGGGCTAAAATACCAACTATAATGGCATAACCGAAGTACGTGTAAAACACAACAAAAAAACTAATAACAAATAATATAGTCGCTATGTACATTTTTACAAATGTGGGGTATTCTTATTTAATAATAAAATTTAGGTTTAAACTACTTTATTCGGCTATTTTTGAATTTGTTTGATAGTACCACACACATGACAAAATTATCGGTAAACATTAATAAAATTGCCACTTTACGTAACTCAAGAGGTGGAAACAATCCTGATGTAATAAAAATAGCCCAAGATATTGAACGTTTTGGAGCTGATGGCATTACTGTGCATCCTCGCCCGGATGAGCGCCACATCAGGTATGCCGATGTTTACGAATTAACCAAAGTACTTACTACAGAATTTAACATAGAAGGTAATCCTAA
>CANLLM010000116.1 GCA_947491825.1 Bacteroidota bacterium
GGTGCAAATTTTCTTGCTTTAAGTCCTAATAGTATTTTATTAAAATCTGAGCTATTTTCGGCAGCCATTTACTTAGTTTTGAATTATTAATGCAGCTAAACTTTCCTACATACAATTTTAAGGTTAAAAAGGTTGAAAACAGAAATTATATTTTCGACATCATACGGAAAAAGTATGTGCTATTAACACCAGAAGAATGGGTAAGGCAACATTTGGTGCATTATTTAGTGAATCACTGCGGCTGTACACCCTCACTTATGGCTGTGGAAAAAGGGTTGACGGTTAATGGCCTGCAAAAAAGGTTTGATGTGTTGGTTTATGATAATACCGGTGAAGCCATTTTACTAGCAGAGTGTAAAGCTCCTGATATCCAACTATCTGAAAGCACTTTTTTACAAGCGGCAGTGTATAACCAATCTTTGGGCGTAAGCAGGCTGGTTATTACCAATGGCTTGGAGTTAAGATATTGCCAATACAGCAACAATTTTACAGGCCACCAAATTACCAACGATATTCCAAAATATCCGTTTACGTAAAAAAATAAGCCTTTATTAAAGCCCAATTATATTTACAAAATAAACTACATACACCATGATTAGTAATCACGAAATAGATTATCGCATTTTAGGTAACGAAATGCAATGTGTTGAAATTGAACTTGACCCTCAAGAAACCGTAGTTGCCGAACCCGGAAGCTTTATGATGATGGATAACGGAATTGAAATGCAAACAATTTTTGGCGATGGTGCACAACAACAAAGTGGCATTCTAGGCAAATTATTTTCGGCAGGTAAACGTTTATTAACTGGCGAAAATTTATTTATGACAGCATACACCAATATTGGTCAAGGTAAAAAACAAGTAAGTTTTGCATCGCCTTATCCAGGAAGAATTATTCCTTTGGATTTATACCAATTAGGGGGTAAAATTATTTGCCAAAAAGATTCGTTTTTATGTGCAGCAAAAGGTGTTAGTGTAGGAATTGAGTTTCAACGTAAATTAGGTACAGGCTTGTTTGGTGGAGAAGGTTTTATTATGCAAAAACTAGAAGGTGATGGACTTGCGTTTGTGCATAGCGGAGGCCATGTAATTGAACGTAACTTACTACCAGGGGAATTGCTAAAGGTAGACACCGGATGTATAGTGGCTTTTACGCACGATGTAAATTACGACATCCAATTTGTGGGTGGAATTAAAAATACTTTATTTGGTGGAGAGGGTGTATTTTATGCTGCTTTATCTGGCCCCGGAAAAGTTTGGATTCAAACATTACCTATAAGCCGACTGGCAGGTAGATTAATGTCATATGCCTCATTTAATAGGAAAGAAGAAGGCAGTATACTTGGTGGCTTAGGAAATATACTAGATGGCGATGGCAGGTGGTAATTAGCAAATCTTAATAAATAAAAAGTGGTGTGCAATTAACTATTGTACACCACTTTTGTTATTTGGTTATTTCATCGAAAAGTTTCTTCCAATACTTACACCAAACCAACTCTCATACTTTCCATCACGAATAAAGGGTGTATAGCTCATCCTAAAGCAAACTTTATTGGTTTCAATTACCCTAAATCCTATAGCGGCTGTTGGAACAATTTCCCTCTCGTTGGCACTTTTATTGATCAATGTAAATCCAATCCCAAGTTCAATCTTTTCTTTTCGTTCTCTACTTCCAAGGAGCACTGATGTAGTAAATGGTGATAAAACTGCTCCCTTATCCATATCAATTTTATTAAGCAAACGGCCATCAGAAAAACTATATGCCACACCTACCCTACCCACCCAGCCCAGTGAGGTACTTTTATATAGTATTTTTTCATAGTTTAATGAATATAAGAAAGCGGCACCACCCAACTCTACATACCAGTTGTTTAAACCATCAGGTTCGCGATAGGGTTTCTCTTGTGCAAGAATATTTAATGGGACAATGAATATACTTAACCATAAACAAATAGTAACTTTGGTGATGTAGTTGCGCATGAAATTAATACTAAATAAGCTTTTGCAATATTATCAAATATTTTGCAACCTTAGCCTAGATGTTGTAGGCGGGGTTATTTGTAATATGCTGGCCATAACTTACAGCTTTAACATCAACGCCCCAAAATATTGGTATGTTGCTTTACCATTAGGAACGTGGCTCATTTATTTGGTTGATCATATAGTGGATGTAACGCGAACTAATAAGGATTATCCTACACCAAGACATCAATTTATTAAAAAGTACCTATATAAAATAATTGCGCTATGTGGTTTCATTTTGCTCCTCATCATTGCTACTGGCCTCCTATTTTTTGACGAGCAATTAATAACCATTGGTTTTATAATGATAGGTATAATTATTCTTCACTTAATATTGACCAAACAAAACCCACAATCAAAAAGTATCATTAATAATAAAGAATTTGGTGTTGCATTTATATATGCTACTTCTATTTTTATATATCCATTATTTAATGGTTTTTTAACGATTTGGTTTGATGCATTATTTTACCTCTACCTCTTTTTCTTATTAATAACTTACCAAAGTTTATTACTGTGCTCTATTATCGAATACCCAATTGATGTGCTGATGAACAATAGCAGTTTTATCAGAACAATGGGACTGCAAAAAGGCATGGTTATTTTTCAAGGCATCACCTTGTCTGCATTTATTTTATTGCTATTTATAATTATTGGGCTAAAATTTTACAACCCTTCAAGGCATCACCTTGTCTGCATTTATTTTATTGCTATTTATAATTATTGGGCTAAAATTTTACAACCCTATCCTACCATCATTTTATTTCTTAATTCTTGCTGGTAATTACCTTGTTTTCATCAACAGAAATAAACTACAAATTCACTCTATATACCGACAAATTGCGGAGTTACTCTTCTGGATTCCTGCTTTAAGTTTGTTGTATTGAGTTAAAATTACAACTATCGAATACCTTCAGGGTGTATCTAAAAACCTAAATAAATGTTTTACTACAACGTGCATTAATCAAATAAATTGAATAGAACCAATAATAAGATTGAACCGAATGGAGATCACCTCTTTATTGGTTATGCTACAATGAATTCGTATTAGAAAAATTGCACAACAAAAAACCGCTTTAGAATTTCTTCTAAAGCGGTTTTAATATGATTAAAAATTGATACTTATTTCTTTTTAATAGGTTGTTTAATATCAACACCACGCGCTTTGGTCATTTCATCTAATTTTTGTTGAAATTTACTTTTTGTAACAGGCTTCTTTTTATTCTCCTGAATTTGTGCGTGCATTTTAGAGTCATCAACAAATGCCCTGATTAATAACTGTTGACCGATGGTAAATAAATTACTTACAAAATAGTAATAGTTTAAACCTGCCGCAAAACTGTTTAGCATAAACAAGAAAATTACTGGCATAAAATAACTCATCCATTTCATTTGCCCAGTCATACCACTTTGCTCGTTGTTATATACCGCATAAACAACAGATGAAATTGTCATGAGCAATGCAAACAAACTTACATGGCTTCCATAACCTGGTATACTAAATCCGAAATCCAAAATGCTATCATAAGTACTTAAATCTGGTGCCCATAAAAACGCTTGTTGACGTAATTCGAATGCACTAGGAAAAAACTGAAACATGGCAACCAATATTGGCATTTGCAACAATACAGGAACACAACCACCCAAAGGATTTACACCTGCTTGACGATACATTTTCATGTTCTCTTGTTGTATTTTGGTCATGTCATCGCCAAACTTTTCTTTAATTTCTTCCAACTCTGGCTTTAACACACGCATTTTTGCGGTTGACAAATACGACTTGTAAACCAATGGGAACAAAATGGTTTTAACAATCAACGTCAATAAGAAAATTATCAAACCAAAACTACTGATGTATTGGCTCAAAAAGTAAAATACGTTTACCGTTAAATATTTATTTACCCAACGGAAAATACCCCAACCCATTGGCACAATACGCTCCAATTGACTTTCGTCTAACTTAGCCAACGTTTTATAATGGTTAGGACCAAAATAAAACTTCATACCAAAAGATTCATTTGACGTATGGTTATAAGGAACTACTAAACTAGCAGTAAGTTGTTTGATGTATTGTTGTGTAGCATCATTTTTAGTTTCAACTTTTGCACTTATAAATTCTTTTTCGGCAATTAAACTGGCATTGAAATATTGTTGCTTAAATGATACCCATTTTACTGGAGTAGTTAAATCAACTGCTTCTTCTTTGGTTTCCGAAATATAATCAGGCTCTTCAGCTGTAGTTTTGTAATAAACAGTGGTGGTGCGATGTTCGGCATCAAAAGTTTTTTCTTGCTGACGAATTTTAGCAGACCAATTCATGTCAATAAATTTAGCTGTAGCTGCAATGCTTTTATCCATTCCAACCAAGTTTAACTTGTAGCTAACCATATTGGTTTTATCACTAAAAGTATAATACTGCTCAATGTATTGGTTAGCGCCAATTTCTAATTTCATGCTCAACCCCTTACCATCAGCATCAGGTTGTGGAGTAAAATACAAATCACTGGTATTAATTTGTTTGCCATCTTTGGTTTTAAAACTGTAGTTTAATTCCTCATTAGTGCCATCAAATAAAACAAGTTCAGTACCATCATATTTTTTATGATTTTTAAGAACCACCTTTTTTAAAGCTCCACCTTTATTGCTAAAGGTTAATAGCATATCGTTGTTTTCTATGGTTGTAAACGATTCTTTTCCAACGGCAGCAGTTGCAAAAGTGCCATAAGATGCTTTAATAGTTGTGCTATCGGTAGCTTGAACACTATCTACTTTTGCTTTTAACGCCAATTGCGCTTTAGCCTCAATATCTTTTTGTTGTTGAACCAATAGAATCGAATCTTTTTGTTGTTGCAACGTTTTTAATTCGGCTTCACTAGGTTGATTAATCCAGGCAAAAGTTACCAAGATTACAAAAATTAAGCCCAGGCCTATAATTGAATTTCTATCCATTGTATTTAATTGTGCTTCTTTAAACAGCGTGCAAAAGTACTAATTTTTAAGTAGCTACCACACAAATACACTTTGTTTGGCTGTTTTTTAGATGAAGTGCTATTTTACAGCAACTTAAGCACTTTATTTAAGCTTACTTGAGTCATACTATATACAATTATCTTAGCTTTGCGGCATGTTAGGATTAAAATTAGTTACCGACCCACGTTGGGCAAATGCTGCAGAAAAATCGTTAGAAGAAGTTTTGATTGACCACGCTTACTGCGAGCAAAAAGCTGCTACAACAGGAATATCGCTAATTGTGCAATACCCCGAGTTTGAAAAAATGGTAAAAACTTGCACTGCCATAGTTGCCGAAGAATGGGGACATTTTAGAAAAGTATTAAAAGAGCTGGATAAACGTGGTTTTAAATTTGGACCACAGCGTAAAGATGTTTA
>CANLLM010000117.1 GCA_947491825.1 Bacteroidota bacterium
AGTATTAATTTTTGATTAACTACGCCTGATTCTGTTTTAACACTTACCGTATAAATTCCAGGAGTTGTTTTTAATCTTACCTCTAAAACAGATTGTTTTGTTTCGTTTGAAGTGTAGCTCCAAATTAATTGTCCTATGCTGTTAAATATATCTACTTGTTCAATATTGCTATTTAAAACATCTATTGCAAAGCTTCCATTGTTAGGATTCGGATAGATTTGAACCTTATTACTTATTGATAATTCATTTGTTCCAACACTACCTACATTCACATTCAAATCTGATGAATCACTGCAACCGCCTGCATTGGTAACTTTAACTGATACCTTACCTAGCATCGACTGTGAACCCCAAGCAACCTGAACTACATTGGTGTTTTGACCACTTGCTACAACACCGCCTGTAATGTTCCATAAATAATTTACACCTGTTTGTTGCCCTACAATGTAGTTATTCATAGCTAAGGTAGCAACAGTTGTTGGGCCAGTTATAATACCCGCTGTTGGTTTAACGCCTGAAGTTATTGTATCAAATTTGGTTACCACTACTTGGTTATTATCTTTTACCCTAATTGTATAAATACCACCAGATAATGCATTGAACATGTTACTTGTTTGGTATGTTCCGTTATTTAATGAATACATATATGGTGGATTACCTCCACTTGCTGTTATACTAATACTTCCATCATTTTTTCCAATACAACTTTCATTTTGTTTGCTTGATAATGCAGTTAAAGGATTAGCCCCTATTGATATCAATAATGAATCAAATGCATTGCAATTATTTTTTGAAATACTAATATTAACCTTACCTATGCCTGAGTTTACTGACCATTGCACCTGAATGGCATTGGTTCCATTTCCGGATAACAATGTACCGTTGATCACACTCCATGAATAACTTGCACCTGATTGAGCCGCAATACTGTATGATTGTGTACTGCTAACAGGTACTCCGTTTAAACCATTTATGCCACCCACGGTAACCACTGGTGGATTAACCAAGGTATCTTTTTTAGTAGCAACATTGTTTATCGCATCTTTAACATCTACAGTATAAATACCTGCAACAAGGTTATTAAATGTATTACTGCTTTGGTAGGTACCTCCATTAATGCGATAGGTATAAGGAGTTGTACCACCTGTTCCGTTAACGGTTATGCTACCTGTAGCTTCACCACCACATAACGGATTTTGCTTGGTAGTGGTTAAACCTAAAGGCTGAGGGTTTGCTCCAGAACAGCTGATGTAGTTGACTTTGGTTATGGAATCTTTACATCCATTAATCTTATGCTGTGCAATGAGCTTTACAGTATATTGCCCATTGTTGTTATAGGTTTTAAAAAGAATTTGATTATTGGTCGAATCTGTTAGTCCATCTCCCCATTTCCAAAAATAGTTGTAATCGTTTAAGGGTTGTGTTTGATTTGCAAAAGTAAAATCAAAAGGAGGAGCTGTAACTACTTGCCTGTTGGATGAGAAATTAGGATTAAAAGTTGAATTTACTTTACTGATAGAAAAAGTGAGCTCACTTCTACAGCCAGCCGAAGTTGATACTACCAGCTTGTATATACCAGCATCAGTAAATGATTCAATAATATTTTGATTGGATAAACCAACACCATTTTTACTCCACGATATTTGCTTGGGTGCTGTATAACTTGTGGTTGCACCAATAGTGAAATTTGAGTTTAAACCACATACAACAAGTGAATTAGTATCTGAAGAAAAATTTCCAGTTGTACTCATTTGTAGGTTTAATACATCTGTTACAGTAACTACATAGGTTTTGATGGTTTGACCAGCATTATTTTTTACAAGATAGGTTGTTGTTTGAGATGGTGTTTCTTGTATTGTCCCCTTTCCAAGATTGGTTGTTCCCTTAAATAAATTACAGTTTACAAGATTGAACGTAATTACTTTCCCCTTACAAATGTTTGTATCCGAAACGCTGTATAACGGATTAATGTTTCCGAAACTACTCAACTTGAAGGATGCAATAACAGTTCGTTTAAAAGAAAACGCATTACCTGGAATATGCCCCAACCAGCCATTAGTTCTTACGTAAGAATACGTATGATAAGCTTCAATTCCGCCTGTATATGATTGATCCGTATATCCGCCCCAACTTCCCTGGGATTGTTCATATAAATTAAGATATCCAAAATAGTTAGGTCTTTTAGTTCCGGGTGGAAGTGGATAAAGTGATGGGTCTCTTTGATAAACCATCACGCCAGTATCTGCGCCAATCACTCCTGATCTAAATTGTATGCTATAGCCGAATACCTTGGATGTATCTGCAAATCCAACCTTCATATTATTTGGAGCTTTAAATCGTTTTACATCTATCCCCCAACTGTTTTCAAACCCACCACCCTCATTATTTACGGTGGTTGAGTCGTTACGTGTTAAAATGATGGTATCTTTTTTAAAGAAATTGGTTTGTGTTAATGATAAGCTATCCCAATTTCCAAGAGGCATACTAAATTTTCTACCCCCACTAAGCGTTCCAAATCTGATATTTGATTTAGTATACCAGGTTATAATAAGGGTATCTTTTACAGCCACTTTGGTATTTGCACCAATTGTAATAGAATCGGTGTTTCTTACATAAATGTAAGGAATCTCAATGGAGTCAAGATTTACACTGTCTAAAACATTCACTTTAAGATTGGGGTCGTAATAATCTAACATTGGATCTCTTGCATCTATCATCGCCCCGCCAGATAAACTCAAAAATCTATTTCTATTTCCAAATTCATCTACTCTATATGATAAACTATCCTTCATCAAGAATCTTAAAAATCTATCTCCACCAAAATTAGCATCAATCCAATCTGCTTGATTGTACCAACCAGAATAATATAGCCCTATTTGGGCAGCTGTATTAACTACTAATTTATACCCTGTAATTTGTAATGGTGCACTTCCACCAGCTTGGAAAAATACTGTTGTATTGATGGTAAAAGGATATGTTCCAGTATTCAAATTTACATTACTTGTTTGGATGATAATACAGCCACTATTACCTGCAAAAAGGATTCCATTACTAGGACTTGTTGAACTGCTAAATCCAGCAGGTAAACCTGCTACCCCATTTATTACAATTCTGTTAACGGCTATACCACTAACAGATGTAGGAGAAAAGAATTGAATGGTGGATTGATAAGGGTTGCCAATTGTTGCTACTGGTAAATTCGTTATCGTATCTGGATACTGTAGTTGAGAAGAATTAACCATGATGGTTCCACATTGGGCAAAGAGCATTGGGCTTATCAAACTCGTGATGATAAGCAATACTATTTTTTGGAGTATTCGTTTTTTCATGACCCGAACTTATGCTATAACAGTATTTTAAAAAAATCCAAGTTCATCCAAGTATTCTCATTTATAAAATAGTAATATTGACAGGTGAATGCTATGAAAAACAAAATTGAATTGCGCTATGGTAAAACCATCACGTATTCGGCAGAGTGCGATAAGTTAGCCTCGCATATTTACCATGCAATTGGCGTTAAAATAAGTGCACAAACACTACGCAGGGTTTTAGGGTTTATAAACGATGGTTCAAAGCCAAGCAAATCTACCTTACAAGTTATTTGTAACTATTGTAATGTAGACCATGTAGAAGAATTATTCGCAGCCAAAAAACCTAAATTATCTGCCATTGATTTGGAGCAAATCAATTTTATAAAAAGTTTTTATGCTATTGATTTATCTTCTGGCTATGACTTTAATTACCAAAAAGCATGTGGGAACATTGCACGTAAAATCATTAATCAACCCAACTACTTAGAGGCGCTCTCTGGTTTTCTAACCAGTAATGCCATTGCCCAAATTTTCTTTTTCGAACGCTTCCCATACATTGATGGAATAACAGGAGATTACAAGAAACATTTTAAGCGTTATGTACAAAGTAAAAAAGACCAGGAGGCCCAACTTTTTGGCAACTGTATTTTGTTTTTAGGTGCTTACCTCAGTCAAAACAAAATAGAGTTAACTGATTACTTGACAAGGATAAACAGTATTGCAGTCCATCAGGAAATGCATCCATTTCCACAAGCAAGAAAAATCATGTCGAACATTTTATACCATCACCGTTATAGAGATAAAACCGAATTGGGAAAATGGAAAGAAATAGCTTTTGAGGAAGAAAAAAAGCAACTACGGGGTAATACGCCTAGTGCGCATTTTCCGTTCTTTCAATTTACCATGGCTGATGCGTTTAATCTTATTGGTGACTATGAATCTGCTTTAAAAATGATTCACTTGGCTGATCTTGATTACAAGCGTTACGATAATGGTGTGGTTGAATTGGGATATTTCGAATGTTTTGATTTGGTTAGGGCAATTACTTATTATCACATCGGCAGAAAAGAAGATGCAACAAGGATTTTAAATCGCATCGAATCAGCGAAGTTCATTTTTATCTGTCACGATTACTTTTTAATACAACAAAAAATACTTGAATTAAACAGGTGCAAATCCACTGCAACAAAAAAATACCAAAAAATTGAAACAGAAATAAGTGGACTCATCAATAAAACCGGTTTTACCACCTTTAAGGTATAAAAAATCCCTCACCGATTTTACTCTGTGAGGGATCTTTTTTATTATTACTTTTCGATACGCCTTTCAGGCTAATCGAAGTAACTGTTTCTTACGAACAACCTGTTTGTGTGCCGCAGTTCATGCATTTGTAACACGCACCACTACGTATGGTCAAACTTCCGCAACTTGGGCAAGCAGGGCTATCGCCAAAACTCTTTAAGTAGGCTTGCGTTTGGTCAACTGCGGTTGCACTTGCTTCAGGCGTTTTACTGTTTGGTTCAACCACAGGAGTTGATTTCATAAAACCAATGGGAGCAGGCGCTGCAGCAGGAGTAGTTACAGGAGTAATTAATACATGTTGCATGTTTGCCGTTGGTAAATTATGTTTTTGATTTACCGCCAAGTGCGAACGTTGCTCTTCAGTAGCAGGTACCTGAATAAAATCTTCACGGCCTAAGTATTCAAACCCTAACATACGGAACATGTAATCGATAATTGAAGTGGCATTTTTGATGTTACCATGACCTGTTACCATGCCTGCAGGCTCAAAACGGGTGAAAGTAAATTTATCAACGTACTCTTCTAAAGGCACACCGTATTGTAAACCTAACGACACCGCAATAGAGAAGCAGTTCATTAACGAACGAAGCGTTGCACCTTCTTT
>CANLLM010000118.1 GCA_947491825.1 Bacteroidota bacterium
TTCTTATTTTGGGTGAACGCATTAATGGCGTTGGTGTTTTAGGTATGGTGATTAGCACAGGTGGTATTATTTGGTTTATACAATCAACCCAAAAAAGCAACGATACAAGCATTGACAAAAGCCAAATAGTAAAAGGAATTACATATGCAATTTTGGGTGCAGTTGGACAAGGTTTAGGTTTAGTTTGTGCTAAAAAAGGATTGAACATCACCCACCAAACGGGTGCCGACTTAAGTGCAGTGCACGCCACCTGGATTCGCATGGGCATTGGTACCATTGCTGCATATAGCATCGCTGTTTTTAGGAAAAACATTTGGCTTGAGTTTAAAACCATGACGGCAGCAAAGGCCATTATTACCCCCTTGTTAACGGGTACTTTGTTTGGCCCAGTAATGGGTGTTTCTTTTAGTTTATATGCAGCTTCGTTAATCCCCGTAGGTATTGCTCAAACCATTTTTAGTTTATTGCCCATTACGGTTATGTTAGCCGCCATCATTAGCGGACGAGAGCGCATAAACGGGCCTTCTATAGTAGCGGCAGCCATTTGCATGGTTGGCGTATTTATTTTGGTGTGGCGCGATGAGCTGGTTAATTGGGTTCATGCATTTTAATTAACCACAATGATTTTACAATTGCTATACTGTGTGAAGCAATAAAGGGTAAAAGGATAAACTTTATTTACGTTTACCTAAGTTACTTAAAGGTAAGCTGACTTAAGGCCACTTGGTAGCAGATGCATCGCTTATTTTCAACATCCCAAATTTCTAACTGCAACAACGGATCGGGTAAGATCCAATTGATGGTAATCAGTCCGAAATGATTTTGCATAACAGGGCCACAAATCCTGTTTTTATTTGGTGTGGCAAACCTCCAGGTAGATGATAATCCGCTGGCCGTTAGGTCGTATATGGGATACAATCCCGGATAATTAACCTTAGACAATTCGGCATAATGCACATCACCACTCATAAACAACACCCCGTTTGCTTTGGTCTTTTTAACCAATTCGAACATGCGTATTTGCTCGTGTGGGAAATTGGCCCACGACTCGTAACCATTGTACGCAATACCAAATTGCGAACCGCTGGCTATTATTCTAACATCAGCAGGTTTGGTTAATTCTAATTCTAACCACTTCCATTGTGCCTCGCCTAAAAAGGTAGAATCTGCTGTTATGTAAGGTGCAAAATAATGTTTATGCCTACCTTTTTTTCGGTGTTTCTTCTTTTTATCAAAACGAATTAAGTCGTCTCTAAACGTGCGGCAATCAAGCAAGATTACTTGTATTGTTTTTCCTTCTTTTTGGTAATAATATGAGGTATAAATTCCAGCCCTAGTTCTTCGCTCCGATGCTGTTGGTTCATCAAAAAAATCAAGCATCACCTCTTTCGATTTTTCTTTTTCTGCAAAGTGTCTCCCAGCATCATTCTCGCCATAATCATGATCGTCCCAGGTGGCAATAAGTGGCACATTGTTTTTAAGGTTTTTAAAAGAAGGTTTGTTGCCCATGCGTTTATAGATGGCAGCAAGGGTATCCATATTATGGGTATCGCCATAAATGTTATCGCCTAAAAACACAAACAAATCGGGCTTGTGGGCCACCACCACATTGTAAATGGGCAACTCACTGGCTTGGTTTGCACACGATCCAAATGCAATTTTAGATACCGCTTGTTGCGCAAATACAGCCAACCCAAAATTGCCTATAAAAACAGATACCAATAAAAACCTGTACATGCCGTGTTGTGCTTTGTGTTTTAGTTTAATGATTGATTAATCGAAAGGTATATTTTCATCAAAATCATAACTAGAGTTGTTGTATTTCTCGTTACGTGCCGATTCTTTTCCTGCTTCTATGGCTTTAGAAAACTGCTCCTGTATGGTTTGTTGCGCATCAAAATCTGTTTTACTTTTCCCATTTAAAAAATACACAAATTGGTATTGGGTGGTATCGGCCGTTTGCATACCAACGGTGTATGTTTTCCAATCATCGCTTGTGTTTAATTTGTATTTAAAAAAATACATGTTACCCGTAGTCGATTTGAAATAGGTTGATGTTTTAGTCAACAATACCAAAGTATCAAGCTTGGTATCGCCACTGCTTGGTTTAACCATATTGCGCGCATAGCAATAAACTAGCGCCTCTTGTTGGGTAAATTCCTTAGGCATTTTATCCAACTGCTTGTTGTTTTTAAGCGCAAAATAAAAGCTTAAACGCGAATCCAAATTAAAACTTAGGTTGTAAATGATGGTATCGTGCACAGGCTTTTTGTTGGCCAACATAATGGCTACTGCATACCCTTTTACATGGTAGTTTTTGGCTTTAAGTTGCTTATTAAAATACGCTTTAACTTGTGCATCATCAATATGTTTAATCAAAATGCGGTTGTACATTTCTAAATCGTAGTTGCGGGAGTAGCTCTCTTTTTCGTCTTCGGTTAACTCTTGCTTCAATACTTTTTTGGCATCGTTAATTACACCATTTAGGTAAGGTTGATAAGCTGTAGCGTTTACCTTACTGCTGTCAATGGCCTCAGCCAACATGCGGTGAACGTAATTTTTATACTCTTCGTTTTCGCCTAACTTGAGCACATCAGGAATAAACTGTTTTCTATTCCATAAGGTATCTCCCGTTTCAATGTAATCAAACAAGCGGCTGTATAACGAATAATCGCTTGCAAAAGGAGGCTCGGCAATTAACAAATCTTTACACGCTTTGTACGAGTTGTTGCTGTTAATAGAAGCCAAGGCACGTAAAACAGCTACTTGGTAATCGTAATCGTCACCCGCATTTTTATACGCTATGGTTAAATACGGAATGGCTTTTTCATCTTTTCTGTAACCAATTTCATTCACCAACTCAATGCGCATGTCCTTTTTATACTTGTCCTCTTTAAGCTTAGCTAAGGTTTCGGCAATGGGCAGGTAGCTTTTACCTTGAAACTGCGTACGGCCAACCAAATCGCGGGCTTGGGCATAAGTTGTACTGTCATCGCTTAACAAATCGCTTAATAAAATGCCTGTTTTATCTACAAAAGGCTGCACCACTTTTGACGTATCGGTTGATTGAAATGTTTCAAAAAACGTGCGCACAAAATTGTTTCCTCGGGCAATGGTATCGGTATGGGCCAGTAAGGTGTAAATGTACCTGCCTTTAATCATTACTTTAGATAGCATCATGCGGCTTGTGTTGGTATCAGTAAACAATACATCAGCGCACACTGCTCCATTTTTATGGTAGTAAGTTACTTGTTGTTTGTAATCATTGCGGGGGTTCATTTCCTCTAACTCACTTTTCCAAAACTTAGCCGTGTCTTTGCTCATAAAATACTTGTGCAAACGCTGCCAGCGCAGTTCAACACGCTCACCGGTTTCGGCATCAAAGTAATTAATGTACTCACTTTGTCCGGTGTGGTTGCTTTTTTCATCGCGCTTTTTAAACGAGAAATTGTAGCTGTTTACATCTGGTGGAATAGGAATTGGCGATACCACCGAAAATTTGTGCACCGTATCTATTCTTGGTTTTCCAGGTGCCGAAACCACATCAACCAACTTAAAGGTATTCAGCACATCAACCGCTTTTTTCAATAACTCATCGCTGGTGCACCAGGCAGAAAATGCATACACATGGCTGCCCCTTAGCACATAAATGGCCGCCACTTTGGTGTCTCTGTTGGGGTGCTTGTAAGTGCAATACAATATTGGATAACCGCCTAAACTGGTGTAGTTACGGCTGGTTAAAGTAAGACCTGTACCTTCAAGGTAACCGCGTTCAACCAAATTAATTTCTACGCTATCTTCTTCTAAATAAGTGGTATTAATAGTTACTTGGTTTAGTAAAAAGTACTTAATCCCATCTGCATCAAATGCCTGAAAAATATGGGAGTTAGGGGTATAATTGGTTAAGGTTGAATTTTCGAAATTGGCTAAAGGAGTTACCGGTAAGTTAATGGAAAAACCTTCTTTGTTGCTGCTAAATGGAGCAGTTGCCGCAGCAGGTTCATGAATAACAATGCTACTAAAAAATGGTGCTGCATTCTTTTTTATGTAGGTACCATTTCCACCTGCTTTAAACACAAACAACTCAAAAGGAGTAAACACAATGCAATAGCGTTGCAGGTTGCCACGTTTGGTTTTATTGGTAATGTCATACGCCTTATAACCACTAATTGTTGTAGGTTTAAAACTTTGTATGTCACCCGGAATATACTCGTACAACAAACTATCAATGCTTTTTTTAAACTGCTCTTCGGTAAAATTAATAAACGGAGCAAAGGTTCTGATGCGGTTAACCGAATAAAACGAACCATTCATCATATCGGTTCTTAGGTACTGCTGACTCACACTGTTATCAGGCATTACCAATAATTTCCCCGGCACATCAACACTAAATCGGCCATCGGCCGAAGTAAATTTTTGATACACCACAGGCACTTCTATTTTATCTAACTTACCACGTAAAGCCGCATTGCGCTGGCCCAAATTTACCGCACGCACCGTGTAGCCCATTTGCGTGAGTATACTAATTACCCCTTTATCGCCTGGCAAATGCGCAGCACCAATCCCGGTAAACAAGGTACCCAAACGCATCATCGAATCCATGCGTTGCACCATATTTTTATTGCGCACATACAGCATGCGCTCAAAATAAGTTTCGCTGTAACCTTGTTTTTGCATCAAGGAATCCAGCTTATTTAAATCGGCTTGGCGGTAGTATTCTTCTAGCAAACGATCAAAATCTTTGTTGTACTTCCGTTCTTTGTCCTCTGGGTACATATCGGTGTACGATTGCATCACCAACTTTAAACTTTCATCTAAATCTTCCACAGACACCACCGGTTTTTTTAACCTGCTGGCCGTTTGGAAAATATATAAATCAAGGTACGTGTCTTCTTCAAAATCCTGTTTACTTCCCGTGTGCCTAAACATCAATTGGTTCAACACATCTGGGTCGCGGGCCAAAGCCTCTTTAATGTACCCTT
>CANLLM010000119.1 GCA_947491825.1 Bacteroidota bacterium
AACCGTTTTTTCAGCAATAAATAGGAGTTTTGCAATTTGTTTGGTATTGTGCTGCATGCTCACCATTTCTAATACTTTTTTCTCTGTTAAGGTTAGAATTGAATATACATCATCATTCTTTTCAACTTTATCGAAAACAAGTTCATTACTTATTAAAGGACTTATGTATTGTTTATTGTTGATAACAGATTGAATACATTTTTCTAACTCACTTTCTGAATGATTTTTTAATAAATATCCATACACACCAATTTCATTTGCTCTTTTATATATGCTTACTTCACGGTGCATGGTAAGTAATATAACTTTAGTAAGCATTTTACTTTGATACATTTTTTCAAGTAATTCCAAGCCATCCATACCTGGCATATTTATATCCAAAATCGCAAGGCTGAAATTTTTAGTATAAAGGTTGTTGTATGCCGCTATGCCATTTGAACAGATACAATCCACTTTATAGCCTATTGATTCAACATAGTTTTTTGTTCCCAATAATGTCAGTGGGTGATCATCTGCGATTAAAATAGTCATTATTATTTTTTAGGTATGGATATGTTTATTTTTGTTCCCAAGGAATTTGATTCAACATGAATTTTACCTCCAAGTAATTTTGTTCTTAATATGATATTATGTATTCCATAGGAATTGTTATCATTTAATTTTTGGCTCACATTAAATCCTTTTCCATTGTCTTCTATAATTATATTTACTATTTTCTGCTCATCAATTATTGAAACCCTGCCAGCAACGGCCATCGAATGTTTTATCATATTGCTGCAAGCTTCCTGTATAATACGAAATAATTGTAATTCTGTATTGTTATCCAAGCTGCAATTATATGATATATCGGATGTAATCAAGAATTGATTTGTGCTTTGAATCTTCTCCACTAACTGTTCTATTGTGGTTTTAAGTCCAACTCTTTCAAACATTACAGGATGTAAATTTCTGCTTATGCTTCTTATATTTTCAATTGTGGTATCTATATCGCTTTCCAGATGGTTAGGTAATTCCTGTTTGGTTTTTTTGAAAGAAATCAAATCATTAATTATACCATCATGTAGGTCGCTTGCTATTCTTTTTCTTTCTTCTTCTATCTTCTCAAAAAGCTGCTTAGTAAATTGCATACGTTGTTGAAGTTTGAACTTACTCTTTCTCATTTCATAATAAAATATAAATAAAATGGTGATGCAAATTATGATTAAGGTAAAAATGACTAAATTATTTGTATGTATTTTATTTTGTAAAATGATGTTATTTTGTTTATCAATGATTTCTTTTATTGCCTTTTCTTTAAGTTGAATATCAAGATCTTTCAGTTTTTGTATATTTTCATTAGTTTTAAAAATAAAATTCATACTGTCCCATGCTTTCGAATAATATATAGCCTTTTCAAAATAGCCATTCTTACGATAAAAATAATACATGTTTTGGGTACACATCATTTTATATTTTAATATTCCGCAACTTTCAGCGCTAGCCATCCCCATTCTATAACATTCTTCCATCTTGTCAAATTGCCTCGTAGCCTCATAAAATTGTATTTTATTTGCATAAACTATTGGCAATTCACAAGGGCAATTTTGCTGCATAAAAATTTCTGCAACTTTATACATCTCAGCAGCCTCATCATATTTATTTTTGCGCAGAAGTAAAAATGCCTTTTGTATCATCAATGTACCTTTATCCTCATTTTCTAAATACTTGTAGTTATTTGCTATTAATGGTTTCATCAGGCTGTCGGCATTAGAGAAATCACTTATGTCAAAATAAGCAAATGATTTTTGGCAGTAATATAAGGCTAGAAAAAAATCTTTATTTTTGGTTTGTATGCCATACCTGATAGCTTTATCTAAGTATTTATTAACTTGCGCATAATCTTGCAATCTTTTGTATATAAAAGACATGAATAAGTTAGCATAAAACTTATTTTGATTGCTACTATTATTTTGATTTATAAACTTATTAATAACTAGGATTGCTGAGTCATACTGAAGTCCATTGTTATATCTATAAACAATTTCCTTTAATTCCTTTTCAGCTTTTGTTTGAGCTTTTACATTATCAACATATAATAGCAAACTAAAAATACCAAGTATAAAATACTTAACAACACATTTTGGGTTGTGAAAAATACTATTCATTATTTTCAAAACTATTTATTTTTAATGCAATTACAACACTAAAAACAGGGCTATTGAAATACAAGGGTTAACCCTTGTAGTCCACATAATATGTTTTGACCATTTTTGTAGCTTAAATTAATACCAAAACTAAAAAATGAAATCAAACTTTAAAACCATTCTGGCAGTAGTAATGCTGCTCCTCTTTGGCACATTTGCCAAGGCTCAAACACCACCGACTATAACGGGAAGTGCCACTACAACTTCTGCTATTTGTTCGGGGACCGGTAGCATAACAATTAATACTGCTACAAGTGCAGCCCCTTACAATTTAGTAAATTCCGATTTATCTTCTTTGCCTGTGGGTGCTGTAGTGGGTGGTGTGAACTATACGCCAGCATTCACTCCTGGTACATTTCACTGGTTGCAGCTAACACCAAATTCAAATGACAAAAGAGGGTTTATCACATTTGCTGAAACAGCATTGAAACCCGTTAATTTTATTGCCAACTTTAACATATATATAGGTGGTGGCTCTGGTGCAGATGGTACTAGCTTTAACTATGGAAAAGTAAACACAAGTACTGGAAACTATGGAGAATTTGGAATGATAGATAGTGGCTTGGCGATTGGATTTAATGATTATTTTAATAAGATAATAATTTATTATAACAAAGTGCAACTCCAAGCTTATAATGTAAATGGCACTCTAAATAATAGTGGCTGGAAATCAGTTAGCATAGAAATTACCGGAAGTGGACAACTTACTCTTTCCTATGGTGGCAACGTTTATTGCACCAACTATCAGTTACCGGCTGCTTATGTTACCGATAATAAAACCAACTGGCAATATGGCTTTGCTGCACGATGCGGTGGATTAAATAATTATCACTCCATAAATGATGTAGTCATAAAAGATCGCACACCTTGGGAATATAGTTTAGATGGTACCAATTTTACTACAAATAATAATTTTTCTGGTTTAAACCCTGGTACTTATGGCTCTTATGCCAGAATTGGTAATGCTGCTTATAATGCTAATGGTTATAATACAACAGTAAGTTTAGGTACACAAACTATTACTAGTTTATCTGTTGCTGCAACTATAACCCCTAATAATCCTACTACTTGCACAAGTACTGGTACTATTGCTATTAGCAATGTAACGCATAATTTTGTTCCATACGATTTAGTAAATCTTAGTCTAACTAACAATCAACTTGGTGGTGCTTATACTGGTGGTTTGGGTTCTTCTTTTACCCCTTACTTTGGTGCTGGTGATTTGGTGCTTACTCAAAATCAGAATAATCAAGCGGGTTTTATTGCTTTTGGTACAAATGAAGCACAACCCAATGCATTTTCTGCAAACTATGATGTGTTTGTAGGAGGAGGAAATGGAGGAGATGGATTGAGCTTTAACTATGGGGTATTAAATACTGTAGGTACTGCAGGTGCCGCAGAATCTGGAATGGTAAACAGTGGTTTGGCTGTTGGCTTTAGCGACTATAGCAATACCATTAAAATTTATTATAATAAAACTGTGCTTCAATCTTATAATGCAACCATAAATTCAGGTGGTTATAAATCAGTTGCTATAACGGTAACACAAGATGGAAAAATAACCATTGTGCATGGTGGTATTACTATTTGTAGCAACTACCAATTGCCAGCAGCTTATGCTACTGATAACAAAAGCGGTTGGCAATATGCTTTTGCTGCAAAAACTGGAGGGTCAACCAATTACCATTCTGTAAAAAATGTAGTGATTAAAGACAACGATATTCAATATTTTTTAGGTAATGGTAATTTTACTTCAGCTACAACATTAACTGGGGTAGCCCCTGGGCAGTATACCGTGTTTGCTCGTAAAAGCAATGGGGTTCATTGCTCAAATACTTTTCAAATAGGAACTGCAACCATTACTTATACGCCAGATATTACGGCAACTGTAGCATCTACTAGCCCAACTACTTGTACAACTACAGGTGGTACTGTTTCTATTAGCAATGTATCTCCAGGTCTATCATCACCTTACGATTTAGTAAATATTAGTTTGACTAATCAACAACTAGGTGCTGCTACTATTGGCAATTTGGGTACTTGTTGTAACCCTATATGGGGGGGATTTGGCGATTTAGTGCTTACACCAAATACTAGCAACAGGGCTGGTTATATTGCTTTTAATTCAACCGTAGCGCAACCCAATGCTTTTACTGCCAACTATGATGTGTTTGTAGGAGGAGGAAATGGAGGAGATGGATTGAGCTTTAACTATGGAGATTTAAACACTTCTGGTACTTTAGGTGGCGCTGAATCGGGTATGGTAAATAGTGGTTTGGCTATTGGATTTAGCGATTATAGCAATTCCATTACCATATATTATAACAGAACTGCGCTACAATCTTATAATGCAACCGTAAATGCAGGTGGTTATAAATCAGTTGCTATAACGGTAACATACGATGGAAAACTAACCATTGTGCATGGTGGTATTACTATTTGTAGCAACTACCAATTACCAGCAGCTTATGCAACCGTTAACAAAAGCATTTGGAAATATGCACTTGCTGCAAAATGTGGAGCATCTAACAATTACCATTCTGTAAAAAATGTAGTCATTAAAGATAATAGTATTCAATATACTATCAATGGTCAATATTATACCGAAGATCCTCATTTTACTAATGTGTACCTAGGTACTTATAATGTACGTGCACGTATTAGTAATGGAACTCATTGTTCAATTTTAAGCAGTTTAGGTTCGGTAACAATTACACCGCCACCGGGTATGGTAGCTATTACAGGGCAGCCTGATACTACAACTCGTTCACTAAGAC
>CANLLM010000120.1 GCA_947491825.1 Bacteroidota bacterium
GCATACACATTTACCGCATGGACACGTTTTGGACCTGATGGAAATGCAATAAACGACACCTTACCCCCATTAGTGCGTAATGTGTTAGCCACCAGCAATGCACCTATTGTGCAAGACTTTAACGCTGTTACATTCCCTACAACCTGGAACACCAACCGCTTTTTTATTAGTCCTACTAATGGCATAAACAATACCAATTCAATTAGAGTAGGTATTGATAACTCGAGCCCTTTTGCAGCAAACGCATACATACAATCTCCACGTGTAGGTGGTATTACTGCGAATAGTGTATTACGATTTGATTACCGCATATTAAATGATATTGGAGGTACTCCAGCAACATTAATCAATACGGATAGTATCAAAATAATGGTATCAACAAATTGCGGAAATACATTTACCCAACTGGCTTTAATTAACGGTAGTAATCATGTTAGCTCTGCTAACTTAGAACGCTACAATGTTGCTTTAGGTACCTTTACCGGTAATGACATTGTTGTTAAAATAGTTTACGACTGGTTTGGAACCACCAATGATGTAGTTGTTGATATGGATAATATACGCATTGTTGATGGGCAAAATGATGTGGGTGTAACTTTAGTTAGCAATCCTTGTCGCTCTATAATTGCAGGAAGTGCTGCCATCAATCCGGTGGTAACAATTCGTAACTTTGGCACTGGTTCGCAAAATAATGTACCTGTTGGCATTTCAATTACTGGACCATCAACCTACAACAGTACATCTACATCTGGCACCATTGCCGCAAGTAGTAGTGGTGTTGTTTCTTTTTTAAGCACATTTAACCCAAGTGTTGCAGGTACATACACACTGAGGGTTTGGACAGCATTAGCAACTGATGGTGATAGATCAAACGATACGTTGGTATATACTTTTAATGTAACCAATTTAAACTTAGGTATTGCATCAGTTAACGCACTGCAGTTCAACGCAAGTTCATCACTAAAAGTTAGAAATGCATCAAACCTAAATCCTACAAGTGCAATTACAATTGAAGCTTGGATAAATAGAACAACAACTGCCACGTGGAGAACCATTCTTTCAAAAGATTCTTTACTTGGAACTATTCAATACAGTTTTGCTGTTAATGCCAATCATCAATTGGAGTTTATCATAAATACAACAAGTGGATTACATCAGTTTACTTCAGTAGATAGTGTTCCTCCAGGTTTGAATCACGTGGCTGCTACATTTAATGGAAGCAATTTCCGCTTTTACGTAAATGGAAATATTTTTACTGATACAACCGTTGCTTCAGGAACTATTATTCCTGGAAACTTTGATTTAATAGTTGGTAATGAAGGAGATGCAAGTACTGCATTTTTAGGTACAATTGATGAGTTGAAAATATGGAATACCGCCCGTTCGGCCAATGAAATTCGTTTGAACATGCACACCAGGTTAGCAAACACGCCAAGCATTAATTTAGCCGCTTACTACCGCTTTGATGAAGGAACTGGAAATACCTTTACAACAGATGCTTCGGGCAATTGCAACACAGCCGTATTTAGTGTAATACCTCCTACTTGGTCTGCTATTCAGTTCCCATTAGGCACACCGGCAGTGGGTACTCAAACTGTTCCTTATGATGGCACATTTGCGCTAGGTACAACAGGACTTAGTATGGTATACAGTGGCATGTTTGGAACTGATACCGTTTATGCACACAAATTTAATGGCCTACCTATTGGAATCAGTCCTGTAACCAATCCGGGTGGAGTTACCACCATACACCCTGGATATTGGATGTTGTATCGTTATGGTAATGGTACCACTACATCAACCAACTTACAGTTTAATTTAGGTGCAGGTAATTTAAATTCGAATGTGAATGCAGCTGATCTTAGATTATTCTCACGTGGGCGTGTAAACGTTGCAGGTTGGTTATTGGCTAATAACATAGCCACGAGTGCTGTATTTAGCTCCCAAGCAGTAACCTTTGCTCAAACACAAAGTATTTATGGCAACCAATTAATGGTTGGTGCAAATAACAATCCTTTACCGGTTGAATTATTATACCTTAACGCAAAAGCAAATAAACTAGATGCCATAGTGCGCTGGTCAACTGCATCGGAGGTTAATTGCCGCGGATTTGCCATCGAGCGCTCAATTGATGGTAAAACGTTTACCGAAATTGATTTTGTGAAAGGTGCAGGCAATAGCAAATCAACTCTACAATACAGCTACCAAGATGTAGATGTATTTACCAAAACACAAATGGTTTACTACAGGTTAAAACAAGTTGATTTTGATGGATCATTTACATACAGTGATGTGGTAAATGTTAAACAAGAACAAATTCAAACAGAACAAATAGCAGTTTATCCTAACCCAATTATTAATGACGTAACCATTGAGTTGGAGTCGTTAAAAGCTGGTAATGCAGAAATTATGATTACCGACATTACAGGTAAATTAATTGATAAAGTTACTGTTGAGATAAACCAAGGTTTTAACAAATACACACTAAACCAAACACAAAGTTTAACCCACGGATTGTACATGATTACCATTGTACAAAACGGACAAACCATTTACAACAACAAGTTTGTAAAGGCGAATTAGGAATAAGCCGGTAAGGAAAAAAAGGGCGAACCACAAAAATGTGGTTCGCCCTTTTTTGATTTAATGATTAAATAGCAGAAACTTAACATATTTTTTACGTTAACAGAAAGGTGTGCCATTAGGTTTGCATTCCGAAATGGAAATACAAAACAGAAAGTCGTTTATTAAAACACTTGGTATTTTAACAGCCGGAACTTTCGTTACACCAGTATTGGCTGAAGTTAATAACAATGCTACTAGCCAAAATTTAAGCCCAACCGCACCAAAAAAAAAGCGAGTTTTACGGGTAGCACACCTAACAGATATACATATTAAACCCGACAAAATCGCAGAGCAAGGTCTTGCTGAAGCATTGAATCAGGTAAATACAATGGCCGATAAACCAGATTTTATTATAAACGGTGGAGATACGATTATGAATGCTGGTGCTATTTCTAAACCATTGGTAAAAGAACAATGGGCTTGTTTTCATAAACTAAATTTAGCATATAATAAAATACCAATGCACCACTGTATTGGCAACCACGATTTGTTTGGATGGGCGCTACCGGGTACCAATAAAAATGATGGGAAAAAATGGGCATTGGATGAATACCAATTGTCAAATCCATATTATTCTTTCTTTAAAAATGGTTGGAAGTTTATCATTTTAGACAGTATTCATCCAAGAAAAAGTGTACCGGGATATTTTGGAAAATTGGACGATGAACAATTAAATTGGCTAGAGAACGAACTTGCCCAAGCCAAAGACAAGAACATATGTGTAGTAACCCATATCCCAATATTGGCCGTTTGCACATTATTTGATAGTAGCAAATTGCACCACAACAATTGGTTTGTACCTGATAATACGTTGCATGCAGATGCATATCAACTGAGGGATTTATTTTTTAAGTATAAAAACGTGAAGGCATGCTTGAGCGGTCACATCCATTTAATTGATTACGTAAATTACCTAGGAACAGACTATTATTGCAACGGTGCCGTTTCTGGGGCTTGGTGGAAAGGTGATCACCAACAATTTTCCCCATCTTTTATTGTAATGAATTTTTATGATGATGGAACTTCGGAAAGGGAAATACACTATTACAATTGGAAAATGGCCTAGTTCAATAAATACGCTTATTGATTGTTTCTGAATAGCATTCCTCAAATGCAAAGTGAATGTAATATTTTGGTTTACATTATTTATAAGTTACGAAACTAAAAAACTACCATGATTGAAAACTCAATCTGTTTATTTTTGTGATTTTTAAACCGACTATTTATAAATGCTTGCCATTTCACCAATTATAGCTTTTAATTCCTTCCTAAGTATTTCGGGCTCTATTACTTCTACTTCATTTTTAAATCCTAAAATAAGCTCTTTTAACTCGGATTGATTATACACCTCTATGGTTACAACTACTTCAGCCTCTTTTTTAGAAACAACTTGCATGGTAGAATGTAAATTATAATAACTAAATAAATGTAAAAAATATTTACCACTAAACTTTAATTTTACAAGGATTGGTGGATTGTATAAATCATGATACACCCCCAAACAATGTTTAAAGTAATTGTCTGCATCAAATTTTGGGTCAATCACATAAGACTGTTCATCAGCCTGCTTTAACGAATCTATTTTTGATAAATTAAATACACTGCTTGAAGGAACTCTACTGCTATCCTTAGTATAGCCTACCATGTACCACTGATTGCGATATTCTTTTAATAAATAAGGAGAAATGATGCGCCACTTTGTTTCTCCAGCACTGTTTGTGTATAGTACACGTATTGCAGTTTTATTTTTGATGGCTTGGTAAACCTTTTCAATGTATTGATAACCGGTGTCATTATATGATTCTCCAATTTGAATAAATCTTGGCTTTTCATCATCATCAATACTCTCAAAAATATTTCCTGCCATAAATCGATTCACCACGTCACTAAACTTATTAAAAAAGTTAACCCGTTTCATACTTGAAATAACTGCCATGCCTAAATCTATTGCATCCTTCTCCTCACTGTTTATTTCAGGCTTTTTGTAACTTATAGACGAATTTGCATACTTAAGTCTGTTACCTTCCTTAATAATATCAATGCCATATTCCGATTTTAATTCATCGATATCATTATAAATTGTTCTTGAGGTTATACTTTTTATACCTTTGCCTTCTAAAACATCATTAACATGTTTACAAATTTCATTCACTGTTATCCCTTTACTCTTTTTCAATAATCGCTCAGTAATATCGAATCGTAGTCCTTTTTCCTTATTAATTGGCATATTTTTCTTTTTGTCAAAGAACGTTTATTTCAATTTATTTTCAAATTGAAATATTATTGCGTTGATTTACTGTA
>CANLLM010000121.1 GCA_947491825.1 Bacteroidota bacterium
GTTGTAAATGATTTTAGCAAGCTAGATTCTTTAGACTGTAATGATGATGACAAAGTACAATTAAAATTAATGCGCCCTGATGCAACAGGTTTAGGCATGAGAGGCAAAGAGTGCCCTGGTAGTTTTTCTAGTCCAGACAATGCAGGGATTAATTTCATGCTGGGTGCAGTAGATAACAATTTAGGACAATACCCAGGTATAAGCCCAGATTGCGGTGCATCTTGGATTCGCATGAATTTAGATTCTATGGCTGATAGAAGGGATCAAACCCCTTGCGCCTTGGATGGTTTTATCAACTATACAGGGGCAACGGGTCCAGCACCTCAAGCTGGTGGTACTTTTTCTAACACACCAGGTGGATTAACCTACCCTCCATTTTCTTTAAACCCTGATTACAATCAGTTTTTTATGCCACCTAATAGGTGGAATGCTCCAGGTGGAACTAATTTCTGGTACCATTACGGAACCAATACCATACCTTTAGAAGTATCTCCGATTAGCGGTGTTACATTTATTCCTCCAGCCAACCCAACAGGTGATATTACTATTGGTTTAATTATTGGGACAGGAGACCCTAACAATCCTTGTATTTCGGATACAGTTTGGTACCATAACTTTTTAAACATTACCGATTTGGATGGACGTTTTTATGTTGATCCAGTATACGCGCCAATTACCAATATACCCACCAACGGTGCTTGTAAATACTATTGCAAAAACGACATGATTAACTTCGTATACTTAGATAGTGTTCAGTCTTTTATACACAGCAGTACCATTGATTGGGGAGATAACTCTGTTACCGTTGATAGTTTTTATTACAGCCCTAAACCAGGATTAACTGATGGTTATTTTGTTAATGGTTTCCGCAGGGTACGTTACAATTATTATTTTGGTGTATGTGGTGAAAAAACCATTGGTGATTTAATTGATAGCTTACCCTTCCCTAATGGTTTGCCAGGTGCAAATGTAACACCAAGGTATATCGATAATTACACCATGCGTATTTACAATGCAACCAGCAATCCTAATGGTGCGTTGTATTATATCGGGAAAGTTGTTACTAACGATTCTACTATTTGGGAAGAATGCGGTAAGCGCTTTACGGTGGCTGATAAAGATACCATTGCTAGGTTTTATAGAAGTGAAATACTTGACCTTGCAAAAATGTTATTACCTGTTACGCACAAATATTGGTCAAGTTCTTACGAAGCTGATTGTAAACGAAGCGGCTCCACTCCAAGGGCTGTTCGCCACCAATTGCTAAGTACCAAAGAGTGTAAAAAACAAACGGTAGATAATAAACTATTGGTTCGTGGTGTAATAGATTCAGTCATGACACGCGATGCCAAAGGAAATTTTGACGATGTTTTCTGTAAAAACGAGCCAGTACATTTTTATGATTCGATTCGTTATTACCGCAATGATTGCTCTTTATCTGACCCAATATTTAACCCAAATTTTAATCCTAAAACCAATGTTCCTTATAACGATCCATTCAATGCCTACCATTATGACACCATAAACTATTGGAGAGATGGTTCGGTTGATATTAATGAGTACTATCCAAATGGTGATTTTATCGAAAAGGTGAAATATTATTTTGGAGACGGAGACTCTGCTATGTGGACTAGCCCTGTGCATAAATACAAACAAGCGGGCGAATACACAATAACCATGCTTAGCCGCGACAAAAACGGTTGCTGGGATACTGCATTCTGTAAATTAATTGTAACAGAGCCCAATGCAATTCCTGTAATTAAACCTGGTGTATACAATTGCGGAAGTCCTGTTACCTTCTTTGATCGTTCTAACATGACCCCTATTCCGGGATATACCTATAATAAGTTTGACAGTATACGCTTTGTGCCAAATGTAGCAACTGGTGAACTTGTAAATAGAAACTATTGGTTCTTTGGGGAGCGTAAAACAGATACCTTGCGTTTTGATGCGCAGTATATTGATACGCCTGTATGGAATTACCGTGGTAATGGTACATTTAGAGTCAAGTTAGTTGTTGAGTCTGCCCAAGGTTGCAGGGACACGGCATTTGTTAATCTATACATCAGAGGTCCTCGCCCTGGTTTCAAAGTATTAACAGATACGGTTGGTTGTGCACCATTTACAATTAAAGTAGTAAATCTTGCCGATGTTGAGGGCGCTGAAAGCCCTACTGATAAGCCAACAAAACGTACAGACATACTTTGGGGGGATGCCAATAATCAAACCTCAGTGAGTTTAAGTCAGTATGATACACTATCATTTACTTACAGCGATTCTGGCACCTATTACATTGTTGCTAGAAGTGATGATAATAATCCGCAATCAGACAATAATGGATGTAGGATAGTTTATTACCCTGATACCGTTGACGGAATAAACGCGCCTGTTCGCATTGTCGTGAAAAAATCTTACCCTGCTGAAATGAGTTTAGACAAGCAAGTTGTATGTGTAGACCAACCGTTTACCATAACCAATAAGTCGGATACGATTAGTTATATAGAGTTTAAATACGAAATGATTAATGAAGATGGCAATGTGTTTGTTGATTCAATCATTAAAACGAATTTAGACAACAAGTTTACTTACACATTCCCTGATACGGGTAGTTATAGCGTAAGGCTTTTCCCAACTAAAATTGCACCGGGCTTGCCTAATTGTAAGTTGTTTGATACAGCGTTTGTTCGTGTAGTACGCCCATTTGCAAGCTTCACTATCGATTCTGCAGCAAACTCACCTAAGTTTGGCTTAAGAAACACATCGGTATCATCTAGTGAATATACTTGGACTGCTTCTAAAAATGGCAGCATCATTAGCCAAGTTGACAAGGTAGAATCAGACAGAGATTGGAATTTCGACTTTGGAACAGATACAGGTGATGTTGTAATATGTTTACAAGCATTTACCCCAGACCCTGCTAAGCCTGTTTGTATGGATAGTGTATGTCAAACTATTTCTTACCGTTTTGTGATAGAATTAGAGATTTATAACGTATTTACTCCTGCACCAAAAGACGGAAACAATGATGTGTTTAACATCAAGATTCAAGGCCAAAAATTATATGATTTGGTAGTTTATAACCGTTGGGGAACCAAAGTTTTTGAAAGTACTGAGGCCACTTACGATTGGAATGGTACAAATATGAATGATGGAAGCGAATGCCCTGAAGGAACGTATTTCTATGTGTTTAAATACGAATTATTGAATGGTAAAAAGGAAACGGTTAACGGTACTATAACCTTAATTAGAGAATAAAAGTAATTGATATATATCTTAAAAGAAGGCCCGCATGCGGGCCTTCTTTTGTTTACAGCCGTATTTTATTAGTTTTGCACGTTATCTTATTACACAAATAAAAATGAGAATTGCTGTTGTAGGTGCTACTGGGTTGGTGGGCACTGTAATGCTTAGGCTACTGGCCGAAAGAAACTTTCCTGTTACAGAATTAATCCCTGTTGCTTCTGAAAAATCTGTGGGCAAAGAAATTAGCTTTAAGGGCAAGTTATATAAGATACATAGCATCCAGCAAGCCATTGATAAAAAACCGCATATTGCGCTATTTTCTGCAGGTGGTGACGTATCCTTACATTGGGCTGAAGCCTTTGCCCATGTTGGTACATTTGTTATTGATAATTCATCTGTATGGCGCATGCGCCCGGATAAAAAACTTATAGTACCAGAGATAAATGCACACATAATTACGAAAAGCGACAAGGTGATTGCCAACCCTAATTGTTCAACCATTCAAATGGTTTTGGCGCTATACCCACTTCATGTAAAATATGGCATTAAACGTGTTGTTGTATCAACCTACCAAAGTGTTACAGGAACAGGTGTAAAGGCCATAAAGCAAATGGAAAACGAACGTCAAGGTATTAAAGGAGAGATGGCTTATGCGCATCAAATTGACAAAAATTGTATTCCACAAATTGATGTTTTTTTAGAGAATGGTTACACCAAAGAAGAAATGAAAATGGTGAATGAAACTAAAAAAATTATTCATGATGATAATATACATATTACAGCTACGTGTGTGCGTATTCCAGTAATAGGCGGACATAGCGAGAGTGTTAATGTTGAGTTTAAGCAGGACTTTGATATTGATGAAGTAAGAGGGTTGCTATCAATTACAAAAGGAATCATTGTAAAAGACGATAGTGGTAAAGCTGTTTACCCAATGCCTTTAATTGACGCACATGATAGGGATGAAGTTTTTGTTGGAAGAATAAGAAGAGATGAATCTCAGGCAAACACATTAAATATGTGGATTGTTGCTGATAATTTGCGTAAGGGCGCGGCAACCAACGCGATTCAAATTGCAGAGTATTTAGTTGACAAAAATCTTATTGAGGCATAAGTAACATCATGGGCAATCAACCTACCTTTACCAAGGCTCAGCTAGCACTTCGAAACGGGCAAGACAAGCATGAAGTTTGGGTTGCTTATCGGGGGGTGATTTATGATGTAACCAAAAGTAGATTATGGCGAAATGGCAAACATTATGAGCATTGGGCAGGCCAGGATTTGACAAGTGAATTAAAAGATGCACCACATAGCAAATCCGTGTTTGATAAGTTTGATATTGTAGGATATTTAGAAAAATAATACATGAGTACAAAAGCCTTTAGCTTTGATAGCTACATTTTAAAAGGGATTACACATAATGTGTACATTGATTTGTTAAAAGATTTATTGTCGGAGGGCAGAACTACAGGGTTAAATCAAGATGATGGGTTAATCGAATATGCAAAGTTGAATATTCAACGCATGGAACGTATTTACAAAACGGTTGTTATTAACGATTTGCTTGCTAACAAGGTAAAAGCCATTACCGAAAAACAAACTTGGATTTGTATTTCCGAGGG
>CANLLM010000122.1 GCA_947491825.1 Bacteroidota bacterium
TAAAAGTAAGTTCTACTGTAAGTTTCGATTTATGGGCAGCAGGTTTGTCTCAAGGACAAGAAGGTTCATTTTTATTTGATAACCCTGTAGAGTATGCAACGTCTACAGCAGCATCAGTTGACAATATTCCATTAACAGCATTAGAATTGCGCCAATTCCCTGCTAACCCTGCAATTGCAGCTACTTGTGCAACTACAGTTGCGGCCTCAAGTGATTATTCAACAGCATTTACACCAATAACTGCTCCTGCTACATCAACAATGACAGCTGGTAATAACGCTGTTTATTGCCCACTTCCAACAGCTCCTTATACTTCTCCAACAAGTACTGCAGTAGCAGGAACCTCAGAGAAATATATTGCAGGAGGAACCGGAACAGCAGCAGGTTGCTCTGTACTTGGAGGTAGTTATTTAATAGGTGGTTTAAATGCAAACACAAGTTCATACCGTTATGTTATGGATTACCGCATTTTACCGAACTTACCTGTAACTTTCCCATCACATTTTGTTGCAAATGCTGTAAATGTAACAGCTCCTTATATAGTAGCTGCTGCTGCTGCAACAACAATAACAAATACTGGAACAATTTATGCAAACCCTGGTGTTTACACCATGTATATTAAATACATATTGGCTGCGGATCAATAAACTACTTACTACAAACAAAGCCAAGCACTTGGCTTGGCTTTGTTTATTTTTAACGTCAATTATTTTACCAGTATGAAATGGTTAGTATGCACATGTCTAATACTTTCTGTTACTAGCAAATTATACGCACAAACAAATTGTAATGTATCGTTAACCTCAAACTGTAACCCAACAGGTGCGGGTTCTCAGTGTGTTATTACAGGAGAGCCAACCATCAACTTTACGTTTGAATCTTTTGGTGACTTTTTAACAGGAGGAAATGTATTTGGTGCAAGTATCCTTAAAATGATTGTTGGAGAAAATGTAGCACCACCAGCTGACTGCAGATGGAGGCTTAATGCACACATGGACAACAATGGAGGGGCAGCAACAGAATGGGAGCAAGTTTATGCTTATGGCGCAAATACCGCTCCACGACCTAGTGTAAGCATTTTAGAAATGCGATTAAGAAACCAATGTAATACCAGTTTAACAGGCAGTACCTACGCAACTTTAGCCACAACAGCCTCCAATATAGATGTTGTAGAATCACCAGGTATTAGCAACAATAGTGGCACTTGCTCTGCTACCAATGTAAACAGACCAGGAAGTTACTTAAACGATTATGGTGAATACAGTTTTGCCATAGATTATAGGCTAAAGCCTACCCTAAATGTACAACCGGGCATTTACCGTTTAAATGTAAAATTTTGTATTACCGAAGGAAATTAAATGCCACGAACCATTAAAAAAAATTTAAATAATAGATTTTTAAACTGGCTCCTTTTAGCAAGTATAATGGTATGCAACAACTTTGCATATGCACAATTGGATACCATGATAAATGGTATACCTATATTAAGACCACAAGGCACCTTAGTTGCCTTTTTTATGGATGATAGTACGGTTACCATACAACCAGGAGAAATCATATCAAAAACAATCATCCTGTACAACTTAGAAAATAAAACAAAAAATATCCGTATCAATGTTTCTGCCCCCCCAGAATGGAAAAGAACAAACTTTTCTGATCGTGTTTATGAAATAAAAGGAGGCGAGGTATTATACCTGCCTGCTTCCATTATACCTCAAGGAAAAATTAAAGGCAATACAAAATATTTAATCACCGTATATGTTAATGATGAATCTGGACCATTTGTTGGTTCGTCCAGTTTTTTTGCTTTTCGACATAAAACCAGTAATTGGGATATAAACCTGCTTCAAAACAACAAAATATACTTTAAAAATAAAGAAAACAAGGCGAAATTAACTTTCGGAGTATTTAACATGGGCAACGAAGACCAACCTATATCAATGACTATTGAAACTTATAGGTCTTCACTTTCTGTTTTAGATAGCTCAGGAAAGATAGTACAAGGTAAATTTGTAGATTATACATTGCCCATTGGTGGGGATACCGTTTTTAATTATAACGTAAGCAGTGTGGAAGGACTAAGAAACCAAAGGTTCGTGGACACAGAATCACATCGCCCTACATCAACAGATCAAACTAAAACACAAACTATTTACATTAAAACTTCCGAATCAAAAACTTTGGGAAATAAGGCAATACTAAAGAATAAAAAAGTAGACTTTGTGCAGTTGGGAAATGAAATTAAAGTGACGCCATTTGGTTATTCCTACTTTCCATTAACGGTAGAAGCCAATATTAACAGTATAGCTACTGGTTCACCATTGGTTAATTTATTTATGCGTGGAAACACCGAATTTGAGAATGGAACATCAGTGAACTACCAACTTCAAACAATTTTTACCAATAATTATTATACCAGCAACTATATAGACTATACCAATTATTTTATTGGCATCAACAATAGAAAATATACCGTTGTATTAGGTAATATAAGTGGTATACCAGAAGCGAATGCAACCATGCCAGTTCCTGGAAAAGGAGCAGGAGTTCTTTATCGTGTTAACCAAAAACACAGCTTTGGAACATTTTACACCAAAAGCCCAGGATTGTTTAACAACACGCGCATTGGTGCCAATAATACAGAAGGATTTGGGTTTTCTTATGGATTAACACTAAAAACCTTTACACTCAATACAGCATATTCTCGAGCAGATTATACATCATATGGTTATATAACAGATAATTGGGGTATAAATACCACCAAGTCGTTTTTAAAAAATCATTCCATATCATTAGGAGGCATGTTAGCCAACAACATCTTAAATGCTGGAAACAGCACATCAGGGTTTATAGCTAGGGGGTCTTATTCTGGTCATTATTTAAAAAACAGACGATTAAATACAAATACATCACTTGTTTATATTTCCAAAAACTTTAGTTATTTAAATAATGGTGATGGTTGGATAGGATCGTTTAATTCAGGATACAATACCGAAAAAAGAATTGGAATACAATTAAACAGTAACTTTAACAAACGTTTGTTGTATTTTTCTGTAACACCGAATAATGTTAAAGGAACAAGCTATTTTAATTTAAATAATCAACTTAACTTAAACCGATCTTTCAGCAATAGTTTTATTTCTGGTGCAGTATTTTATAATATTTCTACCATCAATGGCAACGAGTTAAGGTCAAGGGGAATTAGCTTAAATGTGGGAAGTTCTGAATATGAAAAGAATAAGTTGTACTCGGGTTCTGTTATGGCTGGATACACCAAACCAATGTTCTTAAACCCTGCAAATAATTATTTCTTTTTTCAGTTATTTGGCATGATGAGGTATAAGGTGTTATCAGGGTTTTTAAGGTACTCTTATGGTAACGTTGGATCAGCAGGATATAGCAGCAATAATGTATTGTATTCACCACAATTGGTTAATATTAGTTTAAACCACCAACATCAGTTCCGCGATTCACACTTCATTTTACAACAGTATTTAAGCTATACCTACTATGACTTAAGCCAACGTCAAACGCTTAGTTACATGCCAGAAATGAGTTTTTATACCAACAGCGATTGGCGATTCCGTTTACAAATTGGTTATTATTTAGCAAGCAGCAATAATTCGGGAGCATTGATTGTGGCATCGGGAGGTAGCAGTGGTTTATCAGAAGACCCAACAACAGTATCTCAAAATGTGATGGCTAATATTGGCATACGTAAAACATTTGGAATCAAGAATCCATTCTCTAACAATCACTACTACTCGGTCAACATTAAAGCATTTGTAGACATTAATGGCAATAAAAAATTTGATATTGACGAATACTTATTAGAGAATGTAGTGGTAAGAATAAATGGATGGGATGTACTAACCAACCAAAAAGGTGATGCAAAATTATTGAATATACCAGCTGGTATGTATGAGATTTCTGCGTTTAGTTTGGATGACATAAAAGATTACTTCCCTAACCTCGCAGATACCATAGTGATAGCCCGTAATTATACCGATAAAGAATATGTAGCCATACCATTTGTTAAGGGTGTTAAAATTTATGGTAAAGTTTCTGTTGATAGAGATTTACTGTCACAACAAATGGAAATGATACCGGAAATTGGCGGAATTAAGATTACAGCAGAAAATGGCAAAACAGTTCACACACTTACAGAAAACGATGGCTCGTTTGTTTTTTATGCGCCATATGGTGATTATAAAATAATTTTTGATGAGAAGGTTTTAGGTACAAGGTACCGTTTGATGGAAAACGATATTCGGGTTAAAATAGATAAAGAGGTAGAGAGTATTTTTGTAACTTTTAATATTATAGAAAAAAGAAGAAAAGTAGCCGTTAAGAAATTTGGCGCCAATGGCAGCATTAAACAGAATGATACCACAGCCATTAGTAAAAATACAACCGTTATACCTGCGGCAAATACGCCATTAAAATCAAGCACAAACGACCAAGCCACTATAACAGATGAAGTATTAGATAACTTCTTAAGAGACAAAATTGACGTAGCCAATACCAGTAGTGTTCTATACACTGTTCAGATTGGTGCATTTATGAAGCCGCTTAATCCAAGTGCATTTGATAACATAAACGATATTATGTACGAAATAATAGGAAACAATTTTGTGCGTATCATGTCGGGGCAATTTACCAATGAAGCTGATTGTATTAAAACACTGACAGAACTAAGTGCAAGAGGATTTAATGATTCATTTATATCAGCTTATTACAAAGGCAGGCGCATCACTTTAGATGAAGCAAGACAAATTAAAGGCAGGTAATCAAAAGCCTTTATTTGAACATATTTATTGAATTTAACTGATAAGTATACTTTGGTTTTGCTTAG
>CANLLM010000123.1 GCA_947491825.1 Bacteroidota bacterium
CGCTACTGCCGGACACAGAGATGATTTAGCCCACGAGCCTTGGCTTGCCGTTGCACATATTGATACCCGAGATGGTTTGGGTAAGATATTTATGGCCTCGCCTTTAAACCCCAAAGATTTACTGCCTTTGGTAAAAGAAAAGCAGGTGATTACTTGGGATACACGCAGAGGTGGTTTAATAGCCAGTAAAGATTTGCGCATCGGCAGTATTGTTTTACAATCAAAACCACTCCCCAACCCTGACGAAAGTTATTTGCAGGTGGCCATATCTAACGCCATAAAAAACGAAGGCGAACAGTTGTTGAGTTTTGATGATAAAATGCAGCAATTGCAAAATCGCATTTTAAGTTTACGTAAATGGAACCCAGATGAAGGTTGGCCTGAAGTAAGCACATCAACCCTATTATTAACCAATAGTGAGTGGTTGATGCCTTACCTAATAAACATTAAAAAGCCTGATGATTTTAAAAAAATAAACTTACACGATGCTTTATTAAATAGTTTAGATTGGAATATGCAAAAATCATTAAATGAATTAGTTCCAAGTAAAATTAATGTACCAAGCGGATCAGCTATTGAGGTGGCGTATTTGCCTAACGGAGAAACGCCAATATTATCGGTAAGGTTGCAAGAAGTGTTTGGATTGGCCGATACACCATTGGTTAACCAAGGTAGAGTTTCTGTGGTGATGCATCTACTTTCACCAGGATTTAAACCTGTGCAAGTAACGTCTGATTTGCGCAGTTTTTGGAACAGTACTTATTTTGAAGTGAAGAAAGAACTTCAAAGGCGATACCCTAAACATGCTTGGCCCGATGAACCCTGGGAAGCCAAGGCAGTGGCAAAAGGTGGCGCTAGAAAATAAAATCGGCTGAATACCTAAAAGTATTCGGCCGATTTTATTGGCTTTAACTGACTACTGTTTAATTAACTTTTTAATTGCAATTACTTCTGTGCCATTTTTAACGACAACAAAGTAAATTCCATTATATAAGCTGATCATATTGATCTCATTGCCAGCTCCGGTTAATCTTACTTTTCCAGTAATATCATTTAATTCAAAGCTAATTATACCCGTGTTGTTTGCTTTAATTACCGCAATACTTGAAGTTGGATTAGGATACAAACCAATACTTGCCGAGTTTTTAAATATATGTTTAATACCCGTATTTAGTGGTTTTGATGCCAATTGAACCTCATCAATGGTAAATTTACTTCCTGCAACTTCAATAGGGACATCCTCAGCATAAATTACGTGAGGCTAACGTTTGAGGTATCGGGTTGATTAAACGCAATTAGCTGAGAATATGTCATAAATTACAATACTGTTAACCCTGCCTGTTTTAAACCTTAAAATAAGTAATTTATTGTGCCACTGAATTATTTGGTGTATTTCCACCCGGTTTATGATTGCGGTTAAACGGTTTCTTTTTAAAAGGCTTTTTAAAACCTTGATTACCACTTTTTATTTTCGCTCCAGGATTATAACTAGGTTGTTCTCCTAACTCTGCAGGTAAAACAAGTTTGGTTACTTCATAACCAATTAAACCCTCAATGCCCGAAAATTTACGCTGATCTTTAGGTGTGATAAAAGTAATGGCTGTACCAGTGGTTTCTGCACGTGCAGTACGTCCTATTCGGTGCACATAATCTTCCGGATCTGGCGGAACATCATAATTAATAACCAAACTTACTCCATCAACATCAATACCTCTAGATAAAATATCGGTACCAATTAATACCTGTAAATCGCGGTTACGGAAAGCACGCATAATTTCTTCACGTTCTGATTGTTCCAAATCGCTATGAAATGCTTTAATGGTAAGTTTGTTGCGTTTTAATTCACGCTCTAAATCTTTCACTTTATCTTTTGTACTGCAAAAAACAATCACACTTCCGTGCTCTTTGTCTTGCAACAAGTGTTTAACCAAGGGTGTTTTTTGCGTATCGTAAACCATATAGGCTTGCTGCAAAATACCTGCAGCTGGCTTACTTATGGCTATGCTTATTTCTTCTGGCTGGTTAAGTATTTTGTTGGCCAGTGCCCTTATTTTGGGTGGCATCGTAGCAGAAAATAATAAGGTTTGACGCTCTTTAGGCAAGTAATTAATGATACGAACAATGTCGTCATAAAAGCCCATGTCCAACATTCTATCTGCCTCATCTAAAATAAGGTACTTAATGCTGCTCATATCAACCGAACCGCTTGAAGTTAACATGGCAATTAACCTGCCTGGGGTGGCTATTACAATATCTGCACCTTCGCGCATGGCTTTTTGTTGTTGCGAAAAGGTTTGTCCATCGCCACCGCCATAAACTGCTGTCGAGCTAATTCCTGTAAAGTAAGCTAATCCTTCTACTTGTTGGTCAATTTGTTGAGCTAACTCGCGGGTTGGGGCAATAATTAAAGTACTTAATTTGCCCACGCCATCATTTACAATATTGCTCATTACTGGCAATAAGTATGCAGCCGTTTTACCAGTACCAGTTTGAGCACAAGCTATAAGGTCTTTATTATCTAGCACAACAGGAATAGCCCGTTCTTGTATAGGTGTTGGTGTATCAAAACCCATGGCATCAAGTCCATCTAATAAAGTTTCATTAAATTTAAAGTCGTGAAATGTCAAAAGTTGTAAAGTAATTTATTGCTGCAATATAGCATAATATATGCAATGGATGGTAGTTGTTTGTTACTTATAAACTTGTTTGCTGAGATAACCATTTCTGGCCATCGCAATTTAATTTTGTCATAATTTAATTTTAAATTCGAATTTTAAATTAGTATTTATACCAATAGTATTCAGTTGTTTAATGCCCCTTCAAGATAACCAAACATCGATACAAACTAAACTAACTGCACTTTGGGCACTTAGCGAAAGCGGCCTTGGTGGGTTTATGCACGCCCTAAAAATACCCTTTACCGGATTTTTTCTTGGTGGCTTTGCCATTGTTATCATATCACTTATTGCACACCACACGCAGCATAAAAGCAAATCTATTTTACAAGCTACCCTATTGGTTGTATTAGTAAAAGCATTGGTTAGTCCGCACTCGCCACCTATGGCACATATTGCTGTAGCTTTTCAGGGTTTATCGGGCTTGACTATGTTTAAATTAATACCCAATACACGCTTGGCTACGGCATTATTTGGGTTAATTGCTTTAATGGAAAGTGCCATCCAAAAGTTTTTGGTCATGACATTAATCTTTGGTCAATCGCTTTGGGAAGCATTGGATTTATTTGTGAAAGCCATTTTAAAAGACTTTTCTTTTATGACCAACTTTTCTTTTAGCTTTTGGTTAATTACTTTATATACTTGCGTGTATAGTATTTGGGGATTGATAGTAGGCATTTGGGCAGGCAGCCTGCCTAAGCAACTCTACCATAAATCGGATGAGGTTTTGTTTCAATTGCAAAACCTTAAGTACACACAACACGATTTATTGGCTTACAAAAAAAGTAAACGTAAAGGCAAATTAATTGGCGCATTTTTTCTGCTGCTATTTATTGTTTCTGTTTTTGCCATGCAAGGTTTGGGTGGTAAAGCCTTTTATGCCATTGCACGTTCTTTGGCAGCCTTGCTGCTTATGTTTTATGTTTTAAACCCCGTCTTAAAATGGTCCATACAAAAGTGGGCCAATAAACAACAACACCAACACAAACAAACACTTGCACAGTTGGTAGATTTAATGCCTAATTTTAAAAACAACCTTACCCCTGCTTTAAAAATTGCGCAATTGCAAAACAAAGGGCTAAAAGTTTATTCTGCATTTGTGGTTAATTTAATTGTGTTGAGTTTATACCGCAACAACTAAAATGGACAATCAAATTTTTATTTTAAGTCAGCCCGTCAAATCGGGTAAAACAACTTTACTAAAAAAATGGGTTGATGCACAAGATAACGTAGGTGGCATTCTAACTCCGATGTAAACAACAAACGAATGTTATATGATATAGCGGAAAAAACATACCATACCTTTCAAACCCATAACCCCGAGAACAGCATTGGCATTGGTAGGTTTTTGTTTGATAAAACTGCTTTTAATACCGCACACGACATTTTGTTGCATGGTTTAAATAAACAACACAGTTGGATGATAGTGGACGAAGTTGGTCCTCTGGAAATCATTGAAAAATTGGGTTTAGAACCACGCCTAACTCAATTAATTCATGCGTATAAAAATCACCAAGTAGAAGGTAATTTGTTATTGGTTATAAGAGATTATTTATTGCAAGATGCCATTGATTATTATCAAATACCTCAAGCTGAGTTATTGGATGAAAGTTTTTTTAAAACCGATTCCTTTAAGCATAAAACAACACAACAAAACCTAATTGGATTGGCATTGTGTGGTGGCAAAAGCGAAAGAATGGGGCGCGATAAAGCATTTATTACTTACCACAGCAAACCACAATATGCGCATGTTGCAGATTTGATGCAACCATTTTGCGATGATGTTTATATATCATGTAATGAGCAACAAAAGGAGGAGATTTCTCAGTATTATAAATGTATTGAGGATAATGCGACTCTTGAAAATG
>CANLLM010000124.1 GCA_947491825.1 Bacteroidota bacterium
CATTGGCACAAACTGCAAGGCTTCCAAATGCCTATGCCAACCAATCTAACTTTGTGCCAACGGTGACAAGTGCCTTAACACCGCCAACAAGCCCTAGTGGACTTATTAATGTGCCTTTACAATATTCGTTTTATAACGCTAACCCTTACTTACGTCCTGAGCGTCAGCAAACATACGAGGTGGGTACTGAGTTCAGAATGTTTGGTGATGTGTTAACGGTGGATGCGGCTTACTACAATACATTAGCCCTTGATCAAATTGCGCAAGGCTTTAGAGCATCTTATGGTACAGGGTTTGTATTAAATACAGCCAACAACTCTAGCGTTCGTAACCAAGGAGTAGAGATTTCAATTGGTGTTAAACTAGTTCGTAAAAAAGACTTTGATTGGAATGTCCAATTCAACGTGAACCACATGTGGAATAAAGTATTAGCAATTCCAATGCCAATTGATATTGCTGGTGCCGATTACTATGATGCATCTACTTGGTTGTATTCAAATGCAAGAGGTGGTTTAAGGCCTGGTTACTCTACTGGTACCATCACAAGTTATGGTTACAGAAGACAAGATTTAACTCCTCCTGGCGCTAATGGGTTATCAAAAAATGATGGTGAAGTTTTAATTTCTCCAACAACTGGTTTACCATTAAATGATGGTGTGTTTAGGGTAAGAGGTGATCGTACGATTGGATTAACTGTGGGTACGATTAACCGTTTACGTTACAAAAACCTAAGCTTATCATTCTTATGGGATTTAAGAATTGGTGGTGATATTTTTAACGCAACTGGTATGTACCTAACAACACTTGGTAAATCTGCAAAAACAGCAGACCGTTTAACACCAAGGGTTATTTCAGGAATTATTCAGGATGGGTTACAAAATACCGCTACGCCAACGCGTAACAATATTTTAGTAACACCTTACTATAACAATACATATTACAACTCAACCAATATGCCGGAAGAAGATTACATGGAGCGTAATATCAAAGCATTCCGCCTTCGTGATATCTCTTTTAGTTATACCATTCCTTCTAAAGCACTTGTAAACAATGCTGGAAAAAATATGGAATATCCTGGCTTACTTGATTTTGTAAATTTCAAATCACTTAGTTTGTTTGTAACCATGAATGATCTATTCTTATTTACAAACTATTCTGGTGCCGATCCTGCTGCTAATGGTGGTAACGCTTCACTTAGAGGTGTTGGTGCAGTTGGTTTCGATTATGGAAACATTGCCGCGCCACTAAGCTTTAACGCTGGATTAAGAGTAGGATTTTAACTTGTAAAAAAAATGATTATGAAAAATAAAAAGCACATACATTATTTTATTGCAGTAACACTGGCACTTGTTGGCATTGCCACTTTGCAGTCATGTAATAAAAAATTAGACGATGCTTACTTAAACCCTAACAACCCTGTTGAAGGGGCTATAGAAGCCATATTACCTAACGTTATCAATCAAATGACATCAACAGCTGCACCCCCAACGGGTGGTGGTGGTGGATCTTATGGTCCAGCAGCAGAAGCTGTAACGCTTGGAAAATATATCCAATACTGGAACTCATACACCACAGGTGATGTGTATGATCAAATGGGTGGTGTATTTGCAACTACTTCAGATGTAACAGGTATTGTATGGGCCATGCATTATTATGGAATTGGCCCAAATGCTAAATACATCATTTCTAGAGGTACTGAGCAAAAGAAATGGGATTATGTAGGTGTTGCTACTGCCATTTTTGCTTGGAGTTGGTTAACCACTACAGAAGAGTATGGTGAAGTGATTATGCGCCAAGCATTTGATACCGAGCGCCAACAGTTTGATTATGATCAGCAGGCAGATGTATATGATTCTGTAAGAGTGATGTGTGATAATGCAATTGCATTTTTAAATAGAACAGATGGTGCAGTAAGTGCGACCAACCTTAAATACGGTGACAACTATTTTTATGGTGGTGATGTAAACAAATGGAAAAAGTTTGTATATGCTGTTAAAGCCCGCACATTTGCGCACTTAAGTAACAAAGCGATTTACGCCTCTAAAAACTATGCTGATTCGGTAATAAAATATTGTGATTTGTCAATCACTTCAAATGCAGACAATGCAGTTCAAAAATGGGTGGGTGGCAACTTTAGTGGAACCAACAACTATTATGGTCCTTACCGTAATAATATCGCTTCACTTCGCCAGTCTGCATTTATTGCCAACTTGTTAACAGGCACAAACACAGAATCTCCTTTTACAGGTGTAATGGATCCACGTACGCCGTATTTAATCAATGAAAATACCAATGGTACCTATAAAGGGGTAGTACCTAACTTAGGCACTTCTGGTTTAGGTACTGCAGATCAGCCAAAAAACTTTTGGAGAGCAGCGTATTCATCGATTTCAGTAACTGCAGATTCGGGTCGTTACATTTTTAACAACCTAGCTCCGTTTCCAATGTTAACTGCTTCTGAAGTTTTATTTACCAAAGCAGAAGCAGCATTTAGAAAAGGGAATAAGGCACTAGCGCTTGCAACTTACAAAAGAGCGATTGAATTAAATTTTGAAATGCTTACTACGCAGTATCAATCTCGTATTCCTTGGGCAAATTTAATTACGACAGCTTCTCAAACGGCCTATTTAGCAGATCCTAAAGTAGTTCCTGCCGATGCTAATTTGTTAACCCTTTCTCATATTATGTTGCAAAAATACATCGCCCTATATGGACATGGATTTAACGAAACATGGACTGACATGCGTAGGTTTCACTATGTAGACTTAGACCCATCAACTGGTAAAAAAGTATATGCAGGATTTACGCCTCCTGCAACGCTTAATATTTATAATGCGGGCAAATTGGCTTACAGATGTCGTCCAAGATACAACTCGGAGTATTTATACAATATTCCGGCGTTGCAAAAAATTGGCGCTTTGGCATCTGATTACCATACCAAAGAACATTGGTTTTCATTACCATAATCTTTAACAGTAAAAAAAAGTAAGATGAAAAAAATTATTAAATATATAATGCCATTGGTTGCACTTTTTGTTTTTGCTTCTTGCAAAAAAAATACAGGTGTTACCAATCAGCCTTATGACACCTATGGTACGCCTGCTAATAAGGGTCAGCTAAAAGTGAACCTAGCGTTTGCTTATGCGATTGATTACGCAAATTTGCGTATTAAATTAAATGGGGCATATGTAAGTAATTTGTTACAATCACGTACGCCTTTTCCAGGAGGTGGTTACAATACCCGTGGTAGTAACTTTGCACTTTATATGAGTGTGCCTTTAGGCACCAATGCAGTGTCAATTGTAATGCCAAAGGTTGATACTAATACAGACTCAGTAGTGTTGTTTTCTACCAACGTAAACATTACAGACAATACGCCGCAAACACTTCATATAACAGACACTGCTGCTAATATGAAGTCGGTGCTTCTTAAAAATAATATCGTTGGTATTGCAGATGGTATTTGTAGGTTTAATTTTGTGCACCTCATGCCAAATGTTCCTGCCGTAGATTTATACCTGAATGGTATTTTAATGAAGGCGAATATTCCTTATTTAGGCAACTCTGGTGCTATGGATATTCCAGTTGGTATCAATGCGCCAGGTTTTGTATCTGGTACTTCTACTACATGGGCTATCCGCACGGCTGGTGCTGCTAGTACAACAGCTGCGCTGGTAAGTTATGCTAGTGCCAATGGCTTACAAAGTGGCGTTGCACTTACTGGTTTTAGTATGGGCTACTCTGCTAATACAGGAGCAAGACTTCCTTATTTGTCGCTTACACTAGATAGAAATCAATAGTATTTACTATTCATATTTTGATAGGGCGAAAAATTATATTTTTCGCCCTATTTTTTTAACAAAATTTGCGTCAATAGTTTTGTAAATTTGTATTCATGAAGGCTAAATATTTGTTGCTTGTTGGGCTCTTATTTTGTGCGCCTTTTGTAGTGTCTGCACAAGTGTTAGATTCTATGCTTGCTGTTTACAAAGAAAATTATCAACAAGAAAAACTACATATTCATTTTGATAAAGGTCTTTATTCAAAAGGAGAAACCATTTGGGGTAAAGCCTACATTTTAGCAGGCGAGGGCTTATCTGATTATAGTAGAAATTTTTACGCAGATTGGTATGATGATGCAGGGCAACTTATCAAACATACCGTGCATCCTATTTTTGAATCCTCTGCAAAGTTGCAGTTTGATATTCCTCAAAATTATAAAGGAACGCGCATTCGTATAAAAGCATACACCAGGTGGATGCTTAATTTTGATGCATCCTTTATTTTTACCAAAGACATTACAGTACAAGGTTCCGATTCAATAGCCAATTCAAAAAAAGTAGACCCCATTTATAAACTCCAATTTTTTCCAGAAGGTGGACAATTAATTGCAGGTTTACAAGCACAGGTAGGTTTTTTGTCGGTGAATCAAAATGGTGATCCTGCTGCTATTAAAGGAGCCATCTTTAATA
>CANLLM010000125.1 GCA_947491825.1 Bacteroidota bacterium
AGAAATACCCTAAAAGTGAGTTGGCCGAAGACGCTCAATTTGCTATTGAAAACTTAGGCATATCTCCTGAAGATATTATAAAGCGTGCCCAACAAGGTTCAGTTGCTGATAGCACAATGGCAAATTAATTATCTTGCACTAAGCAAATCGGTACTAAATTCCTTGGTTAAAAAATCAAGAATATCTTGTCGCGATATGTTTTCAGTTACTTTTCCTCCTATGGCATAAGCCATTGTACCTCTTTCCTCGCTTACAATTAGTGCCACAGCATCTGTTTGTTCTGTAATGCCTATTGCTGATAAATGGCGCAATCCATACCTGCTTTGGTATTCGGGATTTTCGCTAATAGGTAAAACTGCATTAGCGGCCTTAATTTTACTGTTTGCTATTATAACTGCCCCATCATGCAATGGGCTTGTTTTATTAAATATACTTAATAGTAGTTTTTTGCTAATGTGTGCATCCAATAGTTCACCACTTGCACTTATAAATTTCATTTCACTGGTTTTAGGAAAAATCAATAGTGCTCCAGTGTGTGTTGACGCCAACGTTTCGCAAATATCTGCAATATCTTCATAGTTGGTATTGAAGTTTTTTTCTATCTTCCAATTCCAAGGTAAAAATCTAAAAATAGATCGGTTTTCACTAGCCAATCGTCCTCTGCCAATCAACAACAAAAACCTTCTAATTTCTTGCTGAAATACAATAAGTATGGCTAAAAAACCCACTTTGGTAAATTCACCCAAAACTGTTTCCATTAAAGGCATCTTTAAAAAACGAACCACCAACCAGGCTGCATAAATAGTAAGTAAACCTACCATCATATTAAATGCTAAACTGCCTTTTAGCATCCGGTATAGTTGGTAAATTACCACAATTAGTAGCACCAAGTCAATCAGGTTAACTAGGGTGACTTGAAAACTATTTAGTTTAAATATTTCCATAAGTTGCTTTTACAATGTTAATGCAATCCGTGGCTTCCTTCACATCATGTACGCGCAGAATTTTAGCTCCATTTAAAAGCGCAATAGCATGAACAACAGAGGTGCCATTTAATGCGCCTGCGGCATCTGTATTGGTTATATTTTGTATCATTTTTTTGCGAGAAACACCAACTAAAATTGGCAATTCTGTGATATGAAAATGATGAAGATTTTTTAAAAGCTCATAATTTTGTTCTTGTGTTTTAGCAAATCCAAATCCAGGATCAATGATTAAGTCTATAATTCCTGCTTTTTTAGCTTCCGCAATTTTTTGATTAAAGTATTCCAATACATCTATCGTAACATCACTGTATGCTGTAAATTGTTGCATAGTTTGAGGTGTTCCGCGTTTATGCATCATGATGTATGGAACAAAGCCCAATTGGGCAACAGTGGCTAACATGTCTGCATCATCCTCGCCACTACTAATGTCATTAATCATATGAGCACCAGCCTCTATTGCATATTTTGCAACCTTGGCCCTAAATGTATCAATGGATAAAATAGCATCAGGTAAATGTTTATGGAGGTGTTCAACTGCAGGAATCACGCGGCTTATCTCCTCATCAATACTTACATCGGCTGCACCTGGACGTGTGCTGTAGCCTCCTATGTCAATAAATGTTGCGCCAAGTGCAATCATGCTTTCTGCCTTTTTCAGCAATTCGTCAAGTGCCTGCATGCGGCTTCCTTCAAAAAAACTATCGGGGGTAATATTTAAAATACCCATAACTGCTGGTTGGCTTAATACCAGTAGTTTACCACGGCAGTTTAGTGATAATTTTGTATTGTGCGCTTGTAATTTGGGTATGTCCATTATTTTTGTGTGCTTTACAAATTAAACATTACCATTTTGATAAATCAAACTTCAACACAATTTGATCACATTATTAATAAGTGTCGCCACATATTTTTGAGTAAAAGTAAAGATTATGGCACATCTTGGCGCGTCATGCGATTGAGTTCAATTGCTGATCAAATATTTATAAAGGCACAACGTATTCGCACCATAGAGGAAAATGGTAGCATGCAAATAAATGAAGGTATTGAAAGTGAGTTTATGGGCATTGTAAATTACTGTGTAATTGGTTTGATTCAGATGGAATTAAAAGAGGAAGGCAATTTAGATATTGATATAGATACGCTAACCAAGTTGTATGATAAACATGTGCTTGAAACCAAAACGTTGATGATGCAAAAAAACCATGATTATGGTGAAGCATGGCGCGATATGTTGGTAAGTACTTTTACCGATATGATCTTGATGCGGTTATTGCGTATTCGTCAAATACAGTCATCAAACGGACAAACCATTATGAGTGAAGGTATCGATGCCAATTTTCAAGATATGATTAACTATGGTGTATTTGCTTTGATACACTTAAACGAAAAAGTTAAATAAAACTATTACTTATAAATTAAGTTTGTTCAATTATTGATTGCTTTAATTGCTTGAATTAATTTTAATAAAACATATAATACATGAAAATATTAACTCAAATAAGCCGAATTTTAGTTGGTGTACTGTTCATTATTTCAGGACTTATAAAAGCTAATGATACCATAGGTTTTAGTTATAAACTGGTAGAGTATTTCGAAATTTTCAACATGCACTTTTTTGTTGATTATGCAGTAAGTATGGCCATGTTTATTTGTATATTCGAAATCATGGTAGGTATAGCCCTGCTAATTGGTGCTTACACCCGATTAAACATGTGGTTACTATTATTAATGATTGTGTTTTTTACATTGTTAACAGGTTACAGTGCCATCACTAATAAAGTAACAGATTGTGGTTGTTTTGGTGATGCCATAAAATTAAAACCAGTTGAGTCGTTCTTAAAAGATGTGCTGTTGTTGGTGTTTATCTTAATTATGTTTATTGGACAAAAACACATTAAGCCCATTGTAGCTAATAAAACCATTCTTAGCATAGCACTTGGCGTATCGTTATTGGTAATTACGTTTTTCACTTTTAATACGTACATGTTTTTGCCTAAAATAGATTTCTTGCCGTATAAAGTGGGCAATGATATTGGCCAATTAATGACATTACCACCTGATGCCAAACGCGACTCAGTTGCCATGGTGTTTATTTACGAAAAAGAAGGTAAACAATTTGAATTTGGCGTGAATGAGGTAGGAAATGTAGATGACACCTATAAGTTTGTTGACAGGATAGATAAAGTGATTGTAGAAGGTGATAAAGCACCTATACATGATTTTAAATTGTTTGATGTAAGCGGGCAAGACTATACAGATACGTTATTGATGCAAAAAGGATTTAGGATGATTTTGGTTCAAACTAATATTTTGAAATCTAGAACGGGTATTGAACCACAAATTGCGCAATTGGCTCAAGATTGTGCGCTTGCAGGTATTCCATTTTGGGCATTAACAAACACCACATTAACAGAAGTTGAACCCTATCGCCACGAATATCAATTTGCCTTTAATTATTTTAACATGGATGTTACGCCACTTAAATCTATGGTGCGCAGTAATCCGGGTTTACTATTGATGAAAGACAATGTAGTGATTAAAAAGTGGAGTGCATACGGAATACCTACTTACGAAAAAGTAAAACTTTACATGGAAGGTAAAGTTGGTCCAAGAGGAATTAGAAAATAAAAAATAGAATGATGGCTGCTTATCAATGGGCAGCCATTTTAATATGCACATTTACTTAATAGGATTTATGGCTGTTGGTAAAACCACCTTTGGTAAAAGGTTGGCTAGGGCTTTATCTATGTCATTTTTAGATACTGATAAGTTAACAGAGCAACGCACTAATAATTCCATAGAACAATTGTTTATTGAGAAAGGTGAAGATGTATTTCGTGCAATTGAAGCTGATGTGTTGAGAAATTTACCTAGTCAAAAGCCACATGTAATTGCTACAGGAGGAGGTTTGCCTTGTTACCATGATAATATGTTGTTTATGAAAAATGAGGGTCTAACGGTGTATTTAAAAGCTGAGCCCGCATTTATTTATAGCAGATTGGTTCGTGCAAAAAGGCCCAGACCCTTAGTAAAAGGACTTAAAGGTGACGAATTATTGCAATTTATTGCCCATAAATTAACCGAAAGGATACCGTTTTATGCCCAAAGTGAGGTGGTAATTGAGCTACCCGAAAAAAGTGACGAAAGCCTTGTTAATACTGTGGTTTTAGCCTATAAAAGGTAGTGTGTTTAAAGGGGGTAAATGCCGTGAAACCCTGATATTGTTGAAAACCTGTGAAAATCTAATTTGAAAAAAATATCAAAAATCCTTTGCAGGTACTTGTTTTATTCAGCATTGTTGCTAAGTTTGTTATGGTAAAACAACAAACACTTTAATTATTATCAACTATGAACAAGTCTGATTTAATCGACAAAATCGCACATGATGCGAAATTAACAAAGGTTCAAGC
>CANLLM010000126.1 GCA_947491825.1 Bacteroidota bacterium
GTATCCTGCAGCAATATCTTCGCCTAGTTTACCAAACTGTTTATTGTGGTTACTCATTGGTTAAGTTTAATTAACAGCTAGAAGGTATAATTAAGAATTTTAGGAATAAAAATAATAAGACCAATGAGAATAGCAGACATAGAAATAACCAAAACAGCAGCGGCTGCTAAATCTTTAACCTTTCCTGCAATAACATGTTGTTGAGGCGAAACCAAGTTAACCAATTGCTCGAAAGCGGTGTTAAAAATTTCGGCTGCAATTACAGCTCCAATAGTTGTAATAATTAAACACCACTCGATATAGTTTACATTAAAAAACCAACCTGCAACTGCTACTAAAAATGCAACCAGCAAATGAAAACGCATATGTTTCTCTGACCTAATGGCATATATTATTCCTTTCCATGCATAGGTAAAACTCTTAATTTCCGATTTCATCAACCTCAATTATTCAACAACTATTTTACGTGTAATGTGTTGGGTATTGTTATTTAGTTTTAACACATAAATACCTTTGGAAAGTGATTTTAAATTCATGGTCGCACTGGATTCAATCACTTGCTCTATTTGTAACTTCCCCTCAATGTCAAATAATTGTGCAGTTATTTTTGGAGTTGATGATGTGGCAATATTTAATAAATCCTTTGCAGGATTAGGAAATACTGAAATACTATTTTCCAAGGTATTTTCAAGATACCCAACAGTACCATATACATATAATATGTAACGCGAATTACTGTCATTTTGTGCTGGTAGTGGAATATCAATAAAACCTTTCAAGGTTGGGTAAGTACGGATATAAACCACCAACGGATAAACTCCTGTTTGTGTTGGTGTGCCTGTTAACGTTAAGCAGCTCGATTCGCCACCTTTAAACCTACAATTTGAGGTAAAACAAGTGTAGGCAAAGTCACTTGGCAATCCTTTTACACCAGTAATCTCCATGCTGTCAACCCGCACTTTGCCTAATACACTGTTAGTATCCAATGGTGCTCTGAAATAAATTACCTCACTGTATGTTAAGTTTTTATATCCAATTTTAATGGACTCGGGAGATATGCTCCCCTTGGGCATATCGTTATTTGGCGTGCATTGTGCACTTAATTGTAAACTAGCTGATGTAGTAAATAATAAAAAAGTTATTTTGGCTAAAGTTTTCATATCATAATAATAATGATACCAAGATACTGTTTATTTAAATATAACCTACTTTTTTGCATCATAATTTTTGGTGCTATTACCAACTTATTTGCGCAAAATACAATTAAAGGTAGGGTTATTGACGCCCTCTTAAACGAACCACTTGTTGGTGTATCTGTGGTACAAAATAACAAAGGAACAACAACCAATTTATCGGGTGATTTTACGTTCAATATTGCTCCAAATGAAACCACTATAACACTATTTTTAAGCTATTTAGGCTATCAAAATAAAACAATTACTTGTGGTGTTGATACGCCTATTGTTATTTACCTAACTCCTACTCAAAATCAACTAGACGAAGCTGTAGTAACAGGCAGCCGAAGTATTGGTGCATTAAAACGTCAAACGGTTTCTATTGATATAATAAAACCTTATTTAATTGAAAACAGGGTAACCACAAATTTGGAGCAGGTTATGAATCAATTACCTGGTGTTAATGTGGTAGATGGACAAATAAACATACGCAGTGGTAGCGGTTGGACTTATGGTGCAGGTTCGCGCGTATTGGTTTTGGTTGATGATGTGCCAATGATTACGGGTGATGCAGGACAAGTGCAATGGAAGTTTTTACCAACAGAAAATATTGGCAGTATTGAAGTTATTAAAGGGGCAAGTTCAGTAATGTATGGCTCAGGTTCATTAAATGGTGTTGTAAATATACGTACTGCAACTCCAACAACTAAAGGTAAGTTTAGTGCGAATGTTTTAAGTGGATTTTATAGCAAACCCGAACGAGATAGTGCACAATGGTTTAAAGGGCTGCAAGCCTACAGCGGTGCAAATGCTTTTTATGCAAAACGCTACAACAGGTTAGATTTAACAGTAGGTTTAAACGCCTTAAACGATAATGGCTACCGTCTTGGCGAGTTTGATAAACGATTACGTACAACTCTAAAAACCAACTATCACTTTAAAAATTTACGAAGCCTACAAGTAGGAGTTGATGCCACTTTAATGACCCAACAAAGTGCCAGTTTTTTATTGTGGGAGAGTTTTGATTATGGTTACACGGCTTTAGATAGTGCACAAACAAAAACCAAAGCCACCATTTTTAGCATCGATCCACATGTTGATTTTGTAAAAAGTAATTATAAAATCAGGTATCGTGGTAGGTTTTATGGAGTAGATAATGACATTGAAGAATCATCAGCGGGGGTTGATCAAGACAACAACAGTAAAAATGCATACAACGAATTGGTTGGGCATTATTTCCTAAATAAAAAAAGGGGCACATTAGCCTTGGGTACTAGCAAGAATTATACATTAAGTAAAAGTCCTTTGTATGGTGGTAATAACATTACAGCAAACAATATTGCCGTTTTTACACAAGCAGATTTAGCTTATAAAAAATGGAGCATCAACGGAGGATTACGATACGAATTTTTTAGCATGAGTAACAATATAGATGACCAGCTGATTGGTCGTTTGGGATTAGCATTTGAAGCCACCAGTTCAACATTTTTACGTGCCAGCTTTGGGCAAGGTTACCGCTACCCTACCATAGCCGAGCGCTACATAGAAACTTCTGTTGGATTGGTAAATATCTTTCCGAATCCAAACCTTAAACCAGAAAAAGGCTATAGTGCCGAATTGGGTGTAAAACAAGGTTTCGCATTTGGTGCATTTAAAGGGTTTATTGATGCGGCCTACTTTTTTACCGAGTACGATAACATGGTGGAGTTTAATTTTGGCCAGTGGAGAGCACGACCCATTGATACAAACAACTTTTTTAATAACGTTGGTTTTACCAGTTTTAACATTGGTAAAGCGCGTGTTAGTGGTATTGATGTTGGTGTAACATCTGTAATAACTACTCGTAAATTGGAGTGGCTTTTTATGCTTGGTTATACCTATAGTAATCCAATTATGCTAGCACCCAATCAAGTTTTCGCCACAGACTCCTCGGCACAAAAAAACCAATACACGTATAATTTTACAGGAACCGACAGTACAAATAACCCACTGAAATACCGCTACAACCACCTTGCAAAAATTGATGTCCAAGTTAATTACCTTAAAAAATTGATGTTGGGATTTAGTTTAAGGTACAACAGCTACATGCAAAATATTGATCTGGTATTTGTTACAGCGCCCATTAACTTTGTCGCTCCAGACATTGACAGAGGCAGGTTATTAAACCCAACCGGAGATTGGGTGTTTGATTTGCGTGCTGGTTACACCTATAAAAAAGTAACATTAACTACAACGGTAAACAATATTTTTAATACAGAAATAATGAGCCGACCTGCTGATTTAAGACCTACCAGATTATTTATATTACAGTTGGGTTATAAATTTTAACTTAATGGCAACTTAGGTATACATAGTTTAAATTGCTATTATAAAATCCAGTCACCAACCGCTATTTGCCCCTCTTTTAGGCAAATTACATTAGCTCCAAAATTAACATTATCTCCTACTTTTCTATATTTGGCAAGGGTTGCCAAGGGCTCTTTGCTCGTTTGCAGCGTTTGTTGGTTAATGGTTGTTACCACGCACCTGCCACAAGGTTTTGCCACCTTAAATTGTGTCGAGCCAATATTAAAAATACCCAACTCATCCTCATGATGAGGCGCAGCTCCATTAATTACTAAATTGGGCCTAAACCTATCCATACCTATTGGTTTTGTTAATTTGGTATTTAAAAGTTTTAGAGATGATTCACTAATAACCAATACTGGATAACCATCTGCTAAACTTAACTGCTCATTATTTTGGGCGTATTTAGGATTTACCAATCGGTTACTATGCTGGTGCATGTAAACCAATTTTACGGTTTGATTTAGTTGCTCACTAAACCAATGATTGTAAGTTTCATCAGCAACAATTGCCTCAAAAGTATCATCCCAAACAGTAACTTGTTGTGTTGTTCCCGTTAAGGAAAATGGTATTTCAATGGTCTTGTTTTCATAACTAACCACAAAGCCATTATTAATTAAACCCAACTTAAACAAGGCCATTTTGTGTAGGGTACGTTGTGTTAAAAACACACCTTGCTCATCAACCAACATATATCGCCTATCGTATTGTAAGCCACGCTGAGTAACCAACGATTGTTTAATTTCAATACCACCCAGCGATTTTATGGGGTAAATAAATAGTTGGGTAACCTGCATGTTTCAAAACAACGTTATAAAAAGCATGTTTCAAAATATGATTACCAAC
>CANLLM010000127.1 GCA_947491825.1 Bacteroidota bacterium
ATAGGAGACTCTTTAAAAATATCAAAAGGCAATGGTATTAAATTGCCAAAGGATCATGATATCGACTCAATCAATGAGATTCAAAGTTTATTTTTAAAGGGTGATTCATTGGGTTTATCAAAAGGAAATTTAATCAGGTTGCCAAAAGATAATGACACAAACTCAACCAATGAAATCCAGAGCTTGAGTTTGAATGGTGATACATTAAAACTTTCTCAAAGTAATTTTATTAAGCTACCTAAACAATATGATGGTGACACCAGTATGAATAATGAAATTCAAATGCTATCTGTTCTGGATAATAATTTAAGTATTAGCAACGGAAATACAGTATCTATGCCTGGTGTGCCTATTGGTACTGTGCTTTCTTTTGCAGGTGTAAACATACCTTCTGGTTATTTAATTTGTGATGGTTCGGCTATCAGCAGAACTACTTATTCAAATTTGTATAATGTCATTGGTAATTCGTGGGGTGCAGGTAATAATACCACTACCTTCAATCTACCTGATTTAAGAGGCCAATTTATGCGTGGAATAGCTGGTTCATCAACAGCAGACCCTAATGTATCAACAAGAACTGCAAAGTATTCAGGCGGAAATACAGGCAATAGTGTTGGAAGCTATCAAGTTGATGAATACAAAAATCATAATCATAGTCTGACTGGTAATGAAACTGCTGGTGTTGGTATACCTAATCAATATGTTGCAAAAGGGACTAATGATGCGAACACTTTTGGCTTAAGTACATCGAGCGCAGGCGGAAGTGAAACCAGACCAAAGAATGTGTATGTTTACTTTATAATTAAATTGTAATTATGAGAATAGTAACGATCCTCTCATTTTTACTAATAATTTCTTCTTGTAAAAAGTTAGAAATTGAACGAATCAATAAGTTAGTAACCACTGATGTTGTATGGGAAAATAACACTCTTATTGTGCATTGTGATTTAGTAGATATTGAACAAAATACAGAGATTGTTTATGGTATTTGTTATGCAATTGACCATACTCCATTTATACAAACAGATAGTGTTGTAATTTTGGGTGTTACAAATCGACCTTTGCGTTACTCTGCTAAAATTCCTGAAATTCTGTTAGGATTGAATTATTATGTTAGAGCTTTTACTAAAATAGGTGAGGAAGTTATATATGGCGAAGCTAAAGGACAATACACTAGGCTTTCAAATATAAAATTGGAGGTTTCAATACCAGGTTCACCTAACTCAAAAAAAGTAGATGTTCTTGGAAAGATTAGTAATTTAGGCGATTTAAAAATTAAAGAGTTTGGGCATTGTTATGGTACCAAAATAAATCCAACTATATACGATAGTAAAATAGTTGCTAACCTTTCAATAATCAGTGGTCAAGTTAATTTTGTTTCTTCATTTGTTAATCCACCAAAGGATACTTTTAATAATGTACGTTCATATGTAATCTTGGAAGATGATCAGGTTTTTTATAGTGATAATATATTCTTTCACCTTAAATCTCACAAATTGACAATACTTTCACTATCTAAAATAAATAATGAACAAGATTTAAAAATGACTGCAATGTTCACTCAATTAGGTACCGATAGTATTTCTGAATATGGGTTTTGCTGGGCAACATCAACCAATAATCCATCAATAAATACGAACAGGGTTATTGTTCAATCATTGCCAAACGAAAATCAAGTATTCACAGGTACTTATAAAAAAGTCTCCAATTCAAATGTCTTAACTTATTATGTAAGACCTTATGTTATCTCTAGTAACGAAGTAATATATGGTGGCGTACTTAATCTTAACTACTAATGAAATACCTAATTACTTTAACCTTTTTACTATCAGTCATAAAATCGCATGCCGAATTCATTGTAAGTAACGTAAGTTTTATTTATACGGGAATGCAAATTGTGGTAACCTACGATTTAACAGATGGGAAAGGGGAGATGGAGGTTGATGCATTTGGCCGAAGTAAATCACCCAAGTCAATGGCAACTGGAAATACTTGCTTTATCACTGCTGAGTTTTTTGGCTCGGGTAACAAATTTGATGCGTATGCTTTGAGTGGCGATGTAGGAAAAAATATAAGCTTAGGCAAGGGCAAAAAAATAATTTGGAATACCAAGGCAGATAATATTAATTTCAGCGGTGAGTTGAGTGTTGAAGTTATTGCAAAAACCCAAGCACATGTTTCAACCTCTACCCATGTGGTGCGCTCTATGATTTTTCCGGGATTAGGCAATTACCGACTAGATAATAAAAATTTTCATTTCTTACTGGGTATAGGAGCCTATGGGGCAACTGTAGGTTCGGTATTGTATAATCAACATGCTGTAAGCAGTTACGATTCATATAAAAACTCCCTAAACGCTTTAGAATCTAACAGGTATTTCAATCAGGCACAACAAAGTCAATTAGCCTCATTTGCATTGGCTGGCACAGCAGCAGCAATTTGGACCTACAGCGCCATTAAAACATATAATAAAGCGAAAAAAATAAAATCTTACGATAGAATTACCTCAGCGCAAAGTAAATACTATTACGCTGTGGGGGAAAAGATAAACTATGCCTTTTCGCCAAGGGTGCGTGTTGATATAAAAGGGATATACTTTCCACCAGAATTAACATTTGAAACCACCCAAGAACAACTCGATGAAATTGTTGTGCTGAATTCGGCAGGTGAAAAAATTAACACATTAAAATCAACAGAATTAATCAAGTTGAAGTGTAATATTCGTAACAATGGTAAAGGCGATGCATTAAATGTGGTAGTCAATACAGCAGAGATAAATGGTTTAAAGGGCATTGATTTTGTAAAAGAATTACAGATAGGTACTGTTAGAATAGGTGAAACTAAAACCATTGAAATACCCATATCAACAAACAATGATTTAATAACATCCGTTGCTAATTTTATTATTAGTGTGAAGGAAGCCAACGGATTTGGAATTGACCCAATAAGTTTGAAGATAAACACAAAAGAATTTCTTGCGCCCAAATTAGAGGTAATGGATTATAAGTTTTTGTCGGAAAAAGGCGGAAATGCAAAGCGTGGTGAAAAGATATTTTTGAAAGTAAATATCCAAAACACAGGATTTGGCGATGCTAAAAACGTGTCTGTTGATTTTAAATTACCTATAAAAAATGTTTTTCCTGTTAATGAAACTCAACATACATATAATCTGATAAAATCAGGTGCACACGTTTCCATTGATTTAGAATTTTTTACCAATAAAGAATTTTTCGATACCACTGTAAGTATTGACATACAACTTAGAGAAAGTTGGGGCCGTTTTGCGGAAAGCAAAAAAGTTACGGTTGTGTTAAATCAAGAATTGGCTAAAAGAGAATTGAGTATTTTGGGAGATGTTTCTTATAACGCCATTATAAAGCCTGCAATGTTAACCTCTGATGTAGACGTTAACATTCCTGTAAACAATGAAAAGCGGCCTTATAAATACGCCATCGTTATAGGCAATGAAGATTATGTAAGTAGGCAACCCAGTTTACAATCTGAAGCCAATGTAGAATTTGCTGAGCAAGACGCAAAAATAATGAAGGAGTATTTGTTAAGGACTTTAGGTTTTGAAGAACAAAAAGTTTTTTTGCTGGTTAATGCAACTGCCAGTGAAATGAGGAAGGAGTTAACAAAAATAGAACAAATATTTACCAGACTGCCTAATGGCGTGGATAGTGAAATTATTTTTTATTATGCAGGTCATGGATATCCTGATGAAGTGACTAAGATACCCTATTTAATTCCTGTTGATGTAAGTGCAACTGATATTCAGAATGGTTTAAGGTTGTCTGAAATAACACAAAGACTTGGTAGTGTGAATGCCAAAAAAGTGACCATAATTTTAGATGCTTGTTTTACTGGTGATGGCAGAAATGCAGGATTATTAGCAGCAAGAACTGCAAGGATAAAACCTAAGTCGATAAACTTACAAGGTAACATGGTTGTGTTTAGTGCAAGTAGTGGAGATCAAACTGCTTTACCATACAAAGAAAAGAAACACGGTTATTTCACCTATTTTATCCTTAAAAAATTACAAGAAACCAAGGGTAACCTATCTTATGGTGATTTAAGTGATTACGTTACAACAAATGTTCAGCTAGAAACAACCATAAAAATAAAACCTCAAGATCCACAGATTAACGCCAGTGAAATAGCCACTAACACTTGGAGAAATTGGCGTTTGAGATAATTAAATATCTTTGGCATTTTATTTGTAAACAAAACAACCAAAAAACATAACTATGAAAAGTAAATTAAGTAAGCTGCTAAGTGCAGCCG
>CANLLM010000128.1 GCA_947491825.1 Bacteroidota bacterium
TATTTATTGTGTTTGATAACACCCAAACATTTATGAATATAGGTTTACGCGAAAACTGGCCAACACTTGCTTTTTGGTTGCTGTTTGTGGTATTAAGTGTGCTTACATTTTTAAAACGCTTTAGCACCGTTCCCGTTTTAGGTATGGTTTCTAATTTTTATTTAATGACCCAGTTAAATTTTACCAATTGGGCTGCGTTTTTGTTGTGGTTATTGTTTGGTTTGTTTATCTATTTACTGTATGGCAAAAAGCACAGTAAGTTAAATAAAGTGGCACCTTAACCGAGGAACAGGTTGCTTTGATGTTTTAATTGAAACCTTTGGTGATGCCCTGTTGCATAAGTCTTTTGGTTGTAGGTATAGAAACCAAATTGGATATTTCCCTTTCACCCGTTTTAAATTCCGTTTACCTGCAATTCGTCCTTTTTTATCTAAAAATATTTTTATTGGTATTTGTTGTAGTACTTTCGCACCCGTGAAAAATTTAGTTACATTGTTAAGTTTGTTTTTGCTGTCAGCAACAACTATTCATGCCCAAACTCAAAAAAATACCTTGAGTGGTACAGTTAAAGATGCCAAAAATGGGGAAGACCTTATTGGTGTTTCCATATCTGTTAGTGAGTTAAAAACGGGTGTAGCCACCAATACATATGGATACTATTCATTAAATCTACCTGAGGGTAAATACACCATAGTGTATTCCTATGTTGGTTATGTTACTCAAACCAAAACCATTGATTTAACAAAAGGAGATATTGCTTTAAAGGTTGAGTTAGCTGAAGATAAGCGCGAATTAAAAGAGCTTACCGTAACTACAGACAGACCAAACTCATCTAATGTGGAATCAACAAAAATGAGTGTGGTTAAAATGGATATTAAGGAGGTAAAAAAAATTCCAATATTATTAGGTGAAGTTGATATTATAAAAGCCATACAATTATTACCTGGTGTGCAAGCTGCAGGTGATGGCAATACCTTGTTTATAGTACGTGGTGGGAATGTGGATCACAACTTGGTGCAGTTGGATGAGGCTGTGGTTTACAATCCGTCTCATGTGGTGGGTTTTTTCTCTGTGTTTAATGGTGATGCGATAAAAGATTTTGAAATTTACAAGGGTGGTATACCTGCCAATTATGGTGGCCGATTGGCTTCTGTATTGGATGTGCGTATGAAAGACGGTAACTCTAAACAATTTAGCGTAAGTGGTGGTATAGGCGTATTGTCATCGCGTTTAACGGTAGAGGGGCCGATACAAAAAGATAAAAGTTCATTTATGATTTCGGGTAGAAGAAGTTATTTTGATGTGTTCTTTCCGCTGAGCGAACAAACCAAAGATGTGACTGCTTATTTTGGCGATTTAAACATTAAAACAAACTTTGTTTTAAATGAAAAGAACAAGTTGTTTTTGTCTGGTTACATGGGTAAAGATAACTTGGGTACAGGAAGTTTATTTGGCATAGGTTGGGGAAACCAGACGGCCACTTTGCGCTGGAACCATATATTTAGCTCGCGCATGTTCTCAAATACAAGCTTAATATTTAGTCGGTATAATTACACTGTTGATTTTAACATTTCGCCAAATTTAAATTTGTCACGATTAAATTACATCACCGATTTTGGTGTAAAGCAAGACTTTAGTTACTACGCTAATCCAAAAAATAGCATTAAGTTTGGGTTCGCGGCTACACATCATACCTACTCTCCCGGAGAAGTTAATCCCATTACTTCCGAATCAATTATTTTAAAAGATGTATTGCCAGCTAAACGTGCGCTAGATTATGGCGTATACATCAGTCATGCTTTAAAAATTAATAATCGTTTATCAACCGAATATGGTGCGCGTTTGTCTATGTTTCAAAACGTAGGTAAAGGGCGTGAGTTAGTTTATGCAGGTGGTACACCAACTTATTTTAGTAATGGATTTATCAATACATCAACCATCATTGATACCACAAACTATGATTGGAATAAGGTGTACAATACTTACTTCGGATTGGAGCCGCGTTTGGCTTTAACTTATGTTATTAATGCAAATAGCTCAGTTAAGGGTTCGTATAACCGCATGTTTCAATATATGCATTTAATACAAACAACCAACGCAAGTATAGGTGCTGAGTTTTGGACTCCATCTGATAAGTACATTAAACCACAAATGGCCGATCAAGTGGCATTGGGGTATTTTCGTAACTTTAGTGAAAATGCCATTGAAGCATCAGCAGAGGTTTATTATAAGTACATGAATAATACGGTGGAGTTAAAGGATGATGCAGATGTGCAGTTTAATGAGGCTATAGAATCGCAGGTATTACCAGGAATTGGAAGGGCCTACGGTATAGAGTTATTATTACGCAAACAACGCGGTAAAACAACGGGCTGGTTAAGTTACACACTGTCAAAATCGGAAAGAAAAGTGGATGGGGTGAACAACAACGAGTGGTATAACTTCAGGTTTGATAGACGTCATTATATAACATTTGTGCTTAGCCATGAGTTTACAAAACGTTTAAGCATGTCGGCTAATTTTATCTATGCTACAGGCGATACGTATACGCCCGCTGTTGCTTATTTTGAATTTGAAGGAAAAAAGATCATTGAATATGGTGCAAGAAATAGTGCTCGGGTACCTGCTTATCACCGCATGGATTTATCGTTAACTTTAAATCAGAAGAAAATAGAAGCTAGGCCACTTTGGGTATTTTCAAAAAGAAAGTTTGAAGGCAGTTGGGTATTTTCTGTTTACAATGCATACGGAAGAAAAAACCCATACAGTATAGCGTTTAGAACGAATGAATTAACAGGTAAAAATGAAGCGGTGAAAACTTACTTGTTCACCTTTGTTCCTTCTGTTACTTATAACTTTAAATTTTAATTACAGCCATGAAAAATAGTTTAATTATAATAAGCAGTTTATTATTTGGGTTGATGTTTACTTCGTGTGAAGAGGTAATAGATATTGATTTACCTGATAATACCGAGAAACTTGTTGTTGAAGGGCAAATTACAACCGAGATTGATAGTTCTTATGTGAGGATTACTAAGTCGGTAGGTTACTTTGATAATACCAATGCTACACCATTAATTACAGATGCTGTGATTGATGTAAATGGCATTTCATTTAATCATGCTGGTAATGGCATATACAAGGCTTCATCAGGATATGTTGGTACAACCGGAACAATATATAATTTGAAGGTAACGCATCAAGGTATAACGTATACGTCAAGCTCCACACTCGAACCAATGTTTCAAATAGATACCGTAGTTTCTTATTTTAAACCTGCATCTGGATTTATTGAGGAAGGATATGCTGTTGCTTTTTTTGCAATTGATAATAGACCAAGAACCAAGTATACTTATTTCCGTTTTGGGTTTAAAAACCAAGAGGTTACACAAGGCAAAGATTCACTTTTTGATGCCAGGATATTGTTTGATAATAGGAATTCAGTTGTAAACGAGCCTTATGTTTTTGAATTGCCTTTTTTACGTTTACAGCCCAATGATACAGCCATATTGGTATTTCGTTCAACGGATGAAGTTGTTAACAGGTATTACTTGGCTTTAGAAAACAGGCGCAACTCTGGTGGTCCTTTTAGTACACCACCTGCTAACTTGCCTACCAACATAAACGGAGGTGCTTTGGGTTTGTTTGCTGCATATGATGTAAAACGTTTTCTTGCGCCAATTATAAAATAGTTAACTGCTATGGTCTGCCACAATGAACCATTTGCCTTTTAGTTTACGCATAAGTAAAGTAAAGTGTCCGCCTACATCACCTACATTTCGCTTCAGATCCCATCTGCCAACAACAAAAGCTAGATCTTTCCCAACTAGTTTAATGTTTAAAATTTGCAGATCCAGTTTACCCATTGCATTTTTATCGGGGTAAGATTTTTTGTAGTTGGCTAACGTATTTTTCCAGCCTCGTGTAACACCGCGCTTGCCCACAAAGGTTAACGAATCGTTGTTCCAATAACCTTGCATGTAGGCTTCAATTTTTCCTTCATTCCACGATTTTTGTTGCGCTTGTAGTAGCTTTTGAATGTTTACGCGTTCATTTGCTATAGGTGCTTTCCCATTTTTAGGACGAGGTTTTTTGGCAAATACATGTGTTGTAAATAATATGCTAGTTGTAGCTAGTATGTAAGTAATGTGTTTTATAGTATGCAATTTATTATCATTTTTAGATGTAGTCGAAATACTAAGCAATGATATGCCACAGTTGTTCCATATAGGCTGGGTCTTTCATTTTTTCTTCTGCACCATCGGCTATA
>CANLLM010000129.1 GCA_947491825.1 Bacteroidota bacterium
TGAAACATATGGAACTATCAATTGGCCTGCCTGTGGAGAAATAGATATTATGGAACATTGGGGAGCCAATCAAAATGTAATTTCTAGTGCGGTACATCATCCAATAAATGGAAATTTATCTATTGGAGAATACATTTCAAATGCACAATATAAAACAGATGTGTCAAATGAATTTAATATTTATGCTGTTGAATGGAATGAACAAAGTATAACATTTAGTGTCAATGGAATCAACCATTTAAGCTATAATCCAACAATAAAAAACCAATACACCTGGCCGTTTGATGCTGAACAATACCTACTACTAAATATTGCAATTGAACCTAGTGTAACACAGAATTTTATTCAATCAACTATGGAAATAGACTATGTAAGGGTATATCAGGAAAAAGTATTGAGCACTGCTGACATTGTAATTTCCCCTAAAATTAAATTGTTTCCAAATCCTGTCACAGACGAATTAACCATCATAAATTCAGAAAACACAAACGCATCAGCTGCTATATATTCAAATTCAGGACAAAAAATATATTCTTGTATCTTGAATAACGAAAATACAAATATTGATTTTTCTAATTTTAAAAGTGGAATATATTTAGTTTTACTAACTTTTCAAACAGGAATTAAAACCTATAAAGTAATAAAGAAATAAGAGCCTGTTCGGGAATTGCTTTTGATGATTGGTACAGACTATTTTTATTAGTATTCGCTGGGCTAAAAGACAAAGCTGATAATAACAAAGCAGGTAACAGCACTTACAAGAAATTGGTGGTTCAGTGGTTAAATGAAGTGCAGTTTTTCAATCAAACTTTCGTGCAGGTTGAAAGTTTTATGCTTCGAAATCGCCAACTTCTTATAGCTGCAAAACGTTAGTCCAATATTAAAACACCCATATGGTTTCATCCATGATTGATTATACCCACGCTGATAAACAAATACAACATGTTACTAGTTTTAAGGAGTTGGTGGCTACATCTTTTGTGGGTAATATCAATGCCTTGTGTTGGGAGCGCAAACTAGAGGGGGATTTTGCGGAAATTATAGAAAAAATAAAGCCTACAGAAAACATTACGTCCATTGAAACTGACGAACTGCTTGCGCTGGAGTTAAGCGAACAAGGTAACCACGCTCGCCAAACCATTTTAGCCGATTGGGGATTGCTAAAAGCACATGGTGCACAACCCACTCTTAATATAATTAAAAACTATGATAGGGACGATACGCATGCTTTAATACCAACTGATGTATATTCGTTTCATGTTGATCGTTCACCTGTGCCAACCGATACTTTTTTATGCACTTACTATGGGCAAGCCAGTGAAATTTTACCCAATGCACAAGCCCGACAGAAAGTACTTATTCCTGAAATACGCAATCAACTTAAAAAATTGTATACTGGACCCGATGGAGGTTTTGAAGCGTATTTAAGCGAACATTTTTTTGATTTACATTATCAACCATACCCACATGCACAGATCATAAACCTAGGCCTTGGGCAAATGTGGCGTTTAGCAGTGGATTATCCAGGAAGTAAAGTGAAGGCTTGTGTGCATCGTGCTCCAAAAGAAAAAGATGGACAGTGTAGGTTATTGCTGATTTGCTAAACCCTAATATTAAAATAATTTAAACTCATCGCTAGTGAATAGCTCCACACGTTTTTTCATTTTTTTCTGTATTACGCTAAAGTGATGAGCTTCTTCAACGGTAATTAAGCTAATAGCAGTGCCTGCTTGCTTTGCCCTTCCCGTGCGACCAATACGGTGTATGTAATCTTTGGGTGAGCGGGGTAATTCGTAATTTATTACATAAGGTAAGAACGGAATATCAATTCCACGCCCCATTAAATCGGTTGCTACTAATACTTGCACAACACCATTTTTAAATTTCAACAAAGCTTGTTCACGTGCCCCCTGACTTTTTTTACTGTGCATAGCCAACGCCTTTATTCCGTTTGCATTTAACTTATCAGTTACCATATCGGCCTTGTGAACAGATGAAGTGAACACCAGCACTTGTTCCATTTGATGTTGCTTAATTAAACAGCGCAACAAGGGCCCTTTAAGTTCTTCTTCAACCGCATAAGCCACTTGATTAATTAGGTCAATGTTGTCAGTTTCTACTTCTATTTCAACCGTAACAGGATTATTTAGCAACACGTCTTTTATGCTGCTTAAATCGGCACTTAAGGTGGCCGAAAAAAGTAAATTTTGGCGTTTAATAGGCAATAAACTCATCACTTTGGTCATCTCCTCTTTAAAACCGAGGTTCAACATTTTATCAGCTTCATCAAGCACCAATACATCAACCGCACTTAAAAAAACAGCCTTTTTTTCTACCAACTCCAACAAACGTCCAGGTGTAGCTACCAAAACTTCCACTTTATTCATGTCCATCATTTGCGGGTTAATAGAAGCACCACCGTAAACTGCTAATGTTTTAATGGGTTGTTCTAATTTGTCGCTAAACGATTTATATACTTTTTGCACTTGTATAGCCAACTCGCGTGTAGGTACCAGCACCAATGTATTGATGTACCTATTTTGAGCAAGTGGTTTATTTTGTAATAATTGCAACGAGGGTAACACATAACTTGCTGTTTTTCCCGATCCTGTTTGCGCAATGCCCAACACATCTTTACCCGCTAAAATTAAAGGTATGGCTTCAGATTGTATAGGATATGGAGTTGTATAGAATTGTTTTTCTAAAGCGTAAAGTAAATCACGGTTTAAACCAAGCGCTGCAAACGACATAAAATAAAATTAGGTTGAGCAGCAAAGATAGTTGAACTTATGGGTTTAGCTAAAGCAGCTCAAAACGGGGACCTACGTTACTTTTTATGCGAACGAATTTTTTCTAACTCTTCCAAATCAATCAAATCTTTTGGCCTGCCAAGTTTTGCTTTCTCAGCAATTAAATGATTAAGGTTTAATACGCGTAACTGATTACCCAAAATATCCATTATTGGAGCTAGTTCATAACATTCATCAAAATTTGCAGCAGTGTAGTTGGCCATATAAGTCATGATATCCAGCTCCATTCCATTGTTTAATGCTAGGGTTGTCCATCCCGGCAAAAACTCCATGGTTTCGTATTCCAAAAAATCTCCGTATCCGGCAGAGGCAATTGCTTTTCGAAAATTTAATTTATTGGCTGGCGTATCTTTTATCCAAATATCTAAATCGGCTGTAAAACGATTGAACCCATGAAGATTAGTAGCAAATCCACCTACCATGATATAAGATAAATTAGCCGACTGAAAAGCCTTAAACAATATAACAAGTTCTTCTTCGAATAAATCCAAAACGATAGGTTATTTGGGTTGATTGGCCCGTTTTAATTTTTGATTTAACTTAAACAAATTAATCATTAACCTAAAACGCTCAGTTGGTGTGGTGGCCAAACGTTTACTTAAACGTTCTTCATCGGTGGTTAATAATTGTTTATTTGGTGTTTGCACAATTACGAAATTAATTAAAATTATAATTAAATCGCATATTTGTATCATGCACATCAGCAACCGCCAATTATTTTTACAACACCAAGCTCAAACCACTCGTTTTCCGTTGTTGCTTGAATTTGAAAGAGCCGAGGGAATTTACTTATACGATAAAAACAATAAACCATTTATTGATTTAATATCTGGTATAAGTGTAAGTAGTTTGGGTCATGGTAACGCAAATGTAAATCAAGCCTTAAAAAACCAGATAGATAAGTACATGCACCTAATGGTATATGGCGAATATGTGCAAGCACCACAAGTGCAGTTGGCACAAAAATTAACTTCGCTCCTACCCGATTCGTTAAACAGTGTGTACTTTGTAAACTCTGGTGCCGAAGCCACTGATGGCGCTTTAAAACTAGCGAAACGCGTAACCAAACGCAGCGAGATTATTGCTTTTAAACACGCCTACCACGGCAGTACACATGCGGCATTAAGTTTAAATAGTGAAGAGGAATACAAAAATGCATTTCGCCCATTGTTGCCTGATGTACGTTTTTTAACCAACGGAGATCTAGATGAATTAGAAAACATTACCCATAAAACAGCTTGTGTTATCATTGAGGTAGTACGTGGCGAAGCAGGTTATTTGCCAACTGACGAAACTTTTTTAAACGCACTGCGAGATAAATGCAATGCA
>CANLLM010000130.1 GCA_947491825.1 Bacteroidota bacterium
ATTGAATTTCACGTGATGCACCTTCTTCTTGTATACGAACAGTAATGTTGCCTTCTATTTGGTAAAACAACTCTTCGGTTTCATTGTAATGATAATCTTTACGGGCATTTGGTCCACCCACAATCATTACAATAAAGTCTGTCCCTTCAGGATATAAGTTTTTATTGGCAATAGGTGGTTTTAATAAATGACGGTTTTCGTCAATCCACTTTTGTAAATTAAAAGGCCCTCTAATCATAATATTGCTTTGTTAAATCATTGGCAAATTAACATGTTAAATAGCAATTACAAGGGGGCTTAATTATTAAGTCTTAATTTAACATCACTTACAGGCAATAACTAATATCCGTATTTGTCTTTCCAACGTTGTTGTAAAAACGCACGTTGTTCTGTTTCGCGGGCGTTGTCGCCTGGTTCATAAAAAGCTTTTCCAATTAACCCATCAGGTAAAAATTCTACTGCCACAAAGTTGTTTTCATAATCGTGCGCATATTTATAATCTTTTCCATAACCCAATTCGTTCATTAGTTTGGTTGGGGCATTTCGCAAATGCAAAGGCACGGGTAATTGCCCTGTTTTATTAACCAAATCCATCGCTTGGTTAATAGCTAAATATGCAGCATTACTTTTGGGGCTACAAGCTAAATAGGTAGCACACTGACTTAATATAATTCTAGCTTCGGGCATGCCAATAATATTTACCGATGCAAATGTTTGGTTTGCAACAAGCAATGCATTTGGGTTTGCGTTGCCAATATCCTCACTGGCTAAAATCAGCATTCTTCGTGCTATAAATTTCACATCTTCACCACCAGTAAGCATACGCGCCAACCAATAAACTGCGCCATTAGGATCGCTGCCACGTATAGATTTAATAAAGGCCGAAATAATATTGTAATGTGCTTCGCCACTTTTATCGTGTAGGGCAATGTTTTGTTGTAAAGTATCTTTAACCAGTTTATTGGTAATGTTTATTTCTTGATCTGGTTGGTTGGCTAATATTTCAAGTATGTTTAGCAACTTGCGCGCATCACCTCCTGAAAATAAAAATAAGGCTTCGTGTTCAACTAGGTTTATTTGCTTTAACTTCAATACTTCATCTTTGGCAACGGCTTGATAGGTAATTTTAGTTAGCGCATCAACATCTAATTCTTTTAAAATATATACTTGGCATCTAGAAAGCAATGCGTTGTTTACCTCAAACGAAGGGTTTTCGGTTGTAGCACCAATCAAAACGATACGTCCGCTTTCTACTGCACCTAATAATGCATCCTGTTGACTTTTATTAAAGCGATGAATTTCATCTAGAAATAAAAGTACTTTGCCTATTTTTTTTGCATCTTCAATAACCTTGCGCACTTCTGCAACACCTGCACTGATTGCACTTAATTGGTAAAATTGTAATTCTAACTCATTACCAATTATACGTGCTAGGGTAGTTTTCCCAACACCTGGAGGCCCCCAAAAAATGATACTTGGAATGTTTTTGGCATCAATGGCTTTTCGTAAAGGCGCATAAGGTCCTGTTAGGTGTTCCTGACCAATGTAATGTTCTAAATTTTTAGGTCTAACCCGCTCAGCTAGAGGTTTATAAGTGTTCATTTCTGAAAATGCGTATATTGCGCCAATGTTTTATCAAATTAAGCACAAAATATGCATACTCGTTTTATTGCTAGGTTTATTTTATTTTGGGGTTGATGCCCAGACAAAAGATACGCCTCAACTTACAGATTTCGCTTTGTCGATTCCGACAGATTCGGTGGAGCCAGAAGGAATAAAAGTATTTAAGCAAAATGGAACCGCTTCTTATTACGCTAAAAAATTTAATGGCAGGCGCACTGCAAGTGGAGAGCGATATAGTAGCAGAAAATTAACAGCAGCACACCGTACTTTGCCATTTGGTACTTTGGTCAGGGTAGCCAATGCCAAAACAGGTAAATGGCTTGTGGTTAGGGTTAATGATCGCGGCCCATATAGCCGTAAACGCATTATTGATTTAAGTTATGAAGCCGCCAGGCAGTTAGGTTTAACCCAGGGGGCAGGTTTATTAAAAGTAAAAATTAGGGTAGTAGAGTGGCCGGTAGGTTACACACCAAATTAGTTTAATTATATAACACTTGCTCGCTTCAGCCTATCGTTTATGGCTTTACCCAAACCCTTATCTGGGAACTTTTCCGCAAGAATAACGTCTACCTCCATGGTATCAATTAAACGCATTACGGCAAAAAGTTTTTGCGCAGCCTCGGCCAAATTACCTTTACTAGATAATACAAACTGAAATTGATTCGGTACTTGCGTGTAACTTGTTTTAAAAGAAATTACGGCTGTTTTTAGTGGGTTAAATTTCTTAAAATGTAATCCAGGATCATCATGTATCAGTAAGTGTTTGGTTGCATAATGCTTAGCTAACTGACCTGGTGCAATCGGATTGTCGGTTAGGATATCATCTCCTGATTCTCCGGGTTTATCAATTACTTTTCCAATTACTTCTTCAATCTGCTCCAAGGTAATTCCGCCATGGCGAAGCAGAGTAGGCGTATCACCTAAAAAACTGATGATGGTTGATTCTAATCCAACTTCACATGCACCACCATCTAAAATATAAGGAATAACATGCCCTAATTGTTGGTTAACGTGTTGCGCTGTTGTTGGACTTACATATCCACTTGGGTTAGCACTTGGTGCCGCCAATGGAAAATCAAGTTTACTTAACAAATCTAAAGTTAATGGATGGTTTGGAATACGCACTGCTACTGCTTCGGTGCCTGCGGTAACAATATCAGGAATAACATCACTTTTAGAAATAACATAAGTTAATGGCCCCGGAGAGAATTGAGCAGCCAGTTGCAACATTTTTTCAGGCAAGTTTAATCCCCATTCTTGCAAGCGACTTATGTTGTTGGTATGAATAATAAGTGGGTTAAATGCAGGACGATTTTTGACTGCAAATATTTTTACAACAGCCTCGGGGTTAAATGCATTGGCTGCTAAACCATAAACGGTTTCGGTAGGTATGGCAACCAGGTGGCCTTGTTGTAAATGAGAAATTGCGACTTGTATGTTGGCTCCAACCATAATATAAAGCCCTAACGGATCTTTTTGCTGCCGTTAGGGTTTGTAATTTATTATAAATTTGTTTCACTTACCTCGCCTCTGCGTAAGCTGTATTTTTCGATTTTGTTATACAAGTGGCTGCGTTGAATGTCAATTTCTTGTGCCGTTTTAGCCACATTCCAGCCGTTCTTTTTAAGTTTTTCCTCAATAAAAATCTTCTCTACATGGTCTTTAAAATCTTGTAGGGTCGAGAATTTTTCGAAAACACTTTTCTCGTTACTTTGGCTGTGGCTTGGACTCGCATATTTAACCACATCTTCTTCTGTTATGCGATGTCCACTTAATATAATCAAACGTTCAACCAAGTTGCGTAATTCACGAATATTACCGCTCCAATTCATTTTCTTCAATTCGTTTAATGCATTTGGTGTAAACATCTTTTTAGGTACACCGTTGTCTTCGCAAACTTCTTTTACAAACTTTTCGGCTAATAATGGAATATCGTCTTTACGCTCGTTAAGGCTAGGAACGTGTATTAAAATTACACTTAAACGGTGGTACAAATCCATACGGAAATTACCTTTTTCAATCTCCTTTATCAAGTCTTTATTGGTTGCAGCAATTACCCGCACATTTACTTCAATATCCTTATCGCCACCAACGCGTGTAATTTTATTTTCTTGCAATGCACGTAAAACCTTGGCTTGTGCACTCAGACTCATGTCGCCAATTTCATCTAAAAACAAAGTAGCCTCATGTGCTTGTTCAAATTTACCAATGCGTTGTTTTAAAGCCGAGGTAAATGCACCTTTTTCGTGGCCAAATAATTCACTCTCAATTAACTCGGTAGGAATAGCGGCACAGTTTACTTCAATTAAGGTGTTTTTTGCACGGTTACTTTTTTCATGAATCCAGCGAGCTACCAATTCTTTACCGGTTCCGTTTTCGCCTGTTATTAGCACACGTGCATCGGTAGGCGCAACTTTATCAATGGTTTCAATAATATTCATGATAGCAGGGCTATCACCAATAATTTCCCTTGTTTTACCCACTTTACGCTTTAAAACCTTGTTTTCAACCACC
>CANLLM010000131.1 GCA_947491825.1 Bacteroidota bacterium
AATACCAGATAATATTTATTAATATTGTATTACAACTATTTATTAATTAGATGGTTTTACTTATAACCTAACCCAAAATTACTTGAGGTATTTATTACTCATATTATCAATTGGTTTTTCATTTGTTTGCCAAGCCACACATATTGTTGGTGGAGGTTTTGATGTGCAATGGATATCTGGTAATACGTATCAAATTACCCTGGTTGTGTATAGAGATTGCACCAGCGAAACGGAGTTTAATAAAAACGTATATGTGGGTATTTACGATAAAATAACCCATGTAAGAAAAGATTCCATAGGAATTCCTCAAGGTACAGTATCAAAAATTAATCCTTCGTTTGCACAATGTGTAACTGCCGTGCCAGGTTGTACAGAAAAGGCTGTTTATACCCGACAAATTACGTTATCGCCAACTAAATACAACAACTTTAATGGATATTACATCAGTTGGGAGCGCTGTTGTAGAAATGCGATCATACAAAACATACAATCTCCTGGAGATGCAAGTATGACTTTTTATGCGGAGATTCCTTCACCTGCAAGGTTTATCAACTCAACACCTAAGTTGGCTGTTAATCCGTTTACCGTTTTGTGTGTAGACAATTTATTCTCCTACAACATGACCTATACAGATGCCGATGGAGATTCTTTAAGCTACGAATTGATTACTCCCGTTAACGGAACGTTAACTAGAGATAATCCCAATGATGACCAATTTAATAACCGCCCGATTTTAAACCCTGGTCCGTATATTCCTGTAACTTGGTTACCTGGTTTTTCTTCTAATGCAGAAATTCAAGGCAACCCACCGCTTAGTATTCATGTTCGCTCAGGTCAACTCACTATCAAACCATCTCAGGCAGGTGTTTTTGTAGTAGGCTTAAAGGTTACTGAGTTTCGTAATGGAGTGGCCATTGGTTTGGTGCACCTCGAATTGCAATTTTTGGTGGTTAATTGTATATCCAATACTTTTCCTACTGTTAAACTTTATCAAAACGGGAATCAATTAAATCTAGATACTTTATTTGTAACCATACCCAACGAAATAAAATTTGGCATTGAGGTATTTGATGCCGACTCCATTGATACGATTTATGTAACTACTAATGTTGATAGCCTGGAATATACAACGGTTGGACTAACCACCACTAGAACAGTAAACGCGGCTACTTACAATTGGTCGTGGCAAAGCCATTGCGGATTTAACAATAAACCATTACATAAATTTACCGTAACGGTTAAAGATAAAGGCTGCCCAATACCCAAAACCACCCAACGTGTATTTTATATAAAAGCATTACCCATGCCAACACACCCGCAAACAGATGTGTTGTGTATTGAGTTGCGAAACAACCAATCTTGCATTGTATACTTTGGCGATTCGGCCAGGTATAAGCCTTATTTTAAATGTTATAAGATTTATAGGGCTGATGCTGATGGTAATTTTAAACTGCTTGATTCTATATTTGATAGAAACGCCAATGCTTATAACGATTTTTCTACGCCAAATTATGGCGTAACCAATTACCGTTATTTTATCAAGGTAGAAAATGAATGTGGTTTTGAAGGCCTTTCATCTGATACGTTGGGCACGTTTGATCAATTGAAAATGTTACCCGATAAACAATACCTGTATAACGTAACTGTAAAAGATGATCAGGTACATTTAACCTGGAATCAAACCAAAGAATTAGATTTTGCCCGGTACTTTTTATGGAAAGGGTACCGCAATCAAAAACCTGAAGAGTTTGTTATGGAGCTAGATTTTTTAAAACAAACGGATACCGTTTATCTTGATAATAAGGTACAGGTTAATGATGCTTCGCATTGCTACTACATTATTATGCTAGATACTTGCGGTAACTACGGCCCAGCTGGTAAAATATTTTGTACAACGGTCTTACGCGGTTCTTCCAAATATTTCGAAAATACCTTAGGCTGGCAAAAATTTGTTTCTGCTGATGATTACCCTGCTAGTTTTGACTTGGGCAGATATGCTCCAAATTCAACTGTTAGAAATGTGGTTGGTTTATATCATGATACCACACTCATTGCAGTGGATGATAATTTTAACACAGATGATGGCCGTTATACTTATGAAATAGAGGTGTTGCATCAACCCATTGGTTGGCCAGGAACAATTGCGCGTAGTAGGTCCAACAAAGTTTCACTCGAACAAAAACCATACGTATTTGTTCCCAACGCATTTACACCTAATAATGATGGAGTGAACGACTCTTGGTTGATAAAAGATGTTTTTGTTAAAGATTACGTATTGAAAGTTTATGATAGATGGGGTAGGTTAGTTTTTGAAACCCTTGATAAAAATAAACAGTGGGACGGTAAAGATCAAGAAGGTAATGCTGCGCCAAGCGATGTATACGTATTTGTTTTAACATACACAGGTTGGAGTGGCGAGTTTGGTAATGAAAAAGGTAATGTTACCATTTTGAGGTAAAATTTCGCCTATACTCTCACAAAGACTAGTTTCTAATACACTCGGTTAATTTTATATTAGTTTATGCTTTTATTCTAAACCAAAGCCTGAAGGACTCTCTCGGCCTATGATAATTTTACTAAACAATCAATGAGGATGTTTGTGAAATGGCCATGTGTAAGCAATCCTAAAACGCAGTGGCTTGGATTGCGCTGCAAAAAACATACTCAGTAGATTGTAGTAAAATTGTCGTAAGCCTTGATTTTTTGGTTACTTTTTTATCAAGAAAAAAGTAAGGGCGGTTTGGGTGCCAACCCTAATGGAAAATGATTTTCATTTTAGATAAATTTATAAATGGAATCGGAATTGTTCTTATTAAGTAATCCTAAACCTAAAAGATAATTATATATTTATATGAGTTACTTCATAGTATTAAAAATTTCTTATATGCTAATGGATGGGTATGTAATTTCTATTTAAACTATCAATTATAGTTTATAATTACATCATACTAACCCAATTTCATGGTCAAGCTAATGCGCTTACGGGCCATATCTACTTCTACCACTTTTACTTTCACCTGTTGTTGTAATTTTACCACTTCATTGGGATCGCTTACAAATTTATCAGCCAATTGGGATACGTGCACCAATCCATCCTGTTTAACTCCCACATCTACAAAGCAACCAAAATTTGTAATGTTGGTTACAATACCAGGTAAAATCATTCCAGGTGTTAGGTCTTCTGGTTTTTTTACATCAGCAAATTCAAATTGCTTAAGTTGCTCGCGTGGGTCGCGCCCTGGCTTTGCAAGCTCTTTTAAGATGTCGTTAATGGTTAATAAACCCGCAGTTTCTGTAACATATTTTTGGGCAGATATTTTTTTACGCAACTCGACATCTTTAATTAGATCTTCAACCTTACTGCCCAAATCTTTTGCCATAGCCTCTACAATGCCATAACTTTCTGGATGCACTGCACTGTTATCTAAAATATTTTTAGCATTAGGTATGCGCAAAAAACCTGCACATTGTTCAAATGCTTTATCGCCTAAACGGGCTACTTTTTTCAACTCTTTACGCGATTTAAATGCACCATTTTCGTTGCGGTAATTAATGATATTTTGTGCCAATTGCGGCCCTAATCCCGACACATAAGTAAGTAAACTTTTACTTGCCGTATTTAAATTAACTCCTACTATGTTCACACAACTTTCAACAATGGTATCTAAACTCTTTTTTAACTTATTTTGGTCTACATCATGTTGGTATTGACCTACGCCAATGGATTTTGGATCAATTTTAACCAACTCGGCAAGCGGATCGCTTAGTCTTCTTCCAATAGAAACAGCTCCTCTAACCGTAACGTCTTTATCTGGAAATTCTTCCCTAGCAATTTCGGATGCAGAATAAACAGAAGCACCATTTTCGCTCACCACATAAATTTCTACAGGGTTCGAAAACGTAATGCTGCGCACTAAATCTTCAGTCTCTCTTCCTGCCGTTCCATTACCAATAGATATGGCTTGAATGTTGTGTTTTTTTACCATGGCGTGTATGGTATTAAAGGCATCACTCAAATCGTTTTTAGGTTGATGAGGATAGATTACATCATCATCCAATAACTTACCCTCTTCATTTAAACAAACTACTTTACAACCGCTTCTGTATCCAGGATCTAT
>CANLLM010000132.1 GCA_947491825.1 Bacteroidota bacterium
AAACTACCGCAAGTTTAACTTATACAAGCAGTCTTAACGGCTTATCAGCAGGTACCAAATATTATGCTAGGGCCTACGCAACAAATGCTATTGGAACAGCTTATGGAAATGAAATTAGTTTTACTACTACTAGCCTAAATCCGGGTTGTGTAAATACCTTACTATGGCCTAACGCAGCAGTTACAGTTCCGCAAAGTGCAGGTCAAACCATTGAAATTACACCTGGAAATGGTCAACTAGATTGTAACTTTGCTGGCGAGTATTCGCGAACTGAGGGATGGAAGGATGGATTGAAATATACAATTTATTCAACTCGAGCTACTGACTTTATTACCATAACAGATGACAATAACGTTGTTATTAAATCAGGTGTGCAGCCACTTGAATTTACGAATGCTGGTACAGGTATTAAACGCATTCATGTGAATTTAAACAGCAGCTGTGGAACCGAGGATGTTTGCAGGGACATATCTATTAAATTAAACTCATCAACAGGGTTATCGAATTATACTTTATTAAATGATGTACAATTGTTTCCTAATCCTAATCAAGGATCAATGTTTATAGAGTCGGTTGGTGTTAACTTCAAAACCGAAAAATTTGATGTAAAGCTATATAATATGCTCGGGCAAGAAATTCAAATGTCATTTGAGCTCATTAATGAGAATAAGATTAAATTAACAGCATTGAATGTTAATGATGGTTTATTTTGGATGAAGCTATTTATTGGAGATAAAGAAATAAGAAAAACAGTGCAGATTTCTAAATAGGAATATTTATAAATCAAAATCAAAAAGCCTTTAGGAAACTAAAGGCTTTTTGATTTAATGGCGCTTAAATAGAAGCCAAAACACCACCTGTAATCATAAGAAATAAGATAATTAATTCTTTGCTGTTTAGGCGCTCTTTTAATACCAAATACCCATAAATTAAACGGATAAGTTTTGTAAGTAGACCAAGTGTAACCACTACAATTACCGATAAGCTCACCAAACTTAAAGAGAATAAGAACACAGCAATACAAAGCACAATTGACATGATAACTGCTGTGGCCAAATGTTTTTTAACTGCAAACCAGGTAATGTCTTTTAAGTTAATGAGTACTAAAATTCCTGAACTAATCATTACACATACTTCCATTAAAAGACAAAATGGAAGCACCCCAATATTATTGATAACCAAAGGATAAAATACCACTGCCGTATCCCAAAAAAAGTGCGTGAGCAAAATGGGAATAACCAAGAGCTTAAATTCGTTAAATGGTATTTGTTTTAATACCACCAATACGGTTACCCCAAATAATACAAGTGCCGCAATTTGAGTAACTGAAATTGGGGTTTGATACACCCAAAAGGAAGTGAGTATGGTAAAAATAAACCCAAGATTTGCTAATGGCGCTACAAAAACAAACTTGTTTAGTTTGAGTGATGAAGTAAAAAAATACAATCCCCAAAAACTAAACAAACAGATGGTTACAGCCTTTGCATAAAACACTAAATCAACAGGGTAACTCCTTTTTAAAAATTGCTGGTTTATACATTCATCATTAAAAAATTGCGCTGCTGTAATCCATAATAGGCTAAATATAGTGGTGGTAAAAACACTTCTAATAAAGATGAGCACGTAGTTTGGTAGTCCTGATTTAATGGGTTTAATCCACAATAAATCAGATACAAAGAAAAAAAATAGAGAGGCAATCCTGAATAGTACGAACAAGATTAAAGATTAAATTAATTTAATACAATGCTAATCTTTAACTAAAACTATTTTTAGTAGTTACTTGGAATAAAATACAACCATATTATTTATTCCAAAAGGGCTACAGTATTTACTACTTTTGATTTTTAATTAAATATGAAATGCCCATCGAAAAAGTTGATGTACGGACGTTTTTAGAACTTGCTAAAAGTAACCCCATTTTGGATGTGCGTAGCCCGAAGGAGTATACTTATGCGCATATTCCAGGCGCATTGTCGTTGCCTATTTTTGATGATGATCAGCGTGCTGAAATTGGAACAACTTTCAAACAAATAAGCAGACAAGACGCCATAAAAATTGGATTAAACTATTTTGGTCCACAACTTACTGCCTACATAAAAACGGTAGAGGCTGCATTAAAAAAATACCCAAGCAATAACAACCAAAAAGTATTGGTGCATTGTTGGCGCGGTGGTATGCGCAGTGGTGCTATGGCGTGGCTACTTGGTTTTTATGGGTTTGATGTGGTTTTGTTGGAAGGTGGTTATAAATCGTACCGTAATGAAGTGCTCCAACAGTTTGCATTGCCTTACCAATTTAACGTATTGGGTGGATATACAGGAAGTGGGAAAACAGAGGTTTTACATGAGCTTAAAAAACACCACGTATCTGTAATAGATTTAGAAGGTATTGCATGCCATAAGGGCTCCTCTTTTGGAGCTTTAGGCATGGATGAGCAACCATCACAAGAACAGTTTGAAAATAACTTAGCCACGCAACTAGCCAAGTATTATTATTTTAACGAGCAACAACAGTTCAATCAAACCAATCCAATTTGGATTGAAAATGAAAGCCAACGCATTGGGTTATTAAATTTGCCTAAAGCTTTTTACGAAACCATTTTAGCAGGCAATCTTATTGTTTTAAATATACCTTTCGAACAGCGATTAGGGCATATCTTAGCGCATTACGGGAAGTTTGATGGTGACAAGTTGGTTGCTGCTACCATGCGTATTCAAAAACGTTTAGGAGGGCTTGATACCAAGAATGCCATAACCTTTTTATTGGAAGGGAATATAAAAGCTTGTTTTGATGTACTGTTGAAATACTACGACAAACAATACGAAAGATCGGGAGAGCGGGTAGGAAGGAAGTCGGTTACCATCGATGCTCCTGTTGTTAACCCAAAGCAAAATGCGGCTTTAATTTTAAAACAAGTAATCAACGTAAATGACAACCATTAAACTTACGCAATTTGCCAAAGGTGCTGGCTGTGGATGTAAAATATCTCCAGCTATTTTAGAAAGTATTTTGTCTTCAAACCGCATTGCGGCCCCAGTTAATAGTAATTTACTTGTAGGTAATAGCAGTAATGATGATGCGGCAGTTTATGATTTGGGTAATGGATTTGCTTTGATTGTTACTGCCGATTTTTTTATGCCTATTGTGGATGATGCTTTTACGTTTGGGCAGGTAGCTGCGGCAAACGCGATAAGCGATGTGTATGCCATGGGAGGCAAGCCCATTACTGCTATAGCCATATTGGGTTGGCCAATTGATAAAATTCCAGCAGAGGTTGCGGCACAAGTAATGGATGGAGCAAGATCTATTTGCGAAAAGGCTGGCATTGTTATTTCTGGTGGACATACCATTGATGCTCCTGAACCATTTTTTGGTTTATCTGTAAATGGGTTAGCTCCCATACAAAACATCAAACAAAACAATACCGCCCAAGATGGCGATGTTATTTTATTGAGTAAGCCCATTGGAGTTGGCATTTTAGCTACCGCCCAAAAACGTGGTGCAATATTAGAAGGTCACCAAGCCATTTTAGTTGAACAGCTTACTGTATTAAATTCTTTTGGTGAAATACTGGGTAAAGAAAAAGCTGTTCATGCCATGACTGATGTAACTGGCTTTGGTTTGCTTGGGCACTTGGTTGAAATGAGCGAAGGAAGTGGCTTAACAGCCAACATGGATTATGCATCAATACCAAAGCTACAAATTGCCATTGATTATGCAAAACAGGGCATTGTGCCAGATGCAACCTATAGAAACTGGAATGCATACAGTGAAAAAGTAAACATAGCCGCATCGGTTGATGCGATGGAGGCGTTTACACTATTACCTGATCCGCAAACCAATGGTGGATTGTTAGTGGCTGTAGATAGAAATCATGTAAATGAAATTATTAATTTAGGATTGGAGCACAACACCAAATTGACAGTAATAGGCAGTTTTATTACTAAGCAAAACCAAAGTATACTTATCAGTTAAATTCAATAAATATGTTCAAATAAAGGCTTTTGATTACCTGCCTTTAATTTGTCTTGCTTCATCTAAAGTGATGCGCCTGCCTTTGTAATAAGCTG
>CANLLM010000133.1 GCA_947491825.1 Bacteroidota bacterium
GTTTGATGAATGATTTTGTCAACCAGTGTAGTTTTACCGTGGTCAACGTGGGCAATAATTGCTATGTTTCTGATATTCTGCATGTGCACTTTTAAATGGGTGCAAAAGTAGCTAAATAAAATGTATTTTCTGCAACTTAGCAGATACTTAACACTAAAATAATGCACACGCCCAACGTGGGCGCGGGTTGTTAATGATTAGAACCTTGCATATTGGTGTTGTCGATACCTTGTTTTTGCAAAATTTGCTGCACTTGTTTACCATAAAATGCCAAATAGCCAAAACATAAAACTGCTATCCAATAGCTTCCGTGAATACCAATTGCAGGTAAATCAGCTAAAAAGCCTTGTAATGGTGGAATAATTGCGCCACCAACAATCATCATAATTAAAAAAGCAGAGCCCTGTCCGGTGTATTTACCTAAGCCCGAAATAGCTAAACTAAAAATGCAAGGCCATAGTACCGAACAAGCTAAGCCTCCGCTTATAAAAGCGTAAATAGCTGTTTGTCCGGTGGTAAAAATGCCCATCAGCATAGCCATTAATCCTAATAAGCTGAATAATATAAGCGATAAAGCTTGTTTTTCGGCCGATAACCAATTGATGATGATCATTACCAAAATAGGAAGTGCATAAATATACATGTTACTGATATCGTGTCCATTTAGTTTATTTACCAATAGTATTAATCCGAATGCCAAGTATGGAACAACAACACTTAAAAGTTGCTTGGTAAGTTTTTGTAAACCGAATGCACTAACTCCTCCAGTCCATCTACCAATCATTAAACTTCCCCAATATAAAGAGATAAAAGGTGCCAACTGAGATTCGTTGTAACCTCCAAATTCGGGTAGTTTTAATAAGGAACCCATATTACTTTGTATAGATACTTCAACCCCTACATATACAAATATGGCCAACATCCCTAGGGTAAGTTGTGGGTATTTTAACGCTCCAAAATCTTGTTCTTTCGATTCACTCTCAATCGGAGTGTGTTCTGTACCGGTAAAATAGAAAAATAACATCATCACAGTAAATAGTGCTGCTACAATTAAATACAAATGATTTACAGAGGTGATTGATGCTGATCCATCGCCTGATATTTGGCCGAATAATAGATAACTAACAATAATGGGTCCAAGCGTTGTTCCTAATGAATTAATACCACCTGCAAGGTTTAATCGGTGAGCACCAGTTTCGGGAGTACCTAAGCTTACTGCATAAGGTTGTGCTGATGTTTGTTGTAAACTAAATCCTAAAGCAACGATAAAAAAAGAAGTTAATATAAAACCAAATGAACCCGCATTTACTGAAGGGATGATAGCGAGTGCTCCAATTGTTGAAATAAACAATCCTAGAATAATTCCTTTTTTATATCCTATTCGGTTTAATAGGTCGTTGCCATTTAAACGTGAGTATACAAATAACAGCACCGATCCAATAAAATAGCCGCCATAAAAAGTTAAATCTACTAACTGACTTTGAAATTGTGTTAAGCTGAAATGTTTTTTGCAGAACGGAATAAATATACCGTTAGATGCAGCTATAAATCCCCAGAAAAAAAATACTGTAATTAAAGTGTATAGTTGGCTTTGTTTTGATTTACTCATGAGGCCGAATATATAAAAAATATGGAATTATGTAGCGTATCATCTTCAGCCACTTAATTGAAGGTGGGTAGCATGTAATGGTTGATTTCTTCAAAACATCTCCTCCAACTCCTCTTCGAAGAGGAGCGCTTGTTTAACTTTCTATTTCGAATTGATTTCTCAGAATTTATTCTACTATAGTATCAGGTAAAATTATTTTAGGATTGAAGTATGTGGTTAACCGAAAAGTGATCGTCCTCCTTCGAAGGAGGATAAGAGGTGGATGTTTAAAAAAGAATAATTAAATTAGTGAATTAATAACCATTATGCGAAACATCATTATTCCTTACACCAGAGATGCGAGACGTTACGCAAAAGAGTTAAGAAAAAATCCAACTAAAACCGAATTAATAATTTGGGATTTGTTAAGGAAAAAGCAGCTAGGTGTTGAGTTTCACAGACAAGTACCAATGCTACATTATGTTGTAGATTTCTATTGTCATGAAATCATGTTAGCCATTGAGATTGATGGTTTATATCACAGCCAAATTGCTCAACAATTTTATGATTCGAAACGACAAGATATGCTTGAACAAAAAGGGGTTAGTTTCTTGAGGTATAGCAATGAGCAAATTCAAAACAATATGAAAGACGTTATGCTCGAAATTAATCATAAAATAAATGCGTTAAAGGAAATATTTGAAAGTTGATTTCTTCAAAACATCTCCTCCAACTCCTCTTCGAAGAGGAGCGCTTGTTTAACTTTCCATTTCGAATTGATTTCTCAGAATTTATTCTCCTATAGTTTCAGGTAAAATTATTTTGGGATTGAAGCATGTGGTTAAACTAAAAGTGATCGTCCTCCTTCGAAGGAGGATAAGAGGTGGATGTTCAACTCTCTCTCACCATTTTTAAAACCTCTTCATAATACTCCCATAATGTGGGATTGATGATGAAGTTTTCAGGATGAAAAAGAACTGCTACATCACGTTGTTCCGCTTTTGCATCATGTAAGGTCTGTTTGAATTGCTCAAATACTTTCTCTGGTGCTTGAAAGAAAAAAACATTATCGAATAAAATGGTAGGAGTTATTGATACACCTTCAATAGGGGGGGTATGTTTAGGAAGGCATATGTTGCGAGATAAACCAGTGCTAAAATCAGTCTTTATAGTCGCTTTTTTAAGCTGCGGGTATAGTGATGTGGGGTTAAAATTTAAATAATGACTACGGTGGTAGTCTATTGGTTTATCTAATGCATTTGTAAGGCGATCGCATTGTTGATTAATCGGTTCTGATGAAACGCTGTGAAGCCCGAATACTACTTTTGATTCCTTTAATATGGATACCATGTGATTATATTCGCCATCTTCAAAACGGTAACGAAGTCCTTTACGATAAAATGTGTGTTTACCTGGGGCACCAATTAGCCAAATAGAATTCTTATTCTGACTTTGGTTGAATTGCATCAGACGTTCAATGCCTTCAATAAAAATTTTTCGATTTAAGAGCTGTGAAGTTTTGATCCACTTTTTCCCATGCGTAAATGTTTTTATTACGGAGTATGGATGTAAGGGAGATAGCCAATCAATATCGTGGGTAATGTGAACCAAATTGTATTAAGTAAAAATCAAAGGTAGGGATTATTGTTGGGAGTTTGGATACAGCCACTTAGCGTTTGCTTTGCTTAGGATGAGCGCTGGGGCAAGTATCGAGAAGGGCGACTTTAGAAGTCGTAGATGTGCACCTATTGGTAAAAATTTAACCACAAAGATGATGAAGTGATGTCTTCTGCTTTGGTGAAGATCGAAACTTAGCGAGTATGCCTGGGGATGGCGTGGTCTAACCCTGATAGCGTTTATAAAACCTGGTAGTGGTTAGTTTATAAGTTGAATTTAATTTTCGATTCCCACACTTACCTCAACCCTAAAGGGTGCAGCACGCATTTTACTTCTAATAAAGAATCATCACAGTATTATTAATGATGAGCGGGTATTTTAATATTCCTGCCAGAATGATTTAAAAACATAAAACAACCTCTGGACAAGGGGGGCTGTGTATTTGAAATTTAACTTCATCCACCAACCAATAACTCATTAACCACCCTTCAACTGATAAATCCTTTCGATAATATCTACTACTTTCAAACCTTCTAAGGCATTGGTGGTAATGGCACTTCTTCCTTTTAATACATTGACTACGTTTTCTATAATGTAATGGTGGTTGGCTGCACTGCCTTTATATGGTCCATAATCGTTGGGCGGATTAGTAGGACGTAATTCCGGCATAATATAATCTTTAATGTGGCAATATTCTACCTTGTCCATGTATTGACCACCTACTTTTATGGTGCCGTTTTCACCAATAATGGTCATGCTACTTTCTAAGTTTTTATCCCAAACGGAAGTGGAGTAATTTAAAGA
>CANLLM010000134.1 GCA_947491825.1 Bacteroidota bacterium
AGTATCAACAACAATACACAAGATATTGTGAAAGGTAATTTTAATAAGTACTGAGTTTTATATAGTTTTGCGTGCATTGACATACTACAATTTTATAACGTATAATTTGATTAACAGCATAATTCGTGCATTTTGTTTTACCGCGTTGGTGTTAATGTGTTCAGTTGTTTATGCACAGAAGCCTAAAACCGCTCTGAAAGCTGAGCCTAAACCATTAATTCCTGTGTTTGTTAGAGCGCCTTTGGATAGTGTTGAATCAAAATTCGTACCAACTGCTGATAGTATAGTTGATGAAACCGCAACTGAGGTCCTAAAGGATACAGTTAAAGTTCGTTTGGCTAAGTCTGCTCTTAAATCTAAAGTTAAATATTCGGCCCAAGACAGTATTGTATATCATGCCTCTACCCAAGAGGTAATGCTTTATGGGAAGGCTAAAGTTATTTATGATGATTTAATCATTGATGCAGATTTTATAAAAATTGAATTAAGTAAAACCTTGGTTCATGCCACAGGAATTTTAGATAGTTCAGGTTATTTGCATGGTACGCCTGTTTTTAATCAAGGAGGAACAGAATATAAGGTTCAGCGTGTTTCCTATAACTATAAAAGTAAAAAAGGTTACTTAAGCGAGTTAAGAACTAAAGAGGGTGAGGGATATGTAAAGGGAACTGACGTTATCCGTTCTCCTGATAATGAATTTGGTATTCGAGAATCTTATTATACAACTTGCGATTTGGATACCCCTCATTTTCATATACAAGCAGCTCGTTTAAAAATAATACCAGATAAGATAATTGTTACAGGCTCTGCCAATTTACGTATAGAAGGTGTGCCAACACCGTTAGTAGTTCCATTTGGTATTTTTTCTATAAAAAAAGGACAGTCTTCAGGTATTATCATTCCAACCTACGGTAGCAGTTTGAATCGTGGATTCTTTTTACGCGGTGGAGGTTATTATTTTGGTTTGGGAGAAAAGCTGGATTATATGCTCACGGGAGATATTTACACACAAGGTAGTTGGGCTTTAAACAATGTTTTACGATACAATTCCCGTTATCGCTTTAATGGGCAATTGGGTGTTAATTATGCCAATAATAAATTTGGCACAATTGATGATCCAACTTACACCCAATCTAAAGACTTTAGGGTAAACTGGATGCATAACGTGGATCCGAAAGCCCGTCCAGGAACTTATTTTGGGGCTAATGTTAATTTTGTAAGCGGAAGTTATTTAGCAAATAATTCGTACGTAGCACAAAATGTAATCAGCAACCAAATACTAAGTAGTATTAATTATTCGCGTAGCTTTAGTGGTGGTAAATACAATTTAACATCTAGTGCAAGTTTATCGCAAAATTTACAAACCAGACAGCTCAACGTGGCTTTGCCCAATGTTACGCTTACTGTAAGTAGTTTTAGTCCATTTAAGGCAAAATCAAAACCAACTGCTGATAAGTGGTACGAGAACATCACTACAAACTATACGATGAATTTCAGGAATGAGATTAATACTTATGATTCGTTGTTGTTTAGTAACCGAAAACGAAGTGAATTTGCCAATTTTTATGATACTGCTGGGCGTTATGGTATACAGCATGCTTTGCCTATTCAAACCTCATTTAAAATATTGAAATATTATACATTATCGGCAGGTATACAGCTAAATGAGTTGTGGTACTTGCAAAGTATTAATAAAACTTATAACAGCGGATTGATTACCACCAATAGAGAATCTGGCTTTGTAAGGGCATTCACTTACCAACCAAGGGTTGGTATAAACACACGCATTTACGGAATGAAAACATTTAATGGAAATACCATTAAAGCCATTAGGCATGTTGTTTCGCCTACTGTTGATTTTACCTACACACCCGATTTTAGTGATGCTGCTTGGGGATATTATAAAAGCTATCAAGACACTTTAGGGAAAATAAGCAGATACAGTATTTTTGAGCGCGGGGTTTTTGGTGGACCGGGATTAGGACGACAAGGTAACGTGGGTATTGCAATTGATAATAATTTAGAGCTAAAAGTAATGCGTGGAAAGGATACTGCCCGCAAAGAAGATAAGATTCAAATTTTCGAGACGTTTCGTTTAGGCTCTTACTATAATCTTTTTGCCGATTCCTTAAATCTTGCACCTATAACATTGAATGCGCGTACCAAATTATTTAAAAATGTAAACATAAATGCCAATGCTGTTTTAGATCCTTATAAAAATGAAATCGCAACAGGTGCAACTGGTTTTAAAAGCGTGACCCGCATCAAGGAATTTTATTGGAACCAAAATAGTTTAGGTGTAATTACTAATGCGAATTTAGCCTTGTCGGCAAGTTTTAATCCACAAACTTTTAAACGAAAAGAAGGTGCTGCCGCTCAAAAATATGCCAATGAGTGGAAGTATGTTAATGCAAATCCATTAGACTATTATGATTTTACTATTCCATGGAACTTAAACGTAAATTACACCATTCAATATGCACGTTACAATAACCTAAATAATCCGTTAACCTCCAATGTTGTTCAAACCTTAAACTTTAATGGTGATTTAAACCTAACTAAAAATTGGAAAATTGCAGCCACCAGCGGATATGATTTGCAAACCAAAGAAATAACATTTACCACCATTGATTTTGTGCGCGATTTGCACTGTTGGACGTTCAAACTTACTTGGATTCCTATCGGTTTCCGCCAAAGTTTCTTCTTTCAGATTAATGTGCGCTCAAGTGTGTTACAAGACCTTAAACTTACCCGCAGACGCGAGTGGTTTGATAGGGCTTTGTAAGGTTGTAATTTCTTATAATTTAGTTTGTTACAGTTTGTTATTTCTGATTTTAAGCTAGGGTTGTAATACTATTAGCAAACAAATCAAGCAATTCTCGTTTCAATTTATACCTTTGCACCACGTTAAAATATTTAAATAAATAAGTATGGCTTTAGAAATTAAAGTGCCCACAGTAGGTGAATCAATTAGTGAAGTAACCGTTGCACGCTGGAATAAAAAAGAAGGCGATTATGTAGAAATGGACGAGTTACTTTGCGAGTTAGAAAGTGATAAAGCAACTTTTGAACTGAACGCTGAAGCTGCAGGAATATTAAGTCCTAAAGCTGTCGAAGGCGATGCCATTAAAGTAGGCGATATTATTGCTACCATTGATACAAGTGCTGCTAAGCCTGCAGGAGCCCCCAAAGCAGAGGTTATGAAAGAAGAAACCAAGGCTGAAATAAAAGCACCTTCCGCTACACCAACCACAGAAAATTACGCAACAGGTACTCCAAGTCCTGCTGCTGCAAAAATACTAGCCGAAAAAGGCGTTGATCCAAAAGATCTAAAAGGTACCGGAGTTGCTGGACGTATTACCAAAGCTGATGCTGTTGCAGCAGATTTGAAAATGATAACCAATGAAACTAAGTCGCGTAACGATCGTACGGAGAAAATGACATCGTTACGTAAAACTGTTGCTAAACGATTGGTTGCGGTGAAAAACGAAACAGCTATGCTAACTACTTTTAATGAAGTTGACATGAAGCCAATTATGGATTTACGTGCCCAATTCAAAAATCAGTTTAAAGAAACGCATGGTGTTAACCTTGGCTTTATGAGTTTTTTTACCAAAGCAGTAACCATTGCTTTACAGCATTTCCCTGCTGTTAATGCTTACATTAATGGCGAAGAAATTATCTACCACGACTACTGTGATATTTCTATTGCTGTTAGCGCTCCTAAAGGATTGGTTGTGCCTGTTATACGCAATGCAGAAAGTATGAGCCTAGCTGATATAGAAAGAGAAGTAGCTCGTTTAGCTTCAAGAGCCCGCGAAAATAAATTAGGTTTAGACGAAATGAGTGGTGGTACATTCACCATTACCAACGGGGGAGTTTTTGGCAGTATGATGAGT
>CANLLM010000135.1 GCA_947491825.1 Bacteroidota bacterium
ACTGCTGGTCGTATTGATAAATTCAACAAACGTTACGCTAAGAAAAAATAATTCCATTATTTTTTTAACAATATTGTAAAAGCCTTCCAATTTGGGGGGCTTTTTTTATATACTCGCAGTATGAATGTGATTCTATTTGATGGTAAAAACCGCAATAATTTATTGCCCTTTACTTTTACCCGTCCGGTTGCCGAAATTAGAATTGGTATATTAACCATTACCGAGAAATGGGCTAAATATGCAGGTGTTCAGCCTACATTTAAAACCCAAGATTATTTAAGTGTAAAATACCCTGCTGTATCAGCTCAACATAATTTAATGATTAATGGCAGTATTTGTCCCAATCATTTACTTTGGAGCGAAATAACCCAGCTTAAAACAGGTGAGGCGTTATATTTAAGAGATACTTTGGTTGCATGCAACATCACATCAGATGAAGTATTTGATTTTTCTGAAGAGCAGTTTGCTACCGAAACTAAAATTCAATCATCGCAAATAGATACCATTGTGGTGAATCACTCGTATGATATTTTTTCAAAAAATGGAAAAGCCATAGAGGAAGATTTTGATTTAATTACCAAAGGTCGTGTAAGTGCGCCAATATCATCTACCAATCAAACCTTAAACCCAGAGCGTATTTTTATTGAACCCGGAGCCACAGTTGAGTTTAGTATTTTAAATGCCTCAACCGGGCCTATATACATTGGTGTTGACGCTGAAGTGATGGAAGGTTGTAAAGTACGCGGACCATTTGCTTTGTGCGAACACGGTGGATTGAAAATGGATGCCAAAATTTATGGCCCAACAACAGTTGGCCCACATTGTAAAGTAGGTGGTGAGGTAAACAATGTGGTATTTTTTGCCTACAGCAATAAAGGTCATGATGGTTTTATGGGCAATGCTGTAGTAGGTGAGTGGGTTAATATTGGAGCCGATACCAATAACAGTAACCTTAAAAATACGTACGATGAAGTAAAACTGTGGAACTACACCACCGAACGATTTGAAAAAACCGGATTAACTTTTTGTGGTGTAATGCTGGCCGATCATGCTAAATGTGGTATTAACACCATGTTTAACACCGGCACAGTGGTAGGAGTAGGCGCAAATATATTTGGTGCAGGTTTCCCGCGTAATTTTATTCCAAGTTTTGCCTGGGGTGGGGCGCAAGGGTTTGATACGTTTGTGTTAAACAAGTTTTACAAAACTGCCGAAGCCATGTGTGCCCGCAGAAATATTACCTTTACCGATGAAGATAAGGCTATTACTAAACATGTGTTTGAACAAACGGCTAAATTCAGGTTCTGGGAAAAGGGGAGTGAGTAGGGTTTTGGAAGTTAAAAGGAAACCATCGAACCCTGAACCAATCAACTAATAACTAAAATAACATGAGAAAGAAAATTATAGCAGGTAACTGGAAAATGAACAAATCTTTTGAGGAAGGGATGGCATTAGTTACTGAAATTACCGGAATGGTAAAAGACGAATACCAAGGCAGTGCGCACGTGGTAATTATCCCTCCGTTTGTTCATATTAACGCAGTTAGCCGCATGGTAGCCGATAGTAGAAATATTTTTAGTGGCGCACAAAATTGCAGCAACCACGATAGTGGTGCATATACAGGTGAAGTAAGTGCCGGTATGATTAAAAGCTGTGGTGCCGAGTATGTAATCATTGGTCATAGTGAGCGCAGACAATACTTTAACGAAACCAACGATTGGTTGGCACGTAAGGTAGATGCGGTGTTAAAAAATAATTTAACTGCTATTTATTGCTGTGGCGAAACATTAGAAGAACGCGAAAGCAACACGCACTTTGATGTATTGAAAAAGCAAGTAAGCGAAGGTTTGTTTCATTTAACTGCCGAGCAATTTGCAAACGTAGTAATTGCATACGAACCGGTTTGGGCCATTGGTACAGGCAAAACGGCCAGTACAGCACAAGCTCAGGAAGTGCATGCATTTATTCGTGGTTTGGTGAGCGAGCATTATACTAACGAATTGGCTGATAACGTAACCATACAATATGGCGGAAGTGTAAAAGCGGATAATGCATCCGAGTTATTTTCTGCACCCGATATTGATGGTGCTTTAGTTGGTGGCGCAGCATTGCAAAGCCGCAGCTTTGTAGATATTGTAAAAGCAATGAAGTAGATTTAATGAAAAATTATGATAAAAGTCGAGCAGTCTTGTTCGACTTTTTTTGTGGGAAAAACTCCCAAAAACAAAACAAGTAAAACAGTAAATTGCCCCTTCATACGTTTTTGTAAACATGAAGAAGCTCGTAATTTTAATTTCAATCATCAGTTTTGCTCTTGTTGCGCATGCCCAGCGTAGTTTTAGCTTTGATGTGCTGCAATATCCAAACGATTTAGATGATTATTTCGATGCAAGTGGAAGCAGTAAAGCAAAAGATGCAGTGGCTGAATTTATCAGTTATTACAACTCGGGTAAGTTTACCAACAACCAAAAAATACAAGTAATAAGGCTTACCAACCAAATGTTAAGCTACAACTACCAACCCAGTCCACATTTCGAAAATTACTTTAATGCCATTAACGGATTGGTGGTAAATGGTTTGGTTTCTAAGTTTGATCATTGGCACAAAGCCACCGAAAAAGCATTCAATCAGGGCAAAGATGAGTGTTATCATTTCTTGCAAATTTCGCGCAACGTATTGTACGATAAAGTGTTGTTGCAAACAACAGGTATTAACTGGACCACCACCAATTTGGATGTTGATTTTACCAGTAAAACTACGCCCTTATTTATTTTTAAGAATACCGATTTGTATGGTATAACCCCCGGTGATACATTGGAAATTTACCGTACCTCAGGTACATATGATGCAGCTAAAGACATGTGGTACGGACGAGGCGGACGTACAGATTTTACACGAGTGGGTTTGGATAGTGCTAAGGTTTTTTGTGATTTAAAAGGATACAAACTGAACTTAGCAGATGGCACGCTAAACGCAGATTCGGCTATGTTTAATTATGTGGGTTTACTTAATACTCCCCTCTTAGGTAAACTATCAGACAGGGCCATGGCCAAATCAGCTGGTAATAAATCGCTGTATCCGCAATTCGATTCGTACATCAAAAACTTTAACCAACTAAGTTTTGGGAGAGGTAAATACTCGGGTGGTTTTGGTATGCGTGGCGATGAAATTATGTTTAGGGGTGGCGATAGCACCACGGCTGATTTTGTTTTTTATTTTAAGAATAAACCCGTGTTGCGCATAGCAGCTAAAGAAATGATTTTGCGCAATGATAAAATAGCAACCCTAAAAGCAGCAGTGTCTATTTACCTCGAAAAGGATTCTATTTACCATCCGCAATTGGAGGTTAATTATAAAATTGGTAACGAATACATTTCATTGTATAGAAATAAACGTCAAGGGGTGAGTAGCACACCGTTTTACGACAGTTACCATAAAGTAGAATTTTATTGCGATGAAATTAAATGGGACTTAAACAATCCATCAATCGATATTGATATGATTAACGATGATGAACCAGCCAGGTTTGAGTCGGTAAATTATTTTAGGGATGTAAGGTATGAACGCATTCAAGGTATGTTAGGTTATAATCCTTTGCAGCGCGTTAAATTGTATTTAGAGAAGCGCAACATCACCGGATTTAGTATAAAAGATTATGCAGCTGATTTTAAGAGCGACCCAAGTGCCATTAGGCAGCAAATGATTGAACTAAACGATTATGGTTTTGTAACGTTTGATGAAAAACGTGATTATGTTACCGAAAAACGAAAATTAAAGGATTATGTAAATGCGCATTATGG
>CANLLM010000136.1 GCA_947491825.1 Bacteroidota bacterium
AATTAATCAAATTCGTCAAGCATGATTCGCTTTTTTAAAGTATATGATTTTAAACTACATGGCCATGAACCGCAACAACTAAACACAACGCGCACCATAGAATTTGAGGGAAAGCGTATTTGTTTGGCTTATACTTCTTCTGGCTATTATGCAGTTGATGATAAATGCCCGCATGCTGGAGCTCATTTAGGCAGAGGTGGTTGGTGCGAGGATGACTTTGTGGTTTGTCCAATACACCGTTATAAATACAACCTGAAAACAGGGCAAGGTAAACAAGGTGATTACATTAAACCCTATACCTTGCAAAACCGTGAAGATGGTATTTACATTGGCATAGAAAAAAAATGGTGGCAATTTTGGTAGGTTAAATTATTAAAAAGCTGGTTTTTTACTAACTGCAAATAAACCCATAAACGTTAGTGACCCATTTAATATTAGCATTTCAATCCCTATTTGATATTTGCCAAACCAACTTGCACTATTGTATTGAATAAGGTAACAAATAGCTGGAGCTAGTAAACATATAATTGGTGCTAATTTATCGGTAATGGCGCGTTTGGTTAACATACCAAAGGCAAACAATCCCAACAATGGTCCATAAGTGTAGCCTGCAATATCTAGCAAAATTCCAATTATAGATTTATTATCAAGCCATTTAAAATAAAGCACAAATAGTAAGAAAATAAACGAGAAGGTGAGATGAACCGTAATACGGGTTTTACTTTGTTGGGCTTCGCTTAAATTTTTGTTGCGTTGCAATCCTAAAATATCTATGCAAAAAGAAGAAGTTAATGCCGTAATGGCCCCATCCGCACTAGGAAATAGTGCAGAAATCAAACCAATAATAAAAATAATGGCAATAAATGGGGGTAGGTATTGCAATGCTACTGTTGGAAATAAATCATCTCCTTTTACAGAAAGACCTTTGTTTGCTGCATACAAGTATAATAAACCACCTAACAATAAAAAGAGAAGGTTAACCAGCACCATTACACTGCTAAATGTAACCATGTTTTTTTGTGAATCGCCAAGGTGTTTAACACTTATATTTTTTTGCATCATTTCTTGATCAAGGCCTGTCATGCTTATGGTTATAAATGCACCACCAATTATTTGTTTTAAGAAGAATTTCTTGTCTAGTATATCCGTATTAAACATTTCTGTATAACCTAGTTCATTAAGTTGAGAAACGGCTTCTGTAAAAGTTAAATTTAAATCACCCATGATGTAAAATATACACACCACTAATGCCAAAAGCATAAAAAAGGTTTGTAAGGTGTCTGTCCAAACAATCGTTTTTACACCTCCTTTAAAGGTGTATAACAGTATCATGAGTAAAATAAAAAATGTTGTGGCAACAAATGGTACACCCAATGCATCAAGAATAAATAGTTGCATTACATTTATGACCAAATACAGCCTTAATGTAGCGCCAAGGGTGCGCGATACAATGAATAGCAATGCCCCAGTTTTGTAACTATAGTTGCCAAACCGATGATTTAAGTAATCATAAATACTGGTAAGGTTTAATTTATAATACAAGGGTAAAAGCATATAGGCAACTACAAAATACCCGATAAAGTACCCCAATACCACTTGGAAATAGGCAAAATGATTTGCGCTAACAGTTCCTGGAACACTAATAAATGTTACGCCACTAAGTGAGGTGCCAATCATTCCAAAAGCCACCAACATCCAGTTGCTGTTTTTATTACCAATAAAGAAAGAATGATTGGTACTGCCCTTAGATGTATAAAAGGCAACTAAAAGTAGCACGGCAAAGTAGGTTACTATGCAGGTAAAAAGTAAAACAGGCGACATGTAAACAAATGTACATGTCGCCTGTGTTTGGCTAAAATAGAGTTAATAACAGTTAAGGAGTCATGTAAACTAAATCACACACCCATATTAGTTAGTAATCAATACTTTTTGGAAATAGATTTGCGTACCAACTTGGGCTTGTATAAAGTAAACCCCAGCGGTTAGGTGCTGGGTTGATGTAGTATATTGTTGTGCCCCCGATGTTAAATCACCCGAATGTAGTTCTTCACAAACTTGCCCGTTGTAGTTTACCAATGTAAGTTTAACGTGAGCTTGTTGTTTTAAATTAAAAGCAACAGTTAAAGATTTTTCGTTGTTGTTTACGTATGATGATAATGCAATTTCTTTAGCAATTTCGTTTATGCCTGTATTTACTTTTTCTTTTACAGTAATTACCTGTTTGGTGGTGTTAGCTCTAGTTACAGCAAAAGCTCCATATAAATTTACATCCCCTGTTCCTGCAGCAGGAGCTATCCATTGGAAAGTCCAAGTTGCTGCAGTGTTATTTATAGCCGCGCTGTGTGTAATATAGTTTGTTGATGTAACCTTGGATCCTGTGCCTGAAATTGGGGTTCCTTTAAATGTACCTCCAGCGTTTTGAGCAGAGAACATAAAGCCTTTATCACCTTCTCCAGAGAATGATACCGTTACATTATAAGTGGTTCCTGATGTATAACCTTCTGTTGGAATATTGGTAGTCATTCTATCGGTAACGGTTATGGCTGTTCCTCCATGGCAACTTGGTTGTGCACATGTAGCACCACTTTCTGCAGGACCACCGCTGGCAGGTTCGGGTGCACCATTAGGTCGCGAATTTAGCTCGCCAATTGATAAAACACCAACAAGTGTTAATCCGGCAAAGAATAGCATTTTGGTCTTTTTCATAAAGTTTAAATATTTATTAATTGTATGCAATATTAGAGATAGTTATGCAAAAAATAGTTGCATGTGTTAATTAAATTGTGTTGAAATTGTTTAAACCCGGTAAGTAAAATAAGTACATTTGTTGCTATGAATTATCCATCGGTTTTAATAGAAGAAGCGGTTAATGAATTAAGTAAATTTCCGGGTATAGGTAAAAAAAGCGCCATGCGTATGGTGCTGCACTTACTTAAACAGCAAGAACAGGATGTGATAAAATTGGGCGAAGCAGTGATAAAATTAAGAACACAAATAAAGTATTGCAAACGCTGTGGTAATGTGAGTGATGCCGACATTTGTAATATTTGTAATAACCCGAAACGCAATCATCATAATATTTGTTTGGTGGAAGATTTACGCGATGTCATCGCTATTGAAAATACCTCACAATATAATGGTACATACCATGTTTTAGGCGGACTAATTAGCCCGGTTAATGGTGTTGGTCCCGATGATTTAAATATAGCATTGTTAGTAGAGCGCATCAAAACCGAAGAGATTACAGAAATTATTATGGCTTTAAGTGCTACTATGGAAGGCGACACGACTGTATTTTATTTATCTAAAAAGCTAAAGGATTTACCTGTTAATATCAGTACCATTTCAAGAGGTATTGCCATTGGTGGCGAGCTTGAGTATGCTGATGAGATTACCTTAGGCAGAAGTATTGCACTGCGTGTTCCTTATTCAGGACATTAGTCTGGTTTGAGTTTTCGCAAACTAATTTTTGAATTAAATCTGATACAAAAAGCCGTTTTACTAAAGCAAATATCTTTCATCAAACTCAATTTTATTTTCTTTAAGTAGTTTTATATACTCTTCTCTAAAATCAATTTTTTGGTGATGTGTCTCTTGGTTTTTGACATAATCAATAAGCCTATTCTTTTCTTTAATATTGTATGTAAATGCACCGTAACCTTGTTGCCAGGAGGTAAAATTATGAAACAGTTTTTGGTTTTTGATATGCAGTGCGCTTGATACCTTT
>CANLLM010000137.1 GCA_947491825.1 Bacteroidota bacterium
GTTTCGGCATAAATATTTGCACCATTTCCTATTTGTGCCGTATAGCCTTTATCGGGTTGATGAAAAATGGTGTGTCCGTGGCTCGCTATAAAATCAATTTGAAGTTGATGTTTAGCAATGAATGTATTAATAAGCTGCCCAATGTATTTACCGTAAAAAGCGTCAGTTTTAGCAAAAACAAAAGCGGGTTGTTTGTGCAACTCTTTTAACCTAATTAACCATGTTTGGTTGTAGGGTATGGTTTCAGCCGCTACAATTTTATATTGCCATTTTTCCGCTGTTAAATTAAACTCGCAATAGGCAATGTCTATTCCATCAAGTGAAGTGCCCGACATGACACCAATTACGTTGTAACTATTTTTTTGATTGGTTTCAGCCATACTATATTCCAGGTTTTACTTCCTCCCATTTTATGGCCGTAACTTCGTTTAATGACGAAAGCTTATTTACTATATTTTCTATGTCTGTCTGTCTTCTGTCAAGAGAATATATATCTGCAAGAATTTCAGCGTTTCCCCTGGTTTGAATAGCTGTAATATGAAGGGTTGATTCTGCTGAAACAGCATCTATTAAGCTGTGTTTAATAAAAGCAATTGCCCCTTGTTGTAATGAAATGTTTATTAGATAGGAGTTACCGGATTCCGTAATTTGATTGATGCGATGATCAATTTTATCGCCAATTGGTCTTAATAGAACATTACCAATAACTACAAAGGCAGTACCTATTAAACTTTCGTACCAATAGCCAAGTCCTGCAAGTGCTCCAATTGCTGATGAGCACCAAATTGTTGCAGCAGTATTAATGCCTTTAATGCTATTTCCATTGCGCATCATTACACCTGCACCCAAAAAACCAACACCCGTTACGATGTTAGCAGCAACGCGTGAAGCAGATGAAGAGTCGCCAACAATTTTCTCAGATAACAATATAAATAAAGCCGCACCACCCGCAACCAAAGCGTTGGTTTTTACACCTGCTAATTTATGGCGCCATTGCCTTTCAAAGCCAATAATTGTTCCTAAAACAAAGGCCGATAACAAACGGTGCTCAAACGTGCCAATACTTATGTCTGTCATCTGCATCTGGTTTAAATAATTATTCTTCTAAGGTAATTATTTCCAGTAATTCATTCAAATCATCAAAATCTTTTATGCCTACTTTTTCTTCTGAACCTCCCGACACATGGATGGCAAAGGGATTAAATGAATGGATGGTGTTTATGACTGTTTGAGTTGAAATGGCTAATCCCCAAATGATTTGGTAGTTTTTACATAAATCAACCAATTGCTCACAATCGTAATTTTCGGGTTGGGTTGATGCATAAACATGAAATGCATCACAATACTTTGCATAGGCCGCCAATTCATTTGCAAGTTGCTCTTGCGAATAGGCGTTTACATTTATTTTTTTGATAATGGCTTTGCCAATTTGAGGAAGTTCATCCGGTAAAATGTTGTTATTTACTTCAACAGCATCAACTTGTAACAGCTCACTAATATCTTTTATCTCTTCAATAGATTGTTTACCAAATTCGGCTACAATATGACTGCCCGTAATCCAATCAATCATTTCTTTTGCCTTGATTGGTGCAATGTAATCGGGATTAGACTTATCAAAACAGAAACCAATATACTCTATACCAACAGCGGCTGCATAACGTGCATCACTTAGGTTGTTCACGTTGCTAAATTTTACTTTAGTTAAAAAACTCATGGGGCGAATTTAAGTGTTTACTTCAAATGATTTATAATTGATTGCTGAACTTACTTTAAGTATACTTGCCTATGCATAACGCCATACCAAACAAACAATCAACTTTTTTTAATGATGTGTATGATGTGGTTAAACTTATTCCTAAAGGAAGGGTAACCAGTTATGGTGCAATTGCCAGATACTTGGGCACGGCCAAAAGTAGCCGTATGGTTGGATATGCAATGAATGCTGCCCATGCTTTACCAGATGTTCCTGCACAGCGCGTTGTGAATAGAAATGGCCTGCTAACTGGAAAATCCCATTTTGGAACACCTACCCGTATGCAAGAGTTGTTAGCTCAAGATGGAGTAGCAGTTATGAATGATGAAGTAGTAAAGTTTAAAGAAGTATTTTGGGATCCATGTGTTGAGTTACATCTTGGTTAGCGCTAATTTGCACCCCAACTTTCTCTATCTAAACTGCGGTACTGAATGGCCTCGGCCAGATGTTCAATTTTAATGTCATCACTCGCATCTAAATCTGCAATGGTGCGTGCTACTTTTAAAATCCTGTCATATGCCCTTGCCGATAATTGTAGTCTATTCATGGCTGTTTTTAATAGTGTTTGTCCTGCAGGATTTATTTGACAAACCTCTCTAACTTTAGTACTACTCATCATGGCATTGCTATGTATACCTTCATTTTCGGTAAACCGTTCCGTTTGTATTTCACGCGCCCGTATAACACGCTCGCGAATACTTTCACTTTTTTCTGCTTTTCGGGTATCGGTTAACTGATCAAAATCAACTGGAGTTACTTCTATGTGTATGTCAATTCTATCTAATAGCGGTCCTGATACCTTGCTTAAATATTTTTGAACCATCCCGGGTCCGCAAACACATTCTTTTTCGGGGTGGTTAAAGTACCCACACGGGCAGGGATTCATGGAAGCAATTAACATAAAACTAGATGGGTATTCTATTGAGAATTTAGCGCGAGAAATGGTAATTCTTCTTTCTTCAAGGGGCTGGCGCATCACTTCTAAAACGGTGCGTTTAAATTCTGGCAATTCATCCAAAAAAAGTACACCGTGATGGGCTAAACTAATTTCACCTGGTTGCGGATTATTTCCGCCACCTACTAAGGCAATGTCAGAAATGGTGTGGTGCGGACTTCTAAATGGTCTTTGATAAAGTAATGATGTTTCTTTGTTCAATCGTCCAGCAACAGAATGTATTTTAGTTGTTTCTAATGCTTCGTGTAAAGTAAGCGGTGGAAGTATGCTCGGTAAACGTTTTGCAAGCATTGTTTTTCCAGCACCGGGTGGGCCAATTAGTATTACATTATGTCCACCTGCTGCTGCTATCTCTAAGGCTCTTTTTATATTTTCTTGTCCGCGAACATCAGAGAAATCGTTTTCGTTTTTATGTAGGTTATTCTCAAACTCAGCACGTGTATCTATTTCAAACCGTTCAAGGTTTCCTTCATTATTAAAAAAATCAATCACCTCTTTTATGTTATCTACACCATAAACTTTTAAGTTATTTACAATGGCCGCTTCACGTGCATTTTCTTTGGGCAGTATAAATCCCTCAAAGCCTTCTTTGCGCGCTTGTATAGCAATTGGTAAAGCTCCTTTGATAGGCTTTAACGAGCCATCCAAAGCAAGTTCTCCCATAATGATGTACTTGCTTAAGTTATCGGCAAGTATTTGCTCTGAACCTGCCAAATAACCCAATGCAATTGGTAAATCATAGGATGAGCCTTCTTTACGAATATCTGCAGGAGCCATATTAATAACCACACGCAAGCGTGGCATTTTTAAGCCCATATTTTTCACAGCAGTTTCAATTCTGTGATGACCTTCTTTTACGGCATTATCAGGTAATCCTACCAAACTGTAGCCAACACCTTGATTGGATACATTAACTTCAATTGTAATGGTTACGGCATTAACGCCATGAACGGCACTTCCGTATGTTTTAATTAGCATTGGGCTTACTAGGTTTAATTACTTTATACAAATCA
>CANLLM010000138.1 GCA_947491825.1 Bacteroidota bacterium
TTTTCTTCCACTATTTAATTTAGTTTAAAAATTGTTTTCTTGGTTAGATATCGCTTCATGTTGTTTTTGAAGTCAATATCATTTGAAAAAATAATACCGCTACAATTTGCAACATTTTCAATAAATTGTAACAAATTTACGCAAACACATAAAAATTAGTTCGTACTTTTAGAAACAGATTCTTGTAATAATAAATTACATTAAACTGCATAAATTTCTATTCTCAACCCCAATTTACTAAAGAAATGTCTGAAAATCAATCACGTCGCTCGTTTTTACAAAACCTCGGTGTTGGTCTTGGTACCACTGCGACTGCATTTGCCGTGCCATCAGTAATGGCCGTATCAGAAGTTGCTCCACCAAAAGATGAAAAAAAGCTCGGTATTGCACTCGTTGGTTTGGGTAGCTACGCCAAAAATCAGTTGGCGGTTGCCTTAGAAAATGCCAAAAACTGTTATTTGGCCGCCATTGTAACTGGCACACCTTCAAAAGCCGAAGAGTGGACAAAAAAATATAATTTACCCAAAGAAAGCGTTTATAACTATCAAAATTTCGATGAAATAGCCAAAAATAAAGCTGTTGATATTATTTATGTGGTTTTGCCAAATTCGATGCACCCCGAATTTGTAATTCGTGCGGCAAAAGCTGGTAAACACGTAATGTGCGAAAAGCCGATGGCCAATTCAGTGGCCGAATGCGATGCCATGATAAAAGCCTGCAAAGATGCGGGGGTACAGTTGGGTGTGGGTTATCGCCTTCATTTTGAGCCATTTACGCAAGAAATCATGCGAATCGGTCAGAAAAAAGAGAAAGGAAATGTGAGGTTTATGCAAACAAATTTTGGTTTTACAATTGGCGACCCAACGCAGTGGCGTTTGAAAAAAGCAATGGCAGGTGGTGGCCCTCTAATGGACGTGGGAATTTATTGTGTACAGGCATCTCGTTACGTGACGGGCGAAGAACCGCTTTGGGTAACTGCTCAGTTTGGGCCTATCACTGATAAAGAACGTTTCAAAGATGTAGAGGAGAGTGTTTCGTGGCAAATGGAGTTTCCAGGCGGAGCGATGGTGAATGGTTTTAGTTCGTACAAGTCAAATATTGAGCAACTTTATGTATCAGCCGATAAAGGTTGGATGCAACTAAGTCCAGCATATAGCTATGGGCCAATTAAAGGTCGAAGTAACGATGGAGAATTGAAATTGCCAGTAGTGCATCATCAAACCGTTATGATGGAAGCTATCTGCAAAGAATTTATGGAAACAGGAAAATTCCCGAAACACATCGACGGCGATGAAGGTAAGCGTGATTTAAAAATCTTAATGGCCATCTACGAAGCCGCTCAGACTGGGAAACGTATTAGTTTGGTTTAGCATTACAGACAAGAGATATTAGACAAAAGACAAGAGAGTTAAAATGTCATTGCCTAAAATAGGTTGCCCTCAAAACAGGACAATCACATGAGCAAAGATGATTTAACATCTAAGAAAAGTACAAGTTTAAATATTCGTCCAAGACGAATATTTAGTACTGAGTTCAAACGTCAAAAAGTTGCCGAACTTACATCTGGTAAAATTAGTATAAACAATTTTAGTAAATTGTGGGGAATTAGGACACACATTGTTTACCGTTGGATTTATAAATATTCTCCAGAACATAAAAAAGGAACTACGATGGTCATTCAATTAGATAGCGAAGCAACAAAAACGCAAGCACTATTACAACGAATTTCAGAATTAGAACGCACTTTGGGTCAAAAACAAATGGTGATTGACTTTAATGAGAAACTGATAGAAATAGCATCAAAAGAGTTAGAGATTGATATTAAAAAAAATTTCAGTCCGAAACCTTAGAGTCTTTTAGAGCCACTATACAAAAACAGCCATTTCAAATGAAGGATTTGTATAATCATTGCCAAATTACTAAACAAGGGCATTATCATGCCTTAAAAAAAGAGCAAGAATGGCAAATAAAAGAGCGTTTATATGTCGGTTTTATCATGCAAATTCGAGAAATACATCCTGCCATGGGGCTGCGTACAATGTATGAATATTACAGTCCTGAAGGCATTGGTCGAGATGCTTTTATTAGTATTGGTATTTACTATGGTTTTCGTACAAAAGTATTTAGAAACCTAACAAAAACAACGTTTTCGAGTCCTTATAGTCGTTACAAAAACTTGTTAGTAGATAAACAACTGAATGATGTTAATCAATTATGGACAAGCGATTTGACGTATTATAAGGTTGGTGAAATCTGTTACTATATCGTTTTCATTATGGACGTGTACTCTCGTGTAATAGTAGGTTATTCTGTTGCCGATAACATGAGAGCTGAAAATAATGTTATGGCATTACAAATGGCTTTTAAGTATCGAAAATGTGCTAAATTTAATAATATTTTGACCCATCATTCTGACAGAGGAGGGCAGTATATAAGTGAGAAGTATATCACTTTACTTAATGATGCCAAAATCCAAATCAGTATGTGCAACGAAGTTTATGAAAATGCCCATATCGAAAGAGTCAATGGAACGATTAAAAATATGTATCTCCAACATTGGAATATTACAACTTTTGAACAACTCCAAAAGCAACTTAAAAGGGCTGTTGATACATATAATAATTGCAAACCACATTCTGCTATTGGTAATAGGTCACCAGTGGCATTCGAACAGTACATCAAAGAACTAAAAAATAAAGACAAACCTAAATTAGCTATTTGGACTTGCGATTTATCAAAAAAACAAAACCCAAATCAATGTTTAATACAATTTTAATTATATTCACTTTTTCTAATCGCAGGGCAACCTATTTTAGGCAATGACAAAAAGGTATATCAAAATCTTTTGTCTCTTGACTAAAGTCTATTTTCTATTCATCAAACCATTTTTTTACTTTTATCGTTATACGTATTCAAACAAAATCTATCAAATACAAATGAAAAAAATCGTTTTACTATTCTCTCTTTTTGTATCAATGGGAGCAATGGCACAAGGTATCAAAACACCAGCTCCAAGTCCAACCCAAATTATCAAGCAAGACTTTGCTCTTTCATCAATCGAAGTAAACTATTCTCGTCCGTTAGCTAAAGGTCGTAAGATTTTTGGTGACTTAGTACCTTTTGGTGCTATGTGGAGAACTGGTGCTAATGGTGCAACCAAAGTAACTTTCGGTGAAGACGTGAAAGTTGGTGGCGTGGCTGTAAAAGCGGGTTCGTATGCACTTTATTCTATTCCAAATGCAGTTGAGTGGGAAATCATTTTGAACAAAGGTGTAAATAATGGTGGTTTGAGTGGTTATAAAGCAGAAGAAGACGTAGCTCGTTTCAAAGTAAAATCAATGACTTTGCCAATGAATATTGAGTCGTTTACGATTATCATTGGTGATGTATTAGCTGCATCGGCAAATATTCAAATTTTGTGGGAAAACACAGCCGTAAGCATTCCTGTAGAAGCTGATATTGATAGCAAAATCATGAAATCAATTGATGGTGCAATGAATGTTGATAGCCGTCCGTATTTTGCAGCAGCGGGTTACTATTTTGATAATGGCAAAGATTTATCGAAAGCATTAGAATGGGTAAACAAAGCAATTGAGGCTCAGCCAAGTGCTTATTGGATGGTGCATTTGAAAGCAAAAATC
>CANLLM010000139.1 GCA_947491825.1 Bacteroidota bacterium
ACAACTTACAATTCGTTGGTTGGTCCAAGGGTTGCAGATGACATGGATGGCCCAAAAGAATTTTATGTTGTTTTGGTTGATAATGGCAGAAGTAATATTTTAGCTCAACACGAGCAACGACAAGCTTTGGGCTGCATTCGTTGTGGTGCATGTTTAAATGTTTGCCCGGTGTTTCAAAATATTGGTGGTCACGCTTATGGTAGCACCAACTCAGGTCCAATTGGTTCTGTTTGGGCACAACACCAGAGCGGAGTAGAAGAGTTTAAACACCTGAGTTTTGCAAGCCCCATTTGTGGTAAATGCACGGATGTGTGCCCAGTTAAAATTGATATTCATAACCACTTGTTGCGAAATAGAAAAGACAGTGTGCAACAAGGTGAGGTAAAAAATAGTGAGAAGCTGATGTGGTACAGTTGGAAAAAAATCATGCTAAGCCGCAAGAACATGAATAAAGGTGTTTCCATTAAAGGATTCATGTTAAAATCATTTTTCAAAACAGCTTGGGGCGAAAGAAGACAGTTTCCTGTGCTTGCCGATAAATCATTTAACCAACTTTGGCGCGAACGGTTTGGACAATAAAAAAGCGAGACTAAATTTAATTAGCCTCGCTTTTTTCTTTATGATTAACTCCTAATTCGTTTTACAGCTATTGACTATTTCATAAAGCGCAATAAAAATTAATTTAGGAATTTAATCTAACCCATAAAAAATCCCCAAACCGAAATTTCAGTTTGGGGATTTTATGTATGATTATAATAAATTAGAAATCTCTACGTCTGCCGCTACCTTCGGTACGTCTGCGTGCGCCACTAAAGCCGCTATCGCCACCACGTGCGCCTTCGCTACGTCTTCTGTCGCCACCACCAGCGTATCCGCCACGTGATCCACCATCTCTATCACCACCACCGGCATATCCACCACGTGAACCGCCATCTCTGTCGCCACCATAGCTTCTACCGCCTCTATCACCGCCACCGCCATAGCTTCTGCCGCCTCTGTCTCCACCGCCACCATAGCTTCTACCGCCTCTATCACCGCCACCACCATAGCTTCTTCCACCTCTGTCACCACCACCACTGCGTGAACGTCCACCAGCGCTTTCGTTTCCGCTAACTTCTACACGTACTTGGCGACCTTTGTAATCGCTGCCATGTAAAGTAGTCATTACTTTTTCTACCTGCTCAGCATCAACGTTAATAAAAGAATAAACTCCTTTTACATCAACACGGTAAATGTTTGCGTTTGGTATTTCAGTTACGTTTGAAACAAAATCTTTTAGTGAACCTACGTTTAAACCATCCTTTTGGCCAATGCTTACAAATAAGCGTGTACCGCGAGATGCTCCGTAAGTTTCGTTAGAATCGCCTTCGCCTCTTGAAGAACCTGAACCAGCACCACGTTCTTGAATGTTTAAATCTGGGCCATTCATGTATTCTGCGCTGAATCTACGAAGTTCTAATGAAAGCATTTTTTTCATTAATACTTCTTTGTCCAATTCTAATATTGGTTTTAAATGATTTACAACTACATCATCAAAAAATGATTCTTCAATTTCTGTTGAGTTGATGGTATCAATAAATGCCAATAATTTTTTATCGCGAACTTCCATTGCTGATGGAATCATAATGCGATTAAACTTAATGGCAATTAGTTTTTCTATTTCGCGAAGGCGGTAAAATTCTCTTGCATTTAGTAATGCAATAGAAGTACCTAACTTACCTGCACGAGCTGTACGACCACTACGGTGTGTATAGTTTTCGATATCATCAGGTAAATTGTAATGGATTACGTGAGTTAAATCACTCACATCAATACCACGAGCAGCTACATCTGTTGCTAATAAAATTTTAATGGCTTTATGACGGAAGCGGCTCATTACTTTTTCGCGTTGGCCTTGACTCAAATCACCGTGTAAGCAATCTGCATTGTAGCCATCACGAATTAATTTATCGCTAATGTCTTGCGTTTCGTGCTTAGTAGTACAGAATATAATTCCGTAAAAGCTGTCGTTGTTAAAATCTAATATACGTTTAAATGCAGCGTATTTATCTTTAGAGTGCACGGATGCGTATTCATGAGAAATGTTCGCGTTACTAGAATTTGCTTTACCAACACTAATCTCTACAGGGTTTTTCATGTATTGATTAGCGATGCTGCGAATTTCTTTAGGCATGGTAGCACTAAACAAGCAAACACGTTTTTCGTCTGGAGTAACAGAAAGGATACCTTCAATATCTTCTCTAAAACCCATGTTTAGCATTTCATCGGCTTCATCAAGCACAACGTAACTAATCGTTTTGATGTTAACAGCCCTGCGGCTCATTAAATCAATTAGGCGTCCAGGGGTGGCCACAATAATTTGTGCTCCTCTTCGTAAATCTTCAATCTGGCCGTTGATGCTGGCTCCACCGTATACTGATACGATACGAACACCTTGCATGTGCTTGCTGTAAGTGGTTAAATCGCGAGTAATTTGCATGCAAAGTTCGCGAGTTGGGCAAATAATTAAAGCCTGTGTCTGTTTGGCGTTAAAATCTACTAGTTGCAATAAAGGTAAGCCGAATGCGGCTGTTTTACCGGTACCGGTTTGAGCTAATCCTAAAATGTCTCTTTCGTTTTCTAAAAAAACAGGAATGGACTTTTCCTGAATGGGGGTAGGATTTTCAAAACCCAGCTCCGAGATGGCGCTTAAAACGGACGCGTTTAAGCCCAGGTCGATAAATGTTGTCAAAGTACGATATTTTTGTTAAATGAGGCGCAAAGATAGGCAAATAATTGACAGTTAGCTATATTTTACTAAAACAATTAAATGTCATGTTTTGGTCGATGCATGATAAAACCCCTAAAAACCTTACATTTGTACTCTTATTATGAACATAAAAGAACTATTAAATAAACGCATTTTAATTTTAGATGGTGCCATGGGGACCATGATTCAGCGTTATAAATTAGACGAAAAAGATTTTAGAGATGAGTCTTTGGCTAATCATACCAAACCATTACAAGGTAACAATGATTTGCTTTCATTTACACGTCCCGATGTAATTAAAGCCATCCATGCACAATATTTTGATGCAGGAGCTGATATTGTAGAAACCAATACGTTTAGTGGAACTACCATTGCGCAAGCTGATTACGAGTTGGGTGCTGATGTGGTTTGGAAAATAAACTATGAATCGGCTAAAATAGCCAAAGAAGTTGCTGATGAGTACACGGCAAAAAATCCGGATAAGCCACGCTTTGTTGCAGGTGCTATGGGTCCTACAAACCGCACTGCATCATTAAGTCCTGATGTAAACGACCCCGGTTTCCGCGGTGTTACTTTTGACGAGTTGGTTGCAGCATACAAAGAACAAGTTAAAGGTTTAGTAGCGGGTGGAGTTGATATTATTTTGGTTGAAACCATATTTGATACCCTAAATGCAAAAGCCGCATTATATGCTATTGATGAGTACATGGAAGAAACCGGGAAAAGTTACCCTGTAATGGTTAGTGGCACAATTACCGATGCATCGGG
>CANLLM010000140.1 GCA_947491825.1 Bacteroidota bacterium
CCTTTGTTTTATTTTGAATATGTTTTATGTTGCATACAATCAATTTTATATGCTAATCAGATTTATACTACTTATTACAAGCCTAGGTTTTTTAAACTTATATGGGCAACAAACAGCTCAGTTATCGCCTAATTTAAGATTATGGCTGAGCCAAAATAATAATAGTCATACTAAAGAGCTAGTTCAATTCAAGCAAGGAAATACGGTGTATTTATCTGCTATTGTTAAAGTAAATCTCGCTCAAATTAATTTGCAACAAATAGTAAGTTTAGGGATAAAAATTGGCACAAAAGCTGGTGATATTTATACCATGCAAATTCCTGAAAAACAAATGGTTAATCTTACTCAATTAAAAGGAATACTTTATTTGCAATTAGACGAGCCTGTTGCCAGTAATATGGATCCTGCAAGACGTAGTAGCAGGGTTGATTCTGTTCAAATGGGTATTAACTTACCAATGGCTTATACTGGAAAAAATGTAGTGGTTGGTATTATAGATGCTGGGTTTGATTACAGTCACCCTACATTTTACGACACACTTGGAAATGTATTACGTTTAAAGCGTGTTTGGGAGCAACGCAAGACAGGAACACCCCCAACAGGTTATAATTATGGAAATGAAATAACCGATACGGCAAACATGATATTGGTTGGAAATGATGTAAGTTCATTTTCACATGGTACACATGTAGGCGGAATTGCAGCTGGATCAGGCCTAGGTAGTTTATTTAATACCAGAGGAAGAGGAGTAGCCTACGGAAGCGATTTGGTTTTTGTTGGTATAAAACCAAATAAAAGCGAATGGACTGGTGCAGGAATGAGCAGTATTATTGATGCAGTTAACTATATATTTACTTATGCTGCATCAGTTGGAAAACCAGCTGTGGCTAATTTAAGCTGGGGGTGCTCAATTGGCCCTAACGATGGTAGTTCTTTGTTTAGCCAAGCTTTAAATAACTTAGTTGGCCCAGGTAAAATCTTTGTAAATTCGGCAGGAAACAATGGTGACGAAAACATACATTGGGCCAATAATGATACTGTTTTATCAGGTACCGATTATTCTTTTGTGAGTTTTCCAAATGTATTGGGAGAGAAACGCACTTGGGTTGATGTTTGGGGTGAAAAGAATAAAAGTATTTGTGCCAATTTATTGCTTTATCACAACGGTAATGTTGTAGATTCTAGTGGCAATGTATGTGCACTTAACAATGGTAATAAAACAGGCTATTTAATTAGTTATTTAGGCGATACATTATATTATAGTTTAATTGGAGTACAAAGTGATTTTAATAACCAAAAGACCCATTTTTTAATGGATTTATACAGTAAAGCAACCGATTCGCTTGCAATTAAATTATATCATGAAGGCAAGTTTGATGCGTGGATGGGATATGTAAATGACTACAATGGATATTATGGTGCTTTTGTAAATGGCGGACGTTCATGGGCAACTAATGGAAACAACAGATACACTTTAGGTGAAATGTCTTGTTCACCTGCTGCATTAACTGTTGCTGCTTATGTTTCAAAAAATAGTTTTAGGAATTTAGCAGGTGCACAACTAAGTTATTCTGGATATGCCACTACAAATGCTATTGCACCTTTTTCAAGTATTGGACCAACTGCCGATGGGCGAATGAAACCAGATATTGCAGCACCAGGAATGACCATTGCTTCAGGCGTAAATTCGTATGATATTTCCTATGCACCAAATGGTAGTAATTACAGCTCAAGTGTGGCACAATACACCTTTGGCCCAAATAGCCGTAAGTATTATTATGCCGAAGCCAGCGGAACTTCTATGTCGTCACCCATGTTTAGCGGTATCGTAGCTTTATTATTACAAGCAAACCCAATTTTAACCCCCCAACAAATCAAACAAATACTAAGCAGAACTGCTTATAAAGATAATTTTACCACCAATTCACCCGACTCAACTCGCTGGGGATATGGCAAAGCCAATGCATACAGCATGATTAAAGAAGCCATTTTAATGTCGGGTATAAACGAAAAAGAACATCACCAATTATCAACTTTTAGTATTTATCCAAACCCAAACCAAGGTAGTTTTTGGGTTGAATTTGAAGCAGAAAAAAATGGTAATACAGAAATAAAGGTACAAGATATAATGGGTAAACTCATTTTCGAAAATATACAACCAAGCCAAATTGGTTTAAATAAAATAGAAATCAATCACCCAAAAGTAATTTCTGGAGTATACATGTTAAAGCTCAAGGTTAATGGGGTTGAAACCACCAAACGAATTGTAATAAACTAATTTTACTTAATACTCAGGTGAAATAGGTGTTAGCTAACAAATCATGAACAAGTTTATTATGCTACCAAGTTTTTTTGTGAAAATTCAGAAAGTATCATTCCTCCTAAACTTTACCAAGTTCTTTTAACCTGTTTGTATGAGAAAAAATTGCTTTGCCAAGGGTAGGAATAGAGTGGTAGGGCACACCAAATTCCTTGGCTGTTTTTTGTACAATTGGCGAAATGTGTTTGTAATGCAAGTGACAAATGTTTGGGAACAAATGGTGCTCGACTTGGAAATTTAAACCACCCACATACCAATTAAGTATTCGGTTTTTGGGCGCAAAATTTACGGTAGTCAACAATTGATGAATGGCCCATTCGTTTTTAGTTACCCCATTTTCGTTAACCGTTGGTTGAGAAGCATCTTCCATAATATGAGCTAACTGGAACACCACACTAAAAATAAACCCTGCAACTAAATGCATAACTACAAATCCTATTAATACTTGCCACCAAGTAAAGGGGGTAATGGCCATTGGTAAACCAATTACAGTAAGCAAATAAACAAATTTTGCGCCCAGAGCTTTTAGTAATTCGCGTGTTGGGTTTGCTTTGTGCAATCGGGTAAGGCCTGATTTATTGTAACCAATTAATTGTGTAATATCTCCAACAAGCATGGAGAAAGTCATTAAGCTATACAAAAAGTAAGCATAAATATACTGATACTTATGTATTGGTTTTAGTGGAGTATGTTGGCTTAAACGAATAATCCAACGGGTTTTAATATCCTCATCCAAACCTTCAATATTGGTATACGCATGATGAAAAATATTATGCTGTAATTTCCAGGTAAACACATTACTGCCAATAACATACATGCTTGCACCCATAAGTTTGTTTACCCATTTAATAGAAGAATAAGAACCATGAAGACCATCGTGCATCACGCTCATGCCAACACCAGCCTTGCCAATTCCCATTAAAACAACCAATATGAATGTAATAATTGCAGTGGTTGGGTAAACCAATATCACAACAAACGGAACCAAATACATGGCATACATGGCAATCGATTTTATTACCATATGTGTATTTCCTTTAGGCGAAATATTGTTGGTTACAAAATAGGCATTAACGTTTGCCTTAAGTGTTTTCCAAAACAACTTTTTTTCAATATCGGTTCCTTGAAATCGAATTACTTTCATGT
>CANLLM010000141.1 GCA_947491825.1 Bacteroidota bacterium
GCCAACTACCAGCTTGGCTATGGTTGAGTTGCAGTGGGACACCGCAGCAGATTTTTCATCGGTGAGGTTGCAAACAAAATTTTTGGCTCCCGTAAACATACAAGATACACAGTATAATTTATTGTTTGATAGGCGTTACTATTTTAGAATTAGAGCAAAGTTTGGTAATCATGTTTCAGCATGGTCGGCAGTGCGCAATGCATTGGTATATGGTGCTGGTGCAGTTACATCGCCAAGTAATACATCTGGTTCAGCTATATTAAAACCTAATATGAGTTGGGCATTACGTACAGGTGCAACCAGTCAATTGCAACTTTATGCCGATTCGGCTTTAACCCTACTGCTATTAGATACCTTAACTACTAACACCTCAATTGTATACCCCAATAATTTAAAGCTAAATACGAAGTATTACACACGCTTGCGCCACATGCATGCCTCAGATACAACAGCATGGAGTAACACTTGGTTCAAAACTTATACAGGGCAAATAAGTAACATAGGTCAGCCAAGTAATAATGCCGTTAATCAAGATGTGAGGTTGCATTTTTATGTGCGCAAAGATACTTGGGCAGATAAAGTTGTAATTGAAATTGATTCAGGCTCGGTATTTAGTGCTAATCCAACAAGGTTTTTTATAAGCAGCGATTCGTTAAAATATGATGGAACTTTTTATTATTATTTAGATACATCAGTTGGATATGGTGGTACATTTGTGTGGCGTGCCTACCAGATTATGGGAACTGATACTGCTGAGCGTTCTTTAGCTCGAGTCTTTAAAACCAAATCATTGCCTTCACTTTATTTTCCGCCAAATGGTATGATAGGAATTGGTACAAGTACTGGTGCCTTAATTACAGGCATTAAAGGCTCGGAGCAGGTGCAGTGGGAACTAGATACCACCACACAATTTAACTCGCCTGAATTAGCCCAAGGAATTGATTCTCATGTACCTGATGATTTTACACCACAGTATGTAAATTTAAACTTTCCAACCGATAGACTTTTTGAGAAAACATATTATTGGCGTGTCAGATGCATTAATAGGATGGATACTTCTAAGTGGACCAGTCCATTTAATTTTTCAACCACCACACAAATGCAGTTACTAACTCCAGTTAATAATGCAACGGCTGTTTCTATTCGTCCTTACTTAAGTTGGAGTATTCAAGGTTCTGTGAGTGATTTTGGCTTTCAATATCAGCTAATAAATGATACATTAACAGGTGAACCACTTACCAAAACTTTGATAGGAAAAGAACAAGCCGGTGATACCGCATTATGCGGGTTTTCCACAAAATATTATTGGCGTGCACGTGCATTTCACTCACGCGATACCAGCCTTTGGTCTTCATATAGCGCTTTTACAACTGTTAATAGGCCTGTTATCGGAACTCCAGTTTTGATATCGCCTGCGAATGGCCAATTAAACGTTCCGCTCACACAGCTTACTTTAAGCTGGGGCTCTGCTGCAAACGCTTCAAGTTACGATGCACAAGTATCAACTGATGAACAATTTAATACAGTAGTTGCAAGTGGAAATACTTCAGCGAGGAGTGTGTTTTTCACAGGTCAACAAATAAACACCAAATATTGGTGGCGTGTTAGAGGTCGTATAGACACACTTATTGGTTCGTGGTCTGCGCCTCGTTGGTTTCAAACAGTACCTCCTGTTGGATTAAATACTTTTGATGTCAATTCCAATACATCTATCTTTCCTAATCCGGCAAATCAAAAACTCATTGTAGAAACCCAGCAACCATCAACTATTGTTGTATATGATTTATTGGGTACAAAAATACTAGAGGTCACAGCGGAAAACACTTTGCACCATTGCGAAACCAAAACTTGGAAACAGGGTATTTATCTAGTAAAAGTAAAAATAAATCAGCGGACTATTGTTAAAAAAATTGAAGTAATACATCCATAAAAAACGCCCCGAAAATCGGGGCGTTTTTTATTTATACATCTTTTCTCGTTGCTCTTTAATAGCAGGATCGTTAATGTATTCGTCAAAAGTCATGCGTTTATCAATAACACCACCCGGGGTTATTTCAATAATGCGATTAGCAATGGTTTGACTAAACTCATGGTCATGTGTAGTAAACAAAGCAATATGATTCCAATCTTTTAAAGCGTTATTAAATGCGGTAATCGATTCCAAATCCAAGTGATTGGTAGGTTCATCTAAAAGCAAACAATTGGCATTGGTTAGCATCATACGGCTGGTCATACAACGTACTTTTTCGCCACCACTTAATACATTAGATTTTTTAAATACCTCTTCGCCACTAAACAACATCTTACCCAAAAATCCACGTATATAAGTTTCGTCTTTTTCTTTACTGAACTGACGTAACCAATCCACCAAATTATCATCACTATTAAAGTAGTGGCTGTTTTCGTTTGGTAAATAGGAGGTGGTAATGGTTTGTCCCCAAGCGATGTTCCCTGCATCAGGTTTAATTTCATCAACCAATACTTGATAAAAGGCAGTAGGTGCCATTGGGTTTCGGCTTAGTAATGCTACTTTATCGCCTTTAACTAATGTAAAAGAAATGTCGTTAAACAAAACTGTTCCATCAGGAGCTTTCTTACTTAGGTGTTCTACATTTAAAATTTGGTCACCACAATCGCGGTCGGCTTTAAAAATAATCGCGGGGTATTTACGTGTTGATGGTCTTATTTCATCAACATTTAGTTTTTCTAATAATTTTTTACGGCTGGTTGCTTGTCTGCTCTTAGATGCATTTGCACTAAAACGCTCGATAAACTCTTGTAATTCCTTACGTTTATCTTCTACTTTTTTGTTTTGATCAGAACGTTGGCGCAAGGCTAACTGGCTACTCTCATACCAAAATGAGTAATTACCAGTGAATAGCTGAACTTTGCCAAAATCAATATCAGCTACATGGGTGCAAACGGCATCTAAAAAATGCCTATCATGACTTACTACAATTACCGTATTTTGAAAATCAGCTAAGAAGTTTTCTAGCCACCCAATTGTTTCTACGTCTAAATCGTTGGTTGGTTCATCTAATAATAATATATCAGGATTACCAAATAAAGCTTGAGCTAACAATACACGCACTTTTTCTTTACCGCTCAGTTCACTCATCAACATGCTATGTAGCTCCTCTTTTACACCTAAGCTGCTCAATAATTCAGCAGCATCACTTTCTGCATTCCAACCTTCCATATCGGCAAATATGCCTTCCAATACACCTGCGCGCTCACCGTCAGCATCGGTAAAATCCGCCTTTGCGTATAATGCATCTTTTTCTAGCATTACCTCCAAAAGTTTTTTGTTACCCATAATAACGGTTTGCAATACCGGGTAGTTATCGAAAGCAAAGTGGTTTTGAGAAAGTACACTCATGCGTTCACCTGGTGTCATAGATACATTACCAGTGGTGGGTTCAATTTCGCCC
>CANLLM010000142.1 GCA_947491825.1 Bacteroidota bacterium
AAGCAATTTATTTGAGTGAATATATCAATAAAAACAAAATTGAATATTATAGGTGCTTAAAAGACGTAACTGAAAAAAACGAATGGGAAGACTACATCTTGTTTATGTTGGATATGATTGAAGAAACTGCAAATAAAGGATTAAAGAGACTAAATAAAATCACAGTAGCCATGGAAGAAACTGCAACCGAAATCAAAAAGAAGTTGCCAAAAGTTTATTCTAAAGACTTGATTGAAATTTTATTTCGTTTACCATATACCAAACGCCAACACTTGATTGAAGAAAATATTGGAAACTTAAAGACCGTTGGAAATTATTTGATAGCGTTAGAAGAAAACGGCTTTTTAAAATCAGAAAAAGTGGGAAAAGAGAAACTGTACTTGAACCAAAAACTATTAGAAATATTGGAGAATAAAGAATAACAGCCCATAACAGCACCTACAAAAAATTAGCGGTTCAGTGGTTAAATGAAGTTTTGTGGTGGCAAAAACATTCGTTCATCGTATGAATATCTTTATTAGAAATCCGCAATCTTCGCCAAGCCATAAAACGTTGCATGCCCAAAATACCATAATCTCTTTTTAGTTTATTTTAAAACAATAAAAAACCTTCTATTAAAAAGGTAAAGCATTCATAATTAAATTATAAGATTGAAGGCTATTGATGAAAAAAAGGAATAGCAATTTTATACATTTGCACCACCAACGTGCTAATAAATAAAAGTGATAGCTAAACCATGCTTTTCTATTTTACCGCATTAAAGGCTAAACGGGTACATTTAATAACATGCATTACCAACAAATTATTGTAGGACAAGGTTTAGCGGGCAGTTTACTTGCTCACCAATTGATAAAACTAAACCAACAGGTATTGGTAATAGACAATGGCAATGTTCATTCTTCATCGCGCATTGCAGCAGGCATGTTTACACCCATTAGTGGCAAACGCATGGTAAAATCGTGGATGGTAGACACCTTGTACCCAGAGGTAATAGCTACTTACAAAGAACTCGAAAACCTACTTGATATGCAATTTTTAAACGACATGAATATACAAATGAGTTTTGCTAGCATTAAAGAGCAAAACGATTTTTACAGTGCGTTAAATGATAAAATTAACAAGTATGTTATTACCGAAACAACGCCTCACCAAGGCTTAAATGCTCCTTTTGGTGCAGTTGAAATTACTCATAGCGGCTGGTTAAATACGCTGTTATTTACCGAAGCTTTTAAAAAGTACCTCACTCACTTAAACAGCTTTTTACAAGAACAATTTGATTTTAGTGCGTTAACTTATCACGACCATAAATGGCATTACAAAAACTATACAGCTAACAGTGTGGTATTTTGTCAAGGCTATCAAAACAAATACAACCCATACTTTAAACACATACCCGTAATTGATAACAAAGGCGATGTGTTTAAAATAAAAACCCCTACTTTAAACAACCAAAAAATATACAAGCGTGGCGCTTATGCTGTTAATTTGTTTGATGATGTGTTTAAAGTGGGTGCTACTTACAAATGGGATAATGACGATATCACTCCTACTCCTAAAGGTTTTGCAGAACTAAAAGACAAAACGGATGTTTTAATTGATGGAAGTTATGAGGTATTGGAACACGTAGTAGGTATAAGACCAACCACCAAAGACCGCAGGCCCATTTTGGGAAAACATGAACAAGAACAGAACATGTATTTGTTTAACGGACTTGGAAGTAAAGGTGTTTTAATAGCGCCATACTTTAGTAAAATAATGGCCGATTTTATATTAAATAATACAGTTATTGATAACGAAATTAGCACAAACAGATTTTAACATGATTACATTAAACTATAAAGAATACGGCAGCGGAGAAAAATACTTAATAATTTTACATGGCTTTTTAGGCTCTTTGGACAATTGGCACACCCTAGCCACAGAATGGGGAAACCATGGTTTACATGTTTTTGTAGTGGATCAAAGGAACCATGGTAAATCGCCACATACATCGGCACACAGTATTCCTTTAATGGTGGGTGATGTGAAGGATTTTATGGAACAACACCACATTACAAAAACAACATTATTAGGCCATAGTATGGGAGGCAAAGTGGCTATGCAATTTGCTTTAACTTATCCTGAGTTAACAGATAAATTAATTGTAGCTGATATGGCTCCTCGCCCCTACCGCAATGGTGCACACGATGATGTTTTTAAAGCCATTAACAATGTTGATTTAAGCAAAGCGCAAACACGTAAAGATGTAGAGCAAGCCATGGCACAATACTTAGGCGATTTTGGTACACGACAGTTTATCATGAAAGGCCTTGATCGTGCAGACGAATCTCATTATAATTGGAAGTTTAATGTAGATGTGCTTAAACGTGATTATGTGAACATTTTGCAGGAAATTTATTCAATGAATCATTTTAGTGGTGATGCCATGTTTATTAGAGGTGGCAACTCGCTGTATGTGCAAGAAAAAGATTTACCTGCTATACATAAATTGTTTCCGCACTACAAATTGGTTACGGTTGAAGATGCAGGTCATTGGCTGCATGCCGATAAACCTAAAAAAGTAATTGAGGAAGTGATGAATTTTTTGGCATAATTTGTAAAAAAACTGTGCATCAAACCTAAACCATATGAAATTTTTATCCTTTATTTTTATTCTTGTTTTTGGCAACATAGCACTTGCGCAAAACAACGATATACTTACTGTACCATACAATGGTAATACACCAAAGCCATCAGTACCAATAGATGTAAGTAAACAAGAGTTGAATACAGATATTAGTATGCAATCTAAATTAATAGTAGAGGCTTATATACCAGTTGGCTTACCACATGGTCAGTTTAAATCGTTAAGTGACGACATGTTGGGTATTGGTTTGGGTGGAGGTGTGTTGTATAATCCATTTTCATCATCTGTTAACCCAAGTTTGATACGCCCTTATGTTTTAGGTATGCAGTTTGATTACATGTGGTTTTCTCGCACCTCTTCTCACTCTGAAACAACAATCAATAACAGAAAATTTGATGTGGAATACAAACTAAATACAGGTGCTTTCAGTTTTGGTTATCAAGGTAAGATTGAGTTTTTCGAAACCAAAATTTATCCCTTTATAGCTTATCAAGCAGGCTTTAGGTACTTTGAAGGGGTACAGAAAATTATATACACAGCAGAATTCTCTAACGACCAACAATATGCTCCTACTGATGTGAGCGATAATATAAGTGGTTCGTTTACTTCGTATTTTGGTTATGGAGGAGGTATTGGATTTGGTCATGAGGCCCTGCGTATTGAAATTAAAGTAATGAACCAAATAGGAAGCGAGGCACGCTATATTGACCCTAATAGTGTGGTGGCCAACCCAAATAATACCTTTACCTATTCAAGCAAAAAATCAAACACAAATATGATTGTACC
>CANLLM010000143.1 GCA_947491825.1 Bacteroidota bacterium
GTGGTGTTACTCATGTAACTTACAGATGTAATATTACCACCATCAATAAGCATGTATCCAGTAGGAATAATTTCTAAACCACTTTTTTTAAGCATAGGTGCAGCCAATACATGTTTGCCAATTAATAAATCAGGATTACGCCCGCTTATCAAAGACAACAACAATATTGCATCAGCATCTTTATTCACTTGCATGATATTGCCCGGGAAAAGTACCACAGGAATTTGTGTATGTTGTTTGATAATTTGAATGCACTTATCAAAAAACCCATTGGTAATTAAGCTACCACCAACCAATATAAAATCAATTGAAGACGCATTGCTGTGTTGGCAGATATTAACCAATTGCGATTCACTTTCAATGCTATCAGGATCTATCAATACAGCCAAATGTTTTTGGTTATTGGCAATGTTGTTCTTAAGGGTATGTAGTACTAGGTTTTTCAAGCTATTAATTACGCGTAAACATTATCGTTTTACGTATCCTTACAAATAAAGTACTTTTTACTAAATTGTTGAGCTAAATTCTTGTTTTTAGTGATATATGGTTATCCAAATACCTGCAAAAGCTTACTGCATAAGGGTATTACGTTTATGGTAATTCTGTAAGTGCCTCACTGTCTATTTTTAAAAACAAATGAGCTCATCAGTAGGTAATTAACTATGCAAGAGAAATCAATAAAATCAGCTAATTTAGTGTTAATAATTTGGTTATGCACATACCTTAACCCTTACGTAGTATGCTTGTGGAATGTTGGCAAAATTGTTTATGTGGAAAATGCAGTTTGATTGGAAACATATTCTAGACCATTTTTGATGAAAAACCCCCTAAAAAAAACGGGGTTACTTTTAAAACATATAAATCCAAAAATTTGTTCCAATAACATGAGCACCAAATCACCTAAAAAAACCGAGCAAAGAGGCCTCCGCGTGGATCGCTTCTTTACTAAGGATGGCGTAAGCGCATTCGATTTGTTTGAATACGACAGCCGCACCTCTGTAATTAAAAATCCGAACGGAGAAAAAGTATTTGAGCTAAACAACGTAGAAGTTCCAAAATTTTGGAGCCAAGTAGCTACTGATGTTTTAGCACAAAAGTATTTCCGTAAAGCAGGTGTTCCGATGCCTGATGGTTCAAGCGGTAGCGAAAACTCTATCAAGCAAGTAGCACATCGTATGGCACATTGCTGGAAATCGTGGGCTGAAAATTACGGTTATTTTGCTTCTGCAGAAGATGCAAATAAGTTTTATGATGAGTTGGTATTTATGATTATTGGTCAGTACGCTGCACCAAACTCTCCTCAATGGTTTAACACGGGTTTGCACAACTCATACGGCATCACCGGTAAACCTCAAGGGCATTATTTTGTAAATCCTAATTCGGGCAAATTAGAGAGATCTACTTCTGCATATGAACGTCCACAACCTCACGCTTGTTTTATATTATCTGTAAATGATGACTTGGTAAATGAGGGTGGTATCATGGATCTTTGGGTACGTGAGGCACGTATCTTTAAATATGGCTCTGGTGTTGGAACAAACTTTAGCCGCGTGCGTGGTGCAGGGGAAAAACTTTCGGGTGGCGGAACTTCATCGGGTTTAATGAGTTTCTTGAAAATTGGCGATCGTGCTGCAGGTGCAATTAAATCTGGAGGAACAACCAGACGTGCTGCTAAAATGGTGTGCTTAGATTTAGATCATCCAGAGATTGTTGAGTTTATAAATTGGAAAAAGAACGAAGAGAAAAAAGTAGCTGCATTAATAGCTGCTGGATATCCTAGCGATTACGAAGGTGAAGCTTATGCAACTGTTTCGGGTCAAAATTCAAACAATTCAGTTCGTATACCTCATGCATTTTTTAAAGCGTTAGAAGAAGGTAAAAGTTGGGATTTAGTTGGACGCGCAAAAGGCGACATCATGAAATCTATTCCTGCAAAAGAATTGTGGGATATGATTGGTGATGCAGCATGGGCTTGTGCCGATCCAGGTCTACAATATGATTCTACCATTAACGAATGGCACACTTGTCCTGAAGGTGGAACCATCAATGCATCTAATCCTTGTTCTGAGTACATGTTTTTGGATAATACAGCGTGTAACTTAGCTTCATTAAATTTAATGCGTTTCTTCAATCCTGAAACCAGCGAGTTTGATGTTAAAGGTATTGAACATGCTTCACGCATATGGACAATTGTATTAGAAGTTTCTGTGTTGATGGCACAATTCCCATCACAAGAAGTAGCCCAACTATCATACGAGTACCGCACATTAGGTTTAGGATATGCTAATCTAGGTACTGCTTTAATGGTAGCAGGTATTCCTTACGATTCACCTAAAGCATTTGCAATTTGTGGTGCTATTACGGCTATCTTAACCGGTACAGCATATAGTACTTCGGCCGAGATGGCTGCACATTTAGGTCCATTTGCTAAATACGAAGAGAACAAAACACACATGTTACGTGTAATGCGTAACCACCGCTATGCTGCTTATAATGCAACAGATGCATACGAAGGTTTAACCATTAGACCTGTTGGAATTGATCCTAAGTATTGTCCTGATTATTTGCTTAGTGCTGCTTGCACTTCGTGGGATAACGCAGTACAATTAGGTGAAAAACATGGTTATCGCAATGCACAAACAACGGTAATTGCGCCAACTGGAACCATTGGTTTAGTAATGGATTGCGATACAACAGGTATTGAGCCAGATTTTGCATTGGTTAAATTCAAAAAATTATCAGGTGGTGGATACTTTAAAATCATCAACCAATCTGTACCTGCGTCATTAAAAAATTTAGGTTATACGGCCAAAGAAAGTGATGCCATTATCAAATATGCTATTGGCCACGCTACCTTAACTGGTGCACCACACATTAACCCAGAGAGTTTAGCTTTCCGTGGATTTACGGCAGAAGAAATTGCTAAATTAGACAAAGCAGCATCGGGTGCATTTGAAATTGGTTTTGCATTTAACCATTGGACATTAGGTGAAGAGTGCATGCAACGTTTAGGCTTTATACCTGAAGAATATAACGGTCCTAAATTTAACTTGTTGCGTAAATTAGGATTTACCCGTGCTGAAATCGAAGAAGCAAACAATTACGTATGCGGAACAATGACGATAGAAGGTGCTCCTGCATTAAAAGATGAACACTTAGCGGTGTTTGATTGTGCCAACAAATGTGGAAACATCGGTGTGCGATACATTGCTGCCACTGGCCACATCAGAATGATGGCTGCAGCACAACCTTTCTTATCAGGTGCAATCTCAAAAACAATCAACCTGCCTAATGAAGCTAATGTTGAAGAAATTAAAGAATGTTACCATTTAAGCTGGAGCATGGGATTAAAAGC
>CANLLM010000144.1 GCA_947491825.1 Bacteroidota bacterium
AAATGCACCCGTACTATGCCCAGAGGGAAAGCTGTTTTGTGTATGTATTGTAATTCCTTCAACAAAATGCAATTGGGTGTATGCACTCATTTTTGCAGCGGGGCGTAAGTGATTTGCAAATACAAGCCGTTTTAAAATTTGGGTAATTATAGCTGGAACATACACGCAAAATATGCTGCTCCAAAAATAGGTACGGTAAAACGCTAAAATAATGCCACACACCACAGCAGCAAACAAGCCATCGCCAAGGTGGGTAAGGTGCTTAAATATAAAATCAAGAGCAGCATGGTGGTGGCTGTTTACCCATAAACTGATATCAAATTGGTGGTAAGTGGCCTGAATTACAGCCGCTACACTTACCAGCACGAAATAGGGCCAATAAAACCAACCGTTTTGTTGTAAAACTTTTTGCAGGTTACTTAGGTACATGTTACAAAAATGAGGGCTTAATTTTAATAACTGGCAAGTTTTATAAAAATAATATGATTGGTAATCAGTATTATAGTTTTATATTAGGTACTTTGTATAGCATAGTACCTTGTGATTTATTTACCTTTGTTGGGTGGTTGAGGAATAGTTGATTGGTTGATTGGTTGAATAGTTGATAGATAGATTGAAGTAACAGCCTGTTCGAGTTCGCTTTGGGTTGGGTGTGCGTGAGTGCGAGTATCGAGAACCGGAGTTAGGTTGATTCACTTCTGTTCCAGCTAAAGCTACGAAGTGAGAGCCACATAAAATTTAAAAATAAAGTAAGCCTAAATAAAACATAACATGAACGTAGAAAACTCGAAGGCCCAGATGAAAAAAGGTATTTTAGAATACTGCATTTTGGCCATTATTAAACGGGGTGAAGTTTATGCTTCCGATATTTTGGATGAACTTAAACAGGCTCAGTTAATTGTAGTAGAGGGTACTTTGTATCCATTGCTAACACGACTTAAAAACGAAGGTTTATTAAGTTACCAATGGATTGAATCAAAGTCGGGGCCACCACGTAAGTATTTTCAACTAACGCCCGAGGGTAACACTTTTTTAAACGAGTTGGAATTAACCTGGAACGAACTAACCGGCTCGGTAAAACAAATTATTCAAAAAAATCAAACCCTTAATTAGCATAAACCTATGAATAAGGTAGTAAACATTAACTTAAACGGCATCATTATAAGTATTGATGAGGTTGCATACGAGCAGTTAAAACAATACATTGATGCTTTACATAAACACTTTTCGGGTACCGAAGGTTCGGCCGAAATTATATCAGACATTGAGACGCGTATAGCTGAGTTGTTACAGCTAAAACTTACGGATAACTACACGGTAATTTTACCTAAAGATGTGGCTGATGTTATTGCGGTGATGGGTAATCCTTGGCAAATGGAAGGCGAGGAGGAAACCCAATCATCAACTCAATCATCAAGCCAAAACAATACGCAAAATACTGTTGTACCTAAAAAATTAAAACGTGATCCACACAACAAAGTAATTAGTGGTGTGTGTGGTGGATTGGGTAATTTTTTAAACATAGATCCGATTATTGCGCGTGCTGGATTTTTAATTTCATTCTTTGTTTTTGGCTCGGGTTTGTTGTTGTATTTAATACTTTGGGTAATTATGCCCGAAGCTACACCTAATGAGTTACCTCAATTTTCAGGAACAAGTTCGCGTAAATTATTTCGCAATACCGATGATAAAATGATTGGTGGTGTATGCTCAGGTATTGGTTCGTATTTAGGCGTGAGTGAAGTGGTGATGCGTGTGGTATTTATCATTTCGTTTTTTGCTTTTGGTACAGGTTTATTGGCATACGTTATTTTATGGTTAATCATTCCTGAAGCTAAAACTGCAACCGAAAAATTGCAAATGCGCGGCAGCAATATCGACATCAATAATATTGAACGTGAATTTCGCAACGCAACATCAAACCTTACACAAAAAGCAACCACTAGTCCTGTTCTTAAAAACTTGTTAAAAGTAGTTACCATTATGGTTGGTTTATTGGTGTTGTTTACAATTGTATTGCCAGGTAGTATTTTATTTTTGGTATTAACTTTTGGTATAGGTGGCAGTGGCGATTTTTCTGAATTTGTGCGCACCATCACCATTAACGATACCATTTTAATGCTGGCCAAATGGGGCATCAATGCCATTGTTTTTTCTGTTGTGTTAGGATTTGCAGCCTTGGCTTTTCAACTCATTACACATAAAAAAGTGAGGTATGTTTCGGTAATTACCACCATACTATTTTTTGGAGGTATAGCATCAAGCATTGTAGCATTGTTGATGTATAGAAGTGAAATTAAACACGAAGTAGTGTTAATTACCAACGAACAAGAATTAGCAGTTAACGATACCTTATTGATTAAATTAAACCCTGCTTTTTTAGATGATGATGTGGATGAATTTGATTTTCATTTAAAGGATGGAGAAGTATCGTGGAAAATACAAAACGACATGTTGTTGTTTAAAGAACCACGCATCACCATAAACCCATCTAGAAATAACTTAATGCAGGTTAAGTTAAAACGTGAATCGTGGGGTAAAACGCAAGAAGAAGCTGAGGACTTGGCCCGAAAAGCATCATTAAATTTGGTGGTGGATAGCAGCATGGTAATATTAGATAACGGTGTTGGATTAGCTAATCAGCCATTTAAAAACCAAGAATTAACCCTTGGTTTATGGATACCTATTGGCACAGTTTTAAAAGTAAAATACGATGCGTTGGAGATGATAAAAAACGAAGACATAGAGAATGCAGTTGATGATATAGAGGAAACATCTTACGTGTATTTAAAAGTAACTGATGAGGGTGTGGATTGTTTAACCTGCGATAGAAGCAATTGGACAGCCGATACCAAAATTGAAATTGAAGAAAGCATAACCGATAGCACATCAAAAGATAAAAAGACCAAGGTTAATACCACCATCAAAAAAATAGGTCCGATTACCATTAAAAAATCAAGAACAATAGAAATAAAATAAAATACTATTTGAAATTAAACTTGAACAGCCTGCTATATTTATAGTGGGCTGTTTTGTTTTAAAAATGCAACGACAAGGTTAACTGCGGTACAATCATATTTGTGTTTGATTTTTTGCTTGAATAGGTAAAGGTATTATTTGGGTTGGCCACCACACTATTAGGGTCAATATAGCGTGCCTCGCTTCCTATTTGGTTCATTACTTTAATTTCAA
>CANLLM010000145.1 GCA_947491825.1 Bacteroidota bacterium
ATACCGAAACCACGAAACGAAGATTTGCATTTACCAATCGTTCTAGTGCTACCTGATCTCCTTCACGTATTCTACGTGCAAGTTCCACTTCCTCTTGGGCATCAATCATGGAAACTTTACTAATTTCGTTCAGGTACTTGTCTAGCGATTTACTCTCACGGTTGGTAAACTGCTTACTAATTTTTAACTGTCTCATTGTTGGATGTTAATCCTTAATATTAAATTAAAGGGATGCAAATTTGGTGAAATATAAGTGATTTTATAGCACTAGCAACAAGTTTTTTACAAGTTTGGTTTTTTTTGTCAATAAAATTTTTATTGTATTGATTTACAATTAACTAACAAAGCAAGGCGGTATCTTCGTTTTCCTTTAGTAACCTTTGTACCTTTACTAATGATAAAAATCATATCCATATGGTTATCTTAAAATCAATTTTGCTTTCTGTTTTTACCTTTTTAGTTTTGGTATCTTTTGCCCAAAAGCCAACCATTTTAGCAGGGCCAATGCCAGGGTATATAGAACATAAAGAAACGGCCATTTGGCTCCAAACCCAATGTGCTAAAAAAGTAAGCCTACAATATTGGATAGCAAACGATGATGCTAAAAATGCATCAACCCTAACCAAAACCGTTGACAATTGCCAAATAACAAACCACCATTTTATAATTGGCGATTTAGCTATGGGTAAAACGTATAATTACCAAATTTTATTAGATGGTAAAGTAGCTAATTTTCCATATCCACTCACTTTTAAAACCAAACCTTTGTGGGAGTGGAGAACCAACGCACCCGATTTTAATTTTTTAGTGGGCAGTTGTTTATATGTGAACGATAGCACATACGATAGACCGGGGAAACCTTATGGACAAGGTACTGACATATTCCTGAAAATGAATGAAAAGCCAAGTGATTTTATGTTGTGGTTGGGTGATAATACCTATACGCGTGAAGCGGATTATGGCAGCGCTAGCGGATTACATTACAGATACCAACACACACGTGCAGATAAAAACTTACAACCATTTTTGGCATCACGTAACCATTATGCAACTTGGGATGACCATGATTTTGGGAGTAATGATGCATGTAAAACATACCCATTAAAAGAAACCACTTTAAGTCTATTTAAAAATTATTGGGCCAATAAAACTTATGGCGAAAACAACCAAGGTGTTTATAGTATGTTTAGTTTTAGCGATGCTGATTTTTTTATGCTTGACGATCGTTATTTCAGAGATTATCAGTTTTTAAACGACTCATTAAACCCTAATAAAACACAGCTTGGCGAACAGCAAATACAATGGTTATTTAACAACTTGATCTATAGCCGCGCACCATTTAAATTTATTGCAATTGGCGGCCAATTTTTAAATGAAAACACAGATAAAGAAAGCTACAATTTTTATAAAAAAGAACGCGAACGCATCATTAATTTTATAGTAGTAAATAAAATTAGTGGGGTGATTTTTTTAACTGGCGATAGGCATCACACCGAACTGATTAAAAACACAACAGTTGAAACCAGCCTTGGATATGCGTTGTATGATTTAACGAGCAGTGCCATAAGCAGCCGTGCAAGTGATTTAAGTAAAAGCCCCGAGTTTAATAACCCCATGCGTGTAGCTAATACATTAGTAATGGATAATAACTTTTGTAACATAAGCATAACCGGAGGCCGTGGTAAACGAATTTTAAATATGCAATGCTTTGATAAAAATGGTGCATTAAAATGGGAGCATAAATTGGGTGAAGAAGAATTAAGGGCTAAACGATAAATACAATGATTGTTAAATGAGGCTGTAACTTATCAAATGGAAATCTCAGCCACCTCGAGTGACCCGAGTACTCGGGTCTTATCGAGAGGCGGATTGTTTAATATAATCATACTTTAACTTCGCTGAACTTCGTTTCGATACCCCGAGTACTCGGGGCAAACACTGACGCTTTGGTAACCACTGGGATCGAGCAGGCTGTAACTTATCTTACCCACCTTTGCGTTACGCGCAAAGTGTAATGAATAAAGTCGTTTAAGCCAGCATCAAACATATCATTTCCTAATGATGCCCCATGCTCGTCTAATACTTCTTTGGTATAATGCGATTCGAAAATTTTAGGAGAAACCACACTATTTAAATCAGTAAAGCTGATGATTTTATTTAAGATGCTATGTAAGTGTATGGCAGGTGCTTTTCCACCTTTTCCGGTAGATACTCCAACCGTGGAAAAGACTTTTTCGTTAAATAAGTTAGCAAATTTTTTATCACCAAAACGGTGTAGCCAGTTTAAAATTTCGGGTGTGGTACTCCAATTGTATTCTGGTGTTATTACAATTATAGAATTAGCATTCAGCATACCATCAACTATACTTTGTTGAAACGGAGTAAAGTTTTCTGTCTTTATTTCACCTTGATTAACAAGTGGTATATCGTAACCTATAAAATCAATTAACGAAACCTGATGCCCTATAGCAATTAACCTTTGTGAAATTGCTTTTGCCACCCTTAAGGTGTTATTATTGGCCCTTGCCGAACCCGATATGATACAAATATTCATGTTTAATAATAGCTTCTAAACAAATTTAGAAACATACTGATAGAGATTAAAGTTTTTATCAATCATTAATTGCTGCAATTCTTGTTCAATGGTTTCAAATGAAATATCTTTAGTACGCAAATTACGTATCAACATCATGGCTTTTTCGGTCATTAAATGTGCTTTTTTATGGCTATTAAATCCGTGTTGGTGGTGCTTTTCTATCGCATCTAACAACTCAACTAAGCCCTCGTTTTTTGTAGCTACCGTTTTAATCACAGGGGCCTCCCATCCATCGCGTGCATTGGTATGGGCCAATAAGGTTAGGTTTTTTACAAAGGTACTTGCACCATCACGATCTGCTTTGTTTAATACAAACACATCGGCAATTTCCATTACCCCGCTTTTAATCGTTTGAATATCATCACCTGCCTCGGGTACAAGGGCTAAAACTGTTGTATCAGCAAGAGCTGCTATCTCTACTTCGCTTTGTCCAACACCAACTGTTTCAATAATAATATAATCAAACCCCGATGCTTTTATGATATCTGCCACCTCAAATATTTTAGGTGCTAATCCACCCAAACTACCTCTGCTGGCCATACTGCGTATAAAAATATTGGGGTTGAGGTAATGCTCA
>CANLLM010000146.1 GCA_947491825.1 Bacteroidota bacterium
ATGATTGATTTGGCTATGGTAAATGCACAAACCATAGCAGCCACATACATTAACGTGGGCGAGTTCACCAGCAGGGGCATAAACTTTAATATGGAGTATAAAACACCCGTGTATGGTATACAAGCTGGATATGCCGCAACAGGAAGAAACAACAGTTACACACCAGATGATAAATTTTATACCAGTAATGAGGTGCGTGTTAATTTTACTGCTACACATCCTAAAAAGAATACTTCGTTGGCTTTTTTTTATAAGTATAATGGCAAACTTCAAGCCTATCAATATAACTACACGAACAACGAAGTAATGTTGGGTTACATCAATGCATTTAATGTATTGGATGCAAGCCTATCGCAACCATTTTTTAAGAAAAGATTGAACACTACTTTAGGTGTAAAAAATATTTTAGATGTAAGAAATGTGCGTGCAAGTATTATAGGTGGTGTTCATCAGAGTTCGTCAAACAATGCAATGGTTGCTATGGGAAGAACCTTGTTTTTTTCAATTAGATACTCCATTAACCAAATAAAGCAGTAATGAAATTTAGGTTACATACGATTATTGCATTAATAGGTTTGCTTCTTTTGGCTTCGTGCGAGCAACCCGAAACGCCTGTGGTTTTACCTAAAGCAATTGGCCAAAAATACAGCTACGAAATGGGTAGCGATTACAGCAACCAAATTTATGTTGATTTAGAATCGGGTTATGTAAACAGTTTAAAAGTAAACTCATGGGATTTAGCTTTTGATTGTGATGCACAATCAAACAGTATATACTTAAACGGTGGTGCAGCAGGGGTTTTGGTAACAACAATTGGTAAGGGTAATTTTGCAAATACCATTCAACCGAATTTGCTTAAATGGAATTGGGATGCGGCTAATGGCATGAGAGATTCTTTAGCGCTTAAAAATGGGTTTAGCAACGGCATAAGTAACGATAGTGTTTATTTAATTGACAGGGGTAGTTTGGTTTCGCCAAACGAGCGTTATTTTCAGTTTAAACTTTTGTTGTGCAACAACGACTCTTTTTTAATACAAACAGCAAACCGCTACGGACAACAAATAACCAACCACACCATTATTAAAAATCAAAGTAAGTTGCTTACTTATTTTACGTTTGCCAATGGTGGTAGCGCATTAGATTTTGAACCACCAAAATCTGATTGGGATTTGTGTTTTTTAAATTACCGTTCGGTTTATTATGAGTTTAATCCACCTCTTTTATACTCTGTAGTAGGGACTTTTATTAACACCAAAAATATACAAGTAGCTTTAGATAGTGCAAACACATTTACGTTTGAAGAAATAGGTCCTCAACATTTTAGCTTGCAACATTTTAGCAACAACCGCGATGTAATAGGTTTTGATTGGAAAGTACCCATGTTTGGTGGTACAGGCGTTACTTACCGCACCAGGAATTATGTTACCTATTTTATAAAAGAAAAAACAAACGGTAACACAGATAAATTATTTAAGCTACGCTTTATTGATTTTTATGATACCCGCGGTAATAAAGGTAGCCCTGCATACGAGATTGTGAGGGTACAGTAATTTGTTTTGAAATGTATTGTTCACAAGACTTGATTTCATTATAGACAATATCAACTATACAACACCAACTAAAAATCCCATCCGTTTTATTGGATGGGATTTGTTATTTCTTATTTATGTTGGTTGATGATTTGTTGCAATGCGCCTGCTTGCATCACTCCTGATTGTCGCCAAAGTACTTGTCCGTTTTTAAACAAAATAAGTGTTGGCACACCTTGTATTTGGAAGTGTTGTGCAACTGCGGGGTTTTTATCTACATCAACTTTTAAATTTTTTGCATCATCCCCAATCATGGATTTTAATTCATCTAAAATGGGTTTCATCATCTTGCATGGTCCGCACCACTCGGCCGAAAAATCAACCAAAACAGGTTTAGTTCCTGCAATAATTTCACTAAAAGCGTTGCTCATGGTATGTGTTCTTTTTATTTAACTTCTTCAAAAGTTACATCTTCGGTATAAGGCGTTTGCTTTTTTGATGATGGCGGCACAGCGCATCCTCCGCCTGCACATCCAATACCAAAAACCGACATGGCTGCAAAGTATCCACCTAATGCTACTAACATGTATTGTTTGGCCACTATAGCCTGAATAATAAGTGTAACGCCCATAACCAAATAAAGGGCACGCATAAAAGTCCAACCAGTTAATATTCGTTCTTTCATTATTTACCTATTTTGCTTTTTAAACTCATCCAACCACCACCATTGTATACTTCATAACCTTTAGATTTTAAAAATCCGCGGGCTGATGAACTGCGCATGCCACTTGCACAACAAGTAATAAGCGGTTTGTCTTTTTTGAGCTTACCTAAATGTTGTTCCAAGCTTTGTAAGGGCACATTTACGGCACCTTTAATATGCCCCGATTCAAATTCCACCTTGGTTCTCACATCAACAATAATTGCACCCGATGCTATAAGTTCATTATAATCAACCTTAGGTCCCAAGTTAAAAATCTTCTTTAGTAAATTAATCATATTTTTAGTTGTTTATTAAATAGTTTACATCAAACCAACTTCCACCATTTTGGCAATCAATACCTATACTTTTCAGGTATGCAGTTGCCTGTCCACTTCTGTTACCACTTGCACAACATAACATAATGGGCTTAGGCATGGCTTTTATTTCTTCTACATGGTTGGTGATGTCCTGTAAAGGAATGTTTAAACTTCCTGCAACGTGTCCGCCCATATATTCTTCAGGCGAGCGCACATCAATTACGGTATTTGGTTTCATGTTATTTGCTTGTTTTTGTTTGTGATTCGTTTTTAAAAGAGTTACCTAAAAAACCTCCCATTAAAGTACCATATAGGGTGCTGTTTATTGGGTTTGACGTGATGGCACAAGTGCCGTTGCTACATCCTATAAAATAATAGTATGCATAGCCTAAAGCAGCACCAATTAAACCGCCAAGTAAAGTTCTATTGTGTTTTTTGATAAATGTTTTCATTATAACATGGTACTAGGACAAACATAATCTGTTACAGGAAATGCACCCGAATTTTTAATTGCAGTAAATCCGCCCTGCACATTAATTAAGTTATCGTAACCACGTGCTTTAAGTACCGAAGCAAAAATCAT
>CANLLM010000147.1 GCA_947491825.1 Bacteroidota bacterium
AAGATGTATAACTCTGTCCGAAACCTAAAAATGGAATCATGGTCAAAATTGAAAGTATTATTCTATTCATGAGTTTTATTTATTTTATTACTGTTTTGACGTTTCGTGGCATGAGGCATAACGTTTTTGGGCTTGGCGAAGTTGGGGTTTAGAAAGTACCAAAGTTCAAATTTAGTACAAAAGCTAATAGAAAGTACAAATGTTCAGCCTAGTACTAAAGCCCCACTTTTGCCAAACCCATGTTAGCAGTAGTGGTTTTTTTCGTTCGTCATTTTGAAAGTTTTAAGATTTTAAATGCTCCTTGTCCGACTATAAAAAACACAATTGTTCCAACAATAAGGTCAGGATATTTTGAGTTTGTCAAATAAACAAGTCCTCCTGCTAAAATTACTCCCAAATTTACAATAACGTCATTTGAGGTGAAAATCATACTTGCTTGCATATGAGCTTCTTCACTTTTACTTTTTTGTAGTAAATACAAACAAAGTCCGTTTCCAATTAGTGCAAGAATTGAAATAATTATCATTGTCTGAAACGCTGGAATTGTTTCTGTTCTTATAAAACGTCTGATTACTTCAATAAAACCGAAAACAGCAAGTGTCAATTGAAAATAACCTGCTGATTTTGCAATGTTTTTCTTTCGTGTCATTGTTCCACCAACTGCAAAAATTGCAAGTCCGTAAACAATGCTGTCGGCAAGCATATCCAAACTGTCGGCAACAAGTCCCATTGAGTTTGAAATGAAACCTGTCGTAATTTCAAGTGTAAAAAAGAAAAAATTAATTGCTAAAACTTGCCTAAGTAATTTTTTCTCTTGGTCTGCGTTGTCTGTCTTTGTAGTAAAATTGTCAACCGAAACGCTTTCAATAATTGAAGTGTCAAACTTTAAGTTGTCAAGTCTCTGAAAAATTTGGTCGTGGTTGTCAGTGTGAAAAACGGTCAATTGTCTGTTTGCAATATCAAAGTCCAACGAGTTAATATTTGTCAAGTCTGCAAGTTTCATCCGTATCATTTGTTCTTCGGAAGGGCAGTCCATTTTTGATATTTTAAATGTCGTTTTCTGCATCGTCTATTGTTGTCGGTTGGGTCGTTCTACCATTACTGCTAACGGTTTGCGGCTTGGCGTAGTGGCGGATTTTTAGCACAAAAGTTCAATCGAAGAACCGCACTTGAACCTACCACAAAACTGTCATACGAAGCACTGCACCCGCCATTACGCCAAACCGCTGTTAGCAAACGTTATTATTTATTAAGGACAATTCTGTAAGTCATTTCAGCGTTGTCACTTATTACTTTTAGAAAATATAAACCTGCTTCATGCAATAATTCAATTTGGCCAGTTTGTCCTGTAATTATCTCACTTTGAACTAATGAACCTCTAGAATCGTAAATTAAAACAGTTGCGTCAACTTCTTTGTTAAAATTGAGTGTAAATATGCCATTTGTTGGGTTTGGAAAAATTCTTGGAAAGTTTGTTTGTTCATACTGATTAACTCCAAGAATTGTTGATGTATTTAAAAACAGTCTTGTCGCATGAGTAGGTAGCGTAAATGAAGTTCCAGAGTGAATTATATCTGCTTTATTATCGCCATTAACGTCCGCAATAGCGGCAGATGAAAAATAAGCCCCAACAATCGATGCTGCTTCAATAAAAGTATTGGATCCCATATTTGCATAGATTTTTGCAATAACTGCACTTCCTCCACCGGGACCAGTCCCCATCACATAAACATCCAAGTCACCATCATTATCAAAATCAGCTAACTTAACCGTGCCAAACATTACAGGTGCAAATGGAGTTCCGGTAAGTTCTGAAAAAACACCCGAACCATTATTAAGATAAAGTTTGGTCGCAATATTAGCACCAGATTGTCCACATATGATGAAATCAATATCACCATCATTATCAATATCTCCGGTTGCAATGTCCGAGCTGGTAAAACCATCAATTGTTGATGAAGTATTTAAGGTAAATACACCTGAACCATTGTTGCTGTATAGTTCTGTAATTGGCTGTCCAGTATTGTTTACACCACATAAAAGAAGATCTAAGTCTCCATCGTTATCAATGTCAATAAACCTCGCAGCACCATATTGAAGATTAGTAAATGGAGAAGATGACTGGGGATTATAAATTCCCGCACCATTATTTAAGTATAATTTAGTCACAGGATTACCACTTGGGTTTTGCCCGGTTGTGATGATATCAATATCACCATCACCATCTACATCACCAATATCATTTTTACCTGCCCTCACTAACTCGAAATTACTCCCTGTTGATAAAGTATAAAATCCAATGCCGTTGTTTAAATAAAGGTTAGCAGTATTGGAGGGAGAACTTGTGCTACCAGTAATAAATACATCAAGATCTCCATCGTTATCAGCATCAAGAAATTTAACGTCTCCATCAAAAACATTTACCAAAGAAGGATTAGATAATGCAGTGAAGCTACCGCTACCATTATTTAAGTAAAGCGTGGTCAAAATAGGGCCGCCTTTCCCGATTATCAATAAATCCATATCGCCATCATTATCTACGTCAGCAAATGCCATTGCTCCCACATCAGCATCCTGAAATATCTGAGTTGTGTCAAGTTGAAAATTGATGGATTGCGAAAATCCTGTTGTCGATGCTAAAAAGCAAATAAGAATCAAGTAAGTTTTTTTCATGTTGTATTTTTTTTTGAGTTGTTTGTTCAATAATGTTTGCTAACGGTTGGGTATATACGAAGTACCCTAACTACAAAATTTAAAATTTAGCACAAACCTTAATAGGGTATTTCGTATATACCTTGTTAGCAAATCGTAAAATTATGGCATCAGAAAAGAAAAAACGAAAAGCAGATAAAAGACTTCATTGGGGTAGAGGTAAGAACTTCATGAAGTGGGTTGGTAAAGGTATTAAAGGTCTTTGTTATTTCACCCCATCTCAAAGACAAGCAGATAAGAAGTTCGACATTGACGAATAATTTTATGTTTGCTAACGTTTTTGGGCTTGGCGAAGGTGGGGTTTAGAAAGTACTAAAGTTCAAATTTAGTACAAAAGCCAATAGAAAGTACAAATGTTCAGCTTAGTACTAAAGCCCCACTTTTGCCAAACCCGTG
>CANLLM010000148.1 GCA_947491825.1 Bacteroidota bacterium
GGTTGATGAGCGCAGTATCATCAGCCTCGCACCAAGCCATAAATTTATCGCCTGGTAAATCTTGTTTAATTACATCAGTAAATTTTTGTAGAGCATTTATTTTAGGTAAATACCATTGTTTACTTTGTTTCATGGCACTTACAGCAATTTTTTCGCATCGTTCTAAATTCACTTTTGCACGTTCACTATTTTCGCTTTCTATAAAAGTAATTTCATCAAAACCGACTTCGGTGGCTTTTTCGATAAACCACTCCATGCGATCAAAATTTTTGGTAGGAGCCACCACCATATGCAAGTAATAATTACGGCCACTCGATTCAGCTTGCGTGTGCAGGGTGCTTTGTGTTATTTGTAATACACATTTTTTAGGGTGATCATCAATAATAACAGCTTTAGCATGCGTGCCTTTGCCATCAGCTAAATCTACTTCATCACCAATTTTTAAACGCAAAACACGCACACAGTGTTTCGATTCGTCTTCGCTAAGAGAAATTTGGTTTTGATTTAAATTGGGTTGATAAAAAACATGCATGTGCGAATATAATTGACTTCCGTTTTTTTCAGCTATTTTTGAAAAGCATTTTTAGCAACAAACATTATGATACACATTATTGGAGTTATACCTGCACGTTATGCATCAACTCGATTCCCAGGCAAACCACTCATTGATATTGGTGGTAAAAGCATGATACAAAGGGTGTATGAGCAGTGCGTAAAAACTTCTGTATTAAGTGATGTGATTGTAGCAACAGACGACCAACGTATTGCTGACCATGTTGTTGCATTTGGCGGGAAAGTAATGATGACAGCTGATACACATCAAAGTGGTACAGATCGATGTGCCGAAGTGGTAATGAAATACGATGGTAAATGTGATGCCGTAATTAATATACAAGGTGATGAACCCTTTATAGATCCAAAACAAATTGAGTTATTGGCGTCTGCTTTTAATGATGAATCAACCCCAATAGCTACCCTTATTAAAAAAATTAATGGCGAAGATGAATTACGTAACCCAAATGTGGTTAAAGTGATTGCCAATAAATTTAACCAAGCCATTTATTTTTCTCGTTCACCTATTCCTTATCGCAGAAATCCAGGTATAGAAATTAACTATTTTAAACATGTTGGTATTTATGGTTATAGAAAACAAATTTTGGCCGAAATTACCCAATTGAGTGTTAGCAATCTTGAGCAAGCGGAAAGTTTAGAGCAATTGCGTTGGGTTGAAAATGGGTATAAAATAATATTGAAGGAAACGGATATGGAAACAATTGCCATAGATTCACCTGATGATTTGGCTAAAGTTTTAGCTAAATTTATTCAGTAAGTGCACCTTTTTTATTTCTGTATAGTGCTATCCAAACAGCGCTTAGCTACTTACCCACGTTTGTGTTGAAAAATACTTTGAACAGTAACGAACTAAATACTTTTTAGCAACTAATTATTTGTTACTTTTGTATCCCATATAGTTAAAAATGCTATATGGTTTGCAAGTTAAGTGCCTCGCACCCAATAACTGAAAGCCAGCTTTTGCTTTTAACTCGCAGTAAAAACATGACGCACAATCCAAAATATATTTTCGTTACAGGTGGTGTAACTTCTTCTTTAGGGAAAGGAATTATTGCCGCATCTCTGGCCAAATTGCTTCAAGCACGTGGCTACTCTGTTACCATTCAAAAGTTTGATCCATACATTAATGTGGATCCCGGAACACTAAATCCATATGAGCACGGTGAGTGTTTTGTTACTGATGATGGTGCAGAGACTGATTTAGATTTAGGTCATTATGAGCGTTTTTTAAATGTACCTACCTCGCAAGAAAATAATGTTACCACCGGACGCATTTACCAATACGTAATTGAAAAAGAGCGTGAAGGTGCTTACCTAGGTAAAACTGTTCAGGTAATTCCTCATATTACTGATGAGATTAAGCGTAGAATGAAGCTTATTGGTGATAAGGGTAAATACGAAATTATTATAACCGAATTAGGTGGAACCGTTGGTGATATTGAATCGTTGCCATATATAGAGGCTGTTCGTCAATTAAAATGGGAATTGAAGCCAGAAGATTGTATGGTGGTGCATCTTACTTTGCTACCTTATTTAAGTGCAGCACACGAATTAAAAACCAAACCTACACAACACTCGGTAAAATTATTGTTGGAATCGGGAATACAACCAGATGTTTTGGTTTGTCGTTCCGAGCACCCCATCAATAAAGATATTAAAAAGAAAATTGCATTATTCTGCAACGTAACACCAAACTCGGTTATAGAAGCATTAGATATGCAAACCATTTATGATGTGCCAATGGCCATGCTTAAAGAAAGGCTAGACAAAACGGTTTTAACCAAACTAAAACTTTCTGCTAAGAATGAACCCGACATGGATAGTTGGTTAAACTTTTTAACCCGCCATAAAAATCCTAAACACGAAGTTAAAATTGGATTAGTTGGAAAGTATGTTGAGTTGCCTGATGCCTATAAAAGTATTGCCGAAGCTTTTATACATGCAGGTGCAAGTAAAGAGTGTAAGGTAAAATTAGAGTACATACACAGTGAATTAATTACTGATGAAAATGCTAAAAATAAATTAGGGCATTTGGATGGCATTTTGGTTGCCCCTGGTTTTGGTGATAGAGGTATTGACGGGAAGATTGCTGCTGTTAAGTATGTGCGTGAAAATAAAGTTCCATTTTTCGGAATTTGTTTAGGTATGCAAACCTGTGTAATAGAATTTGCCCGTCATGTATTGGGTTATAAAGATGCACACAGTACCGAGATGAATGCCAAAACCAAGCATCCTGTTATTGATATGATGCCTGAGCAAAAGAAAATTACTGCTAAAGGCGGAACCATGCGTTTGGGTACTTATGTATGCGAGATAAGTAAAGACAGTAAGGCTTACAAAGCCTACGAGAAAACAAAAATAACCGAGCGTCATCGCCACCGTTATGAGTTTAATAACAAGTTTGCCAAAGAGTTTGAAAAAGCAGGAATGAGCATAACAGGTATTAACCCAGATACCAAGTT